>SHZE01000097.1 GCA_009692435.1 Deltaproteobacteria bacterium | reverse complement strand
TCGTCAAATTGGAACGCTTGAAGATGAAGACCAAGCTCAACCATTTCGCCCGCAAGTCTAAACTCTACGTCAATGCGCTCCGCTCCGCTTTCGCTACCTTACAGACCCTCTCGCCTGCACTCGGAGGCGCCGCGTAAGGTGAGGTTGTATTTTATTGATGAATGCCATCTTCGGGATGGCGGTGTATGGCCTCATCATGCAAATCCATAATGGAGCCTGGGCGATGGGGCGGGCAGCGGTCCTGACACCGCTCGCGGCGGGAGGCGCGTGGATGATCGCGCTCCCCGCTCTCTACATCTTCAAGAGCGCGTGGGGCTCGAAGCTCAACGTATATGCCACCGTCCTCGCGGCCAGCGTCACCGTCTGTTTCGGCGCGTGGGCGATGCTCGCGAGTGTGCCGATCAATTGGTTCTTCAGTCTGTCGTTACCGTTTCCCACCATTCGCGCGCTGATCAATATCGTCATCTTCGCTGGTGTTGGGGTGTGCATGGCGGACGTATTTCTCCGGGTGTTTCATGCCCTGGAACCGGATCGCTCGTTATCCTCTGGCTTTTGGTGGTTAGTGCTCCATGCGGTTATCGGCATGGAGTTGTTTTCTCTCTTTGGCATTTTCGCTTTCTAAGGAAAGGAGCATTTCATGGTACTCACAAAAACACTGGAATCGTTCGCGGTCGCTACTCCGTCAGTTGCCGCACCACAGGTCGCCGCGCGCGAGCGCCCCCTCCATTTTCACGATTTGTTGATTCGCGATGACCCGCGACTCGATGAAGCCATCGTGGCGGGGGAGCGGGACATTGCGCCTATTCAGAAACTCCTGACGCTGTCCGTTGGCGGCACGACGCTGTATGGCTTCGCGGTTGGCTTGGCGGCGCAGCTCCTTCAGCTTCCTGGGCCAATGGGTGAATGGTTGGGACGAGTCCCGCTGCTCACGTTCCCCTTGGCGCTGACCGCCGCCTTCTTGTTGGCATTGGCGGTGTGCTTGCCGAGTTTCTATTTCTATACCCAGTTGTCGGGACTCGATGCGTCGTTTCGCCTCATCACCATGCAGGCCCTGCGGATACAGGCCCGCACGTCGATCCTCTTGCTTGGGGTTCTTCCGGTGTACGCGGCCATCGTGCTCGGCTCTGTCGTTGGGGTGATCGAGGGTGGAGAGGAGCTGATTCTATTGGGGGTCTTGCTTCCCTTCGTCGTAGGGCTCGCGGGGCTCACCTCGTTGTACAAGAGCTTTGAGCGGCTGGGGCAGGTATTGCCAGTCGCCCATGTCCGCCGCCCCTGTTTCCTCTCACGACTAGTGATGGCCTGGGGCATGATGTATGCCGTTGTGTGCCCGGTCGCGTTGTATCGCATTGGCGAGGGGCTGGCGGCGATGTTCTAACGGAGGAAACCATTATGGGTATCGTTGAGACGTTCATGATCTATCTCGTCATCGGCATGGTGGTGGCGACGGCCCTCTGGGTCGCCCACGGTCGTACGCTGAGCGTGTCAGCGGTTTTTGACCTTCTGATGTGGGCGCTGCTGTGGCCCTTTTTCGCGCCGCTGCTGTTTGGACAAGCCCTCGCGAGTGATTCCTCACGCGTGAGTTCCCCACGCGGGAATTCCGAGCGAGCGCGCGACACGAAGGAGTCTCGCCTCCACGAGACCCAACAACGCTTGCTGCAAGCGATCGGCCGTCTTGATGGTCTGGCTGAAGGTGTCATCAAGCCGCAACTCACGCAGATTGACGCCATGGTGCGCTCGCTTGATGTTGCCGAGCATCGGCTGCAAGAAATGGAGGAGATGCTGCACTCGCACGAGTTCGACATGACGCAAGTCGATGCCGCACTGCACGATTTGCGAAGCAAGGGGTATAATGACGAAGAACCACGAGTGCGCAGCCTGGGCGCGCGACGACGAAACATCGAACGGCTGCAATCCATGCGGGACCGGACGCACGATGAGTTAGAACGGGCCCTCGTCAAACTTGAGGAGATCAGCTCGCAAGTGCTGTTGCTCCGATTTGCCGACCAACCGGAGACGAAACTCGCGAGTCTGTTGAAAGAGGTCGCTGGCAATGTGGATGGGCTCGCCACCGTGGTGTTGGAGATGAGTGAAGTGTGAGCCTATGACCCCACTCTACGCCTACAGTCTGATTCCGGTCTTGTCGGTCTCCCTACTCCTGTTTTTTTCCGCGCTGTTCTATGGGCGCTCGATGCTGGGGTTGACCGTGTACTGCGCGGCCATCGCGGTCTGGAGTGGATCCCTCCTCCTCTTCGCGCTGCCAGAGGTCACGGGGATGGCCAAACATCTGGCGCAGGTTGGTGCCTTTGTGTCGGCCTCGTTCATTCATGCGGCCTACGATTTCACCGAGCAACGCCGTTACACGTTGGTATGGTTGGCTTACGCGGCGGCCGCGGTCATCACCGGCACTGGGCTGGTGTGGCCAGGGTTGTTGTATTCTCCGGCTTCGCTGCAAGCGGGCCCCGCGTTCTGGCCCGCGATGGGATTGGCCATTGGGGCGACGACTCTCCCGTTGTGGCAAATCGCGCGGGCATACCCGACCGCTGATAGTCCAACGCAAAGGCAACTCCGGACCTTGGCGATCTCTGGCGTGATTGGCTTCATTGGGGCTTGGCTCAATGCGATAGCGTTGAGTCATGGGGTCGTCGTGCCCTATCCCATGTTCATGGTTTTGGGGTCGCTGTTGTTGTTGGCCAGCTTGCTCCAGCATGTGCAACAAGAGTCGGGACGGCGTCTGCTGGAACGGAGTCTGCTCTATGCCGCGATGACGGCTTTGCTCTCGGCGGGATTTCTCTTTGGCATGATGACGCTGATGAGTCAGGGAGCCGAGCCGTTACTCCGTCAATATCGACTGGGCGCGCTCTTCTTGTTGTTCATGGCCGCGCTCGCTTTCGAGCCGCTCCGTTTGCATATTCAACAACTGATGAGCCGTCGCTTCTTGACCGGCCACGTTGGGTCACGCGATCTCGCGACGGAACTGGCGCGACAAGAACAACGCGCGGATCATGCCGAACGGCTGGCCGAATTGGGGACTTTCACGTCAGCCGTGGCCCATGAAATCCGCAATCCGCTGGGCGTGATCGCCGCCAACCTGCGACTCCTTGAGAGCCAAGGGGCCAATGCCGGGGTCTGTGCCGCCATTCGTCAGCAGGTGGAAGGCGCGCGTACGTTCGTGGACGACTTGTTGCGGTATGGACGCCCACGTCCCCTTGAGCTGCGGGTGATTGATTTGGCGGCCACCCTCAAGCTCGCGCAATCAACGGCGACCAATGCGCTCGCGGTGGAAGCCGTCGGGGTCCAGTGGTTGGGACTGCACGAGGTGGACGCGGTGATGATCGAAGCGGATCAAGGACAAATGTTGCAAGTCTTCGTCATTCTGTTTGAGAACGCCCTCCAGGCCCTGTCCGGGCGTGAACCGCGCATGTGTCGGGTCCATATCGAAAAGGATGGGGACCGTGTGAAGATTGCGGTTGAAGATACTGGGCCAGGGATTCCCGAGGCCTTGCGTGAGCGGGTCTTCGAACCGTTTGTGACTAGCCGCAAGCGAGAGGGGACCCGCAGTGGCACGGGCCTTGGTCTCGCGATCGCGAAGGGGATTGTCGAACGACATCAGGGAGTGATCGCGGTGGGGACCTCGCCGCTTGGTGGCGCGCGGGTGGAGATTCGCTTGCCGAACGTGCAAAAGATCGTACAAGGGTAACGCATGACGACGACCAAAGACGTAACCGTCCTGTTGATTGATGATGACGCGGCGTTTCGCGCGGTGTACGCCGGGCTGCTCCGTGGGCAAGGGTACAGCGTTGATCAGGCTGATGACCGTGCGTCCGCCACCGCCGCCGTGGCCAAGCGGGCGTATGCCGTGGTGTTGCTTGACTTGATGTTGCCACCGGATGGAACCTCGCAGGGCGGGATCGCGCAACTCAAAGCCTTGCGGTCACAACGCCCGGAGACCAAGGTGATCGTGGTGTCGGGTGCTGGCGATACGCATGTCATGCTCCAAGCGATCAAGGATGGGGCGTATGACTTCATCACCAAACCGGCGGACCCGGATGTCTTGCTGACCGTGGTCCAACGGGCACAGCAACGATTTCTCCTGGAACAGCAACTGGCGGCGTTGCGACAGTCACTGGTCGAGGCTCGACCCAGCGATGCCATTATTGGTGAGAGTCCCAAGTTTCAAGCCGCGCTGGAGTTGGCGCGTCGCGCCGCGCCGACCACGTTACCCGTGTTGATTCTGGGCGAGAACGGCACGGGCAAGGAAATGCTGGCCCGGTTCATTCATCAAAAGAGTACACGCGGGGCCGCGCCGTTCCTGGCGGTTAACTGCGGAGCGATTCCAGAGAGCTTATTCGAGTCCACCTTGTTCGGTCACAAGCGCGGCTCTTTCACTGGCGCGGTGAAGGATCATGCGGGAGTCTTTGGCCAAGCGGATGGAGGCACGCTCTTTCTTGATGAGATTGGTGATTTGCCGCTGCCGATGCAGGTCAAGCTGTTACGCGCGTTGGAGTCTGGAGAAATCTTTCCGGTGGGCGCGGACCGTCCGCGCACGGTGGATGTGCGGATTCTGGCCGCGACCAATCAGGACCTCGCTGGTCTGCAACGGGCAGGGCAGTTTCGTGAAGATTTGTACTGGCGGATCAAGGGGGCGGAAGTCGTGTTGCCGCCGCTACGAGAGCGGACGAGTGACATCGAGCTGTTGGCGGTTTTCTTTCTCAATCAATCGACGGCACTGACGGTGAATGGACGACCACGAACGTTGAGCCCCTCCGCGACCGAGGCGCTGCTGCGGCATCCGTGGCCAGGGAATTTGCGCGAGCTGCGACACGAGATGCAACGTGCCTCCGTGCTCGTCGGCGAGCGGCAGGTGATTGAAGCAAGTGACTTGTCCTGCGGTCACACTCTTCCTCTTGCTGGAGAGACGAAGCACGTGCAAACCGGAACTTTGTCGGAGCAAATTGAGGCGCTGGAACGGCGTGAAATTGAACGAGCGCTGACCACGCATCACGGTAACCGCACCCATGCCGCGGAAGCTCTCGGCTTGTCGCGCCAGGGGCTACTCAAGAAGATGGAGCGGTATGGGTTTAGCTGAGGAGGGTGGGGCGCGCGCCCCTTACGCGGGGTAGGAACAAAGACGAAGTGCTGGACCACGCCTCTTTCACGGAAGGGCTCTCCTTGCGATATGGAGAGCTGAACCGGTGGGTCACATGAATATCCTTGAGCGCTACGAAAGCCCGGATGGACATCTCACGCTCCTCGTGACGGAGGAGGCTGGAGATATTACGATCGGCTTCGATGACTATCCCTGGCATACGCATGCTGACCTCCTGGCGGCGGAATATGGTCTCTCGGAAAGTGAGGCAGTGCGAACTTTCGTTGATCAGATACTGCGTGGCGAAGCGGTCATTGCGATCTTATCGATTCAGGGCGTTATGTGTGAGGTTTGGATCACGACCGACCCAACCGGAGAAATACCGGACGTCGAGAGCGAGGAACAAATCACCTTTCGGCGTTGGGGCGGGAAGGTCTCCGATGCGTGAACAATGGGGGTCAAGTCTTGTCATCGCACATTCGGCTTCACGTGGCACTGAACGGAGTGTGGTCCAGGAAGTCGTTAAGAGGTTCAGCGGCCTGATTTTTGTCAATGAAAGGAAACGTGAGCAATCGTGCTCCGCTATCGCGCTTTCCAAGACTGGTAAAACATGCCATCCATAAAAAACATCCCTGGCCCTTATCGCTTGTTTTTCTACAGCTTCGATTGCGACGAACCAAAACACGTCCATCCGCAAATTGAACCCAATTTACCCAAAATACCGGAGGCATGGCATGAACACTGTGGGTAATGTGACGGAACCGCGATTGCTGAATGTTCAGATTACCGAAGACGAAATTATTGCCCAGCTCGTGGACGGACGCACGATCAGCGTTCCGTTAATCTGGTCGTGGCGGTTATCCGAAGCTACGGAAAAGCAGCGACAGCATTTTGAAATCCTCGGCGATGGTCAAGGCATCCACTGGCCTGATATAGACGAAGACATTAGCGTGGCAGGCATGTTGTCTGGCTCACCCGCCGCCGTCCACGTACTCCGGCGAGACAAGCCGCAGCGTAGTGGCCTGTATTAACTAAATTATAGGATAGAGATGTTTGAGTGTAATGCGGGCATCGGCGGTTGTAAATTGCCAATCTGCTTTTGAGTGGTGTTTGTTACGGTAGGTTTGCCATGCTTTGATTTCTCGCGCGAGTGTTTTTTTATC
>SHZE01000096.1 GCA_009692435.1 Deltaproteobacteria bacterium | reverse complement strand
GTCATGAACAACTCCTGAAAGCTTCAGATGGGCCCTTCTAGACCAATAGCGATCGACCTCAGACCGCCTAGAGAGAACCTGACACGCGGTAGCCAGCAAGATTGATAAACCGCCAAGGGCGCCGCCAAGAAAAAGGGGACGACCAAGCCACCGCGCAAGTGGAATGGACTTTTCGCTAGGCTTGATGGCCACTTGGCTCCCTTCTTTGAGTCCTTGGCGTTCTTGGCGGTTGTTCCTGCATCACAAGCTTGACCGAACTGTGAACTTCACCGCCGCCAAAGTGGTACTACCGCACCAGCCGCACCAAGTCGAAGGCCTCTGCGGCCGCAAGGCCGGCGGTCGTTCCCCAGCGTTGCGCCTGAGCGTTCAATGCCTCGGGAGCCCTTGGATGCGGAAACACCCGTGCCTCGCTCTCGTACATCTGCATAGCCTCGATCTTTCGTTCCAAGGTCGTCTCAATGTTGACAAACACGCTGGGCCGAAATGCGGGGCTGAACTGTTGGAAAGCCCATTCGGTCGAAGATGCGACCTCATAGGCATACAGCGCTTTCACAGGGCAGCCGGAAACAGGCCGGGTAGCCGTCAAGGTCGCGCGGTAGAGCTGCACGTGGTCCACATTCAAATCGCCGCCATGCTGCGTATACACCGTCTCGGGTTTCAGCTTTGCCACAAGATCTTCGACAATCTTGACAATGTCCAGCAGAGGCACCGTGTCGAAGCGGTTATCCGGAAGACCATAGAGAAAGCACTCGCGTACGCCGAGATGGTTGGCGACCCGGTGACTACAGGCGCGGAGCACCTCGACCTGGAAAGCGTCGGCGTGCTCCCGCTGTGCGGCCCGCGAAGTGATGCCTTCCCCTAGAATGGCCACGTACACTGCTTCGCCATCCTGTGCCAGCCGGGCCATGGTGCCGCCGCAGCCCAGCACTTCATCATCAGGATGGGCCGCCAGAACCAGCGTTGTCATGCTTGCTCCTTTTCACGGGTGATGGTCACATCAGCAATGACTCGGCCATCCTTCAGAGCGGCCCGCCCAAACTCGTATCGGCACCCACCATGCGAGAGGAATGCGCGCGGATAGCCATCGGCATCCAGCATGCGGACGAAGTCATAGAGTTCATAAAGCGATGCCGTCTCAGGAATCTCACTGTCGCTGGGCTTGCGGCGTTTGAAGGCAACCACGGCACCGCTTTGCAGGGTGGGCTGCGGATTATCCCGAATGATTCGCTCAATCATCCCGGCTGAAATCTGGGTTGCACGTATGTAAATCTCCTCGGCGCTTTCAGCCAGGCACAGCGTCTCTTTGAAATACACGGGCCCGGCATCAAGTTCAGAGGTCATACGTAACGCCGTGATCTGCGTGCGTCTATGGCCGCGCATGATGAGATTCTGTAGCGGGCTTCCGCCGCGCCCGAAAGGAAGGTCGGTCATGTGAAAACAGACCGATTCAAAGGCTTCGAGCAGTTCCTGAGAAACGATGTTGGACCAGTGGAGGAAGAAGATGTAACGCGGGCGTAAGCGCTGCATACGCTCCACCGTCATTTCTTCTGGCGTCCCTACGAAGTGCCACTCTCCCGGATAGTGGCGGATCGTTTCGTCGAACACACGACGATTCCAGCGTTGTCTTCCGGCAACGACGTAAGTCTGTTGGGTCTTATCACTCATGAAGTGTTCAGAATCCTCGCTGTTTACGACTTCCTCCAGAGCCAGACCTTGGCTTGCCCCACATCGCCGAACGAGGGCAATTGAACAGCGAGTTGGTTCACTGGCGCATCGTAGGAGGGCTCGCGTCCCTCCTGGGCCGACAGCCATGCGTTCACAACTCGGCTCAGAAAGTAGTAAGTCGAACTGAAGTCCAGCACAGCCTCCAGCTTGGCGCTCTGGAATCGGGCAGACTCAACTTCGGCCTCGTTTAAATAACGGTTGTGCCAAGGAGGCGTAATCGCCGACAAACCGACTCGCAAGCGCATCTGGTTCAAACGATCCAGACCCTGCTGGCTGTGTTCACACATGATGTACAGTCCCCCGCTCGACAGTCGCCCGAGAATTCCCCGGATGGCTTCCTGCTGAGAGTCCCAGTCTGGTAGATTAATCAAAGCACGCTCCGTGTAGACCCGATCAAAGCTGTCCTTAAGTCCCTCCAGGCAGCGCAAATCACCGACGCAAAAACGAACCGAGCCTTTCAGTTCAGCCGCGTTAAGCTTAAGGGCATCCTGCGCCGAGCCAATCAACTCCTGGGCATAGTCGACAGCGGTGAGGTCAATGGCGAAGCGGCGGGCCAACTCCATCGCAGTGATCCCATTTCCGCAACCCACATCCAACACACGCTGACCGTCTTGAACGTGAGCAGCGATGGCTTCGATCTCCAACTGCTTGAGACCGAGGTCCTGCGTGCAGGCTGTCGCGCCAAGACTGCTGCGACTCTTCCAGAACGCGCGAATGTCCGCAATCTGGTTGTCAGTCGATCTCGTCATGCGCACCTCTCAAATGCTTCCATCAGCACCTGGAGCGTGCGGTCGCACCCCTCCCCATCCACCAAGGCGCGCCCGTTCTCGCTCATCGCTCGGCGTCCGTCGGCATCCTCGATCAGTGGGCCCAGCATCTGGACCAGCCGCTCTTCCGTCACGGCGGAATGCCATCCGAGGTTGACAGATACGTTGTCGCGATCCAGAACCTCACCGACGAGTCGTTGATTGTCAGCGAGGATGATGATGCCGTTCGGCAACCCCATGAACGCCAGCTCCCAGCAAGTTGTGCCGCCCGCAGAGATAGCCAGATCGGCCCAAGCCATCAATGCCGGCATGTCGGTCACCTGCGTTTTCAATTGAAATCGTGGACCTGCTTGCACGCAGGCGAGCTGGAGTAACTCGGTGTGAGGATTGCTCGCGCCTGCAACTACGACAACTTCCAAAGGTGGCCACCTTTTTAGCGACAACGTCTCGATCACACGCAAGGTCACGTTGGCAGGATCTGCGCCTCCCAGTGTCACGAGCACGCGGCTTGCAACCTTCGGAGTCGAGCGCTTCCAGTCGCGGAACTTCAGAAATGCGCTGCGCAAAAGGACATAGCGTGCGCCAAGAAGTACCCGCGTGTGATTACTTCGGTGTGAATACATTTTCAGACAAGCGTAGTGGTTTTGATTTAGCAACAAATCGGCACCATACTCTCGTGCGTCGGCCACGTCATCGATCACCAGCAATGGGACTTCGAAACGTCGCAGACGACGCTGATACTCGGGTGAAAAGTGGTAACCATCAACGACAATCCAAGAAGCATGGAACTCCCGAGCAAGACGGATCGTCTCGTCGGCATCCTCCAAGCTACCGGCTGGAGCGCTCACCCCATAAACAGAGAACCCCTCCGACCTGAGACGCGCATCAAGGTCGGCTGTCGACTTGACAAACGACACACTCCCCCCGCGGCTCTGCCACGCCTGGGACAGAGCGAGGCATCGCATGACATGCCCGGTTCCCATCACCGAATCGGCATCGGCCCTCACCAGCAGTGTTTTACCTTCCAACATCAGGCCATGACCTTCTGCTCGATGTGCGAGTTAATTTCCAGCCAATCGGGATGCTTTCCCAGGAGGGCCAGCACCTCCTGCCAGGAAAAGCGATCATGCTGAAACGCTTCATAGATTCTGCCAATCAGGTCGAAGTCCTCGGGCGTGTCTACAGTCCAACGCATGTAAGAACAATCCACGGTGTGCGTGATGCCGTGGACGCAGAACTGGTCGAGGTTGTTATGAATAAATGGCGTCACATGCTCGCGTCCGACCGGACTTCGGTCTTCCCGCCAGAGCTTTTCCAGCACACCTAAACTGAACGCCTCTGCATCCAGTCCTCGCGGATAAGTACGGACAGGAAGCACGGTGCTGGCACAATCGATATTTGGCAGACGCTCGCAAAATTCATAAATCAAGCGGCTCGTCAGTCCAGGGTCAACAACCGGACAGTCGGAGGTCACACGGACCACGATATCCGCTCCGTACCTTCGCGCCGCCTGATAGTAGCGGTCGAGCACGTCGTTCTCGGAGCCCCGGAAGCACTCAATTCCTCGCTGAGCACAGAGTTTTTCGATTTGGTCATCGGCCGGGTTTTCCGTGGTCGCGATGACGACCTCATCGGCTGGAGCGCGACGCAGCCGGTTCACCACGCGCACCAGCATCGGCTCTCCTGCCAGGTCGAGCAATACCTTTCCCGGCAGACGGCTGCTTCCCATTCTCGCCTGAACGATAATTACGGTCTTCACTGGACGGACACCTCCACTAGGAGTTTTACAGCGTCAATGACCCGGCTGGCTTCGCTGTCGCTCATGTGCGGAAACACCGGCAGCGAAAGCACCTGTTCGTAAGCCTCTTCGACCACCGGACACTGGCCTTGGCGCGTACCGAATTGCCGCCGGTAGAACGGATGTAGATAAACCGGGACGTAGTGAACGTTGACAAGAATTCCCTGCTCGCGCAATTGGGCGAAGGCTGTTGAACGGTTCATGCCCAGGATCTGCTTGTCGAGACGGACGACATACAGGTGGCAGGCATGCGATACCTGCGGATGTGTAGTCAATGAGCTGATTCCATCAAGGCCTGAGAAGGCCGCCGAGTATCGTGCGGCGATGGCTTGGCGGCGCTCCACCCACGCGGGCAACTTAACGAGTTGGCTTAGTCCAAGGGCGCACTGAAGATCGGTAAGGCGATAGTTGTATCCAAGCTCGGTCATTTCGTAAAACCACGAACCCTGCTGTTCGCGCTGGCGATGATCCGTGGTGATGCCGTGGTTGCGAAACGTGCGCAATCGGCGCGCAAGTTCAGGATCGTCCGTGGTAATCATTCCACCTTCGCCCGTCGTGATCGGCTTTACCGGGTGCAGGCTAAAGGCACTCATGGCTGCCAGGCTTCCAACCGGGCGCCCCTTGTAGCTTCCCCCCAGCGAGTGACAAGCATCCGCCACGAGAAGCAAGTTTCTGTCTGTGGCGATTTGCCGCAGGGCATCGTAGTCGCAGGGATGTCCGGCATAGTCAACCGCGACGATCGCACGAGTCCTGGCGGTGATCTTGGAAATGACGCTGTCAGGATCGAGCAACAGCGTATCGGGTTTGACATCTGCAAAAACCGGCTTACCTCCCTGGTACACGACGCAATTCGCGCTCGCGGCAAAAGTCATTGCTGGAACAATGACTTCATCACCAGCGCCGATACCGGCCGCGTACATGATGCCGTGCAAGGCGGCCGTGCCACTCGAAACCGCCACCGCCTCGGCAGAGCCCGTGAAGCGGGCAAAGGCCTGTTCAAATTCGGCGACCCGGGGACCTGTTGTCAGCCAGTCAGAACGGAGAGCCGCCACGACTGCGGCAACGTCCTCTTCGTCAATCCATTGGCGTCCGTAGGGGATGGGAGTGGAACTCATAACACGCCTTTCTGAAGGCCTCAGAGCTGGCTTTAACCTAGCTTGTGGCAGCGAGCAACCTCATACCGCCGAGGGGCATCTCCGTTGCAGCGGGAATCCAGGTCAGCGGGGGATTGGATTCCCACTTTCGGGGGAATGACGAGGACAAGTTTGGCCGAAGTTTGAGCTCCGTCGCCACGAAGCGATCCTAGCTAGCCTTGACGTCCAGCAGTTCCGATGGGCTTTCATGCGCGAGACCCGCAATCTTTCGCAGCTCCGCAACAGACATCAACTGGCTGTCATCGTCACTTGCATAATGGAAGTGTTCACCAACCTGCTCGGCGCCATTCAGGCTCCGGTTTTTCCAATTCGGCAGAACCGACCCGGGCTGGACCACAAAGAGGTCCTTATAACGCACGGTGCGGCGGGCTTCGTCCTCAGTCACCAGCACTTCGTGAAGTTTTTCTCCCGCCCGGATTCCCACGATCTCGTGCCGCGCGTTGGGAGCGATGGCCCGTGCGAGGTCGCTGATACGCATGGTAGGCATGCGAGGCACAAAGATCTCGCCCCCTTCCATCAGTTCGGCACACCGCGCGACAAAAGCCGTTGCCTGCTCCAGGGTGATCCAAAAACGGGTCATGCGCGGATCGGTAATCGGCAAGACACCGCCATGGCGCTTTTCGAGAAACATCGGAATGACGCTGCCCCGGCTGCCGACAACATTGCCGTAACGCACCACGCTAAACCGCGTGTTGTGACCATAGACCCCAGCAGCAATGAAGAGCTTGTCCGAACAGAGCTTCGTGGCACCGTAAAGGTTCACTGGATTGACCGCCTTGTCTGTGCTCAGGGCAATCACCTTCTTGACGCCGCAATCAATCGCGGCATCGATGACGTTGGAGGCTCCTAACACGTTGGTTTTGA
>SHZE01000095.1 GCA_009692435.1 Deltaproteobacteria bacterium | reverse complement strand
ATAAAAAAACACTCGCGCGAGAAATCAAAGCATGGCAAACCTACCGTAACAAACACCACTCAAAAGCAGATTGGCAATTTACAACCGCCGATGCCCGCATTACACTCAAACATCTCTATCCTATAATTTAGTTAATACAGGCCACTAGTACTCAGTCACGATCATTTTGTCTGTTCCAGGTCTGTCGTGCCCGCGTAGGCGGGCATCCAGGGAACATAAGCACTGGCCTGGAATGATGCCGCCTGGATTCCCGCCTGCGCGGGAATGACGTTACGGCTGTCTATCCGTCGAATGCGCATGAACAGACAAAATGAACATGACGTTGTACTAGTTTGCCGGGCTTTGTGCCCTGAGTCCGATGAGTCATCGTCGGCCGGTGGACGGCTCAGGATGTGACGAAGTATGCGAATTTTTTGTGGGCCGGTTGAGGAAAGGGATAGGTATGGCTGGGCTTCTACGTCTTCTGTTTCTCGCGATTGCTTTTTGGTTTTTTCTCTCCGTTGTGCGGCGACTCTTCCGCTCCTCGTCTTTGCCTCGTCGAGAGAAAGAAAAGACTCAGGGACAGGTCACCGCACTGCTTGTTCAAGACCCACAGTGTGGGCGCTTCCTGTCCGAACGCGATGCGCTCCAGGTTTCTTTGCGTGGCGACATCGTGCATTTTTGCGGTCAGGAATGTCTTGATCTCTATACCAACCCGCGAGTCTCTCGAAGACCAACGAACACATGACAATGCTCCTCGCCTCCTGAATCGTGACGATCAAAACACGTCAACTCGAAAGGGGCGTTTGAGGAGAGCCAAGGATTTCCGCCCCTGGCTCTCGAGGTTACGCCCACTTGGTGATGTCAAAATTGGGCGGGAGCGGGGCAAACATCACCCGCACAGGGCCACCAATGCTGCGGGTCTGATGTCCCTTGCCGGTCACATCATCCGCTAGGAATGCACCGCCTGGCCCCCATTGGCGCTTTTGCTTGTCCGCCACTTCCACTTCGAGAGTGCCTGAGAGCACGACGACGATCTGACGGGCTGGAGCATTATGCCAGTTTTGCGACATCCCTTCCGGCAGCTCGGCGAAGAGCACACTTGGTGAGGCATACGCATTCGACAGTCGCAAAATATGCCCCTCTTCATCCTTGCGTTCATTCAAGGTGGGAATGTCCACTTCGGAAAAATGAGAGACGCCTTCGTTTGTGGTTGAGAATCGCGTGATCTTCATAGCCAGCCTCCTTTTCGTGCGCCTCTCCTACCACTAATTGCCGGCAACTGACAAGCGGAGACACCTTGACATCGCCGCGGCGAGCGCATTACTGTCGCGGCAGTTCCGGCAGTAGCCACACAGAAAGGATGAACATGGACTTCGGACTCTGCATTGCTTCGAAGATTGATGATGTCGGGTACATCGCCCGCGCGGAGAACTTAGGCTACTCCTACGCCTGGGTCGCGGATAGTCAGATGATCTGGTCGGACTGCTACACGGTGCTCGCCCTCGCGGCTCAGCAGACGCGCACGATCAAGATTGGTACGGGCGTCTCGGTGGCGGGGACGCGTATCGCACCGGTAACCGCCAACAGTATCGCCACGATTAACCGTCTTGCCCCTGGGCGCACCTTTCTTGGCATCGGTACCGGCAATACTGCCATGCGTATCATGGGCCACAAGCCGCTGAAGCTGAAAGAGTTCGCGTCTTATCTGAAGACGCTCCGTGGGTTACTTCATGGTGAGGAGGTCGAATTCACTTGGCGCGGGGAGACCACGCCGGTGCGTTTTCTGATGCGGGAGCAGAATTTCATTGATGTCGAGCATCCAATCCCGATTTACGTATCCGGCTTTGGACCGAAAGCCCAGGCGCTGGCCGGGGAGTATGGTGATGGTTTAGTCATGTCGATTCCCCCTGATCCCGGTTTCATGTATCGCGCGCTGAACAATTCTCAAGCGGGTGCGTCGCGCATTGGCAAGACCCTCGATCAGAAGAACTTCTATACTGCCTCACTCACGACCGCTGTCATTCTCGAACCGGGCGAGTCGCTCACGTCGGACCGCGTGCTGCGTGAATGTGGTGCGTTTGTGATCGCGTCGCTCCATTACGTCTACGACAAGATTCGCCAGTTTGGGGGTGACCCGCCAGGACATTTTCGTCATATCTGGGAGGAATACAGCGCACTGGTCGAAAAAACTCCGCCCAGCCATCGGCACCTCCGCATTCACGACGGCCATTGTACCTACCTGCTCCCAGAAGAGGCGAAGTTCGTGACGCCAGAGCTGATCCGCGGCACGTGTCTCGTGGGCACCCCGGAAGAGATCATTGGGCAAATTCGTCGCTTGGAAGAAGCTGGATTGCAACAGATTATGATTCTCCCATCACTCGAAACCCAGTATCGAGTCATTGAAGATTTTGCCCGCAAAGTCATGGAAAAAATGTAGGAGGCACTATGAGCGGACATTCGCAACCGACCACACTTGCCACGCCAGTCCACGGGTCCTGCTTTTGCCGAGCGGTTCAATTTGAGTTCACCTTACCCACGCTATTCTGTGCCCATTGTCATTGCTCGATGTGTCGACAGGTACATGGTGCTGGCTATGTCACGTGGATCGGCGTCCCGTATACCCAGTTCCGCATGGTCGCTGGGCAAGAGCATCTCAAGGTCTATCATTCGTCAGATCACGGAAAACGCTCTTTCTGTGATGTGTGCAGCAGCTCGCTGTTCTGCGCATCAACCAATCATCCTCAACATATCGACATCGTCTTGGCCAATTTGCATGAGAAGATCGACCGTGAACCGCATGCGCACTACTATTTTTCCGATCGCATCGACTGGGTGCATCTTGATGACGAGCTGCCGCGGTTCGGGGGTGAGAGCGGGATGGAACCGCTGGGACTGGAAGAGTGAGGAGTGCGCGCCCAAGAACACTAGTTCAGCGCGATGAAGAGGATCACGATGACCCCCACTGAACTCGTTCAACTCGGCATTACCGACGCCCTGCGGCTCATTCGTACGCGGCAACTCTCTCCGGTTGAACTCGTTCGCGCATACCTCGAACGAATCACCAGACTGAACCCGACACTGAACGTCTATCTGACCGTGATGGCCGAAGAAGCGTTGGCGGCGGCCACCGCGGCGGAACGGACAGTCATGAATGGGGAACCGCTCGGTGCCCTGCACGGCGTTCCTGTCGCCTTGAAAGATAACTGCGAGGTGCCCGGCGTGCGGATGACGGCAGGCTCGAAGTTTCTTCAAGATCACATCGCAACCGGTGAGAGTGAAGTGGCCGCGCGATTGCGGCGCGCGGGTGCGATTTTGCTCGGCAAGTTGCACATGCACGAGTGGGCCATCGGTGCGACGACACGGAATCCACATTTCGGTCCGTGTCGGAATCCGTGGGACCCCACCCGCATTCCCGGTGGTTCAAGTGGTGGGTCGGGCGCGGCGGTCATGGCGGATATGGCTCTGGCGACGATTGGTACTGATACTGGCGGATCAGTACGGATTCCCGCCGCACTCAATGGTATCTCTGGAATCCGTCCAACGGCAGGGAGGGTCAGTATTCGCGGTGTCGTGCCAGTCAGTTGGACCTTTGACACCGTGGGACCGATGGCGCGGCGTGTGGAAGATGTGGCTCACCTTCTCCAAGTGGTTGCAGGATATGATCCACAGGAACCGACCTCGGCGAATATCCCGGTAGCGAATTATTTTGCTGAACTGTGTGCTGGGGTGAAAGGGTTGCGGATGGGACTTGTGGCCGGATATTTCCAGCAAGAGCCGACTCCGACAGTCACCAGCGCTGTGCGTCAGGCGGCGAAAGTCTACGAAACCCTCGGCGCGCACGTCGAAGAACTCGAACTGCCGGGTGCGGAAGCCGCCATTGATTGGATGAGCGAGTTGATCCTCGCGGATGCAGCGGCCTATCATCAAACACGTCTCGCTGAGCGACCGGAAGATTTTGGTCCCGATGTGCGAACCCGTCTGAATAGAGGCGCGGCGATCACCGGGCCCCAGTACGCCCTCGCTCGCCAAGCCCAACGCGCGTGGCAGCGGTACATGGAAGACGTATTGACTCGATATGACGTGGTGCTCGCCCCCATGTGTGGGGGCGCCGCGCCTCTCATTGCCGAGAGTGACGGCGTGGAGACTACCCGAGCACTCACTCGGTTTAGCTACCCGTTCAACCTCGCCCAAATCCCCGTGCTGAGTATTCCTTGTGGGTTTACCGAAGAACGGATGCCGATTGGACTTCAGGTCGCGGCGCGCCATTGGAACGAGGCGCTGGTCCTGCGCACGGCGTGGGCCTATCAACACGTGACAGACTGGCATCTGCGACGACCCGCGTTGTAAAGAAGGGGTCTTCCATGTGGCAGGACCAAGCTGTTGAACTCAAGCTAGCGCGTCTACGCGATGCGCAGCGGATTGCCCGAATGTCTCGTGACTTGGTTGAAGGTGGGCTACCGTGGGCTTGGACCGCGCCACGCGTGGCCTCTCATATTCGTGGCCAGGATAGCAACGTGTTGATCGCGTGGGTTGGTGAGCAGTTCGCCGGGTTCGCGATCATGCAGTTCTATGAGGAAGATGCGCACTTGAATCTGTTCGCGGTCGATCCCCAGTATCGACGGTGCGGGATCGGGCGCAAGCTCCTGCTATGGCTTGAAGAAACCGCGCGAGTCGGCGGAATCTTCACCATCAATTTAGAAGTCCGCGCCGACAATTTTGGTGGCCGCGCGTTCTACCGTGCCCTGGGTTATCACGAGGTGCGCACGATCCCAGGCTACTACAGCGGGCGAGAAGCCGCTATTCGGATGACGCGTGACTTGCGTTACAAACCGTAGCACCCGCAAGCGAGACGCCTGTGCTCCCGGCACGCTCTCTTATTGCTTCTCATACCATGCAATCGCACCTTTGAGCCCGCGCTCTTCACGCACTTTCTTGATTTCTTCATTGCCCGAGCCGAAATGAAAGATCGCGTCATACTCAGCCCCCGAGAGCACGGACGCGCGGAAGCCCCGATAGTCCATCGCGCGATTGATCGAGACTTTTTCCAGCGCCAATTTCTCCGCTGGGACTTTCACCACCCGTCGTGCATAGTTGTAGGTCTCTTCTTCTAGTTTGTCGGCGGGAAACGCCCGTGTGGCAAAACCAATCGCCTCAGCTTCCTTACCGCTGATCTGACTCCCCGGCAGAAACGCCATGTATTTGGTGCGGTGCGGGCCGACCATCCAGTTCCACATTGAGCTGACGTAGCCAGCACCCGCGGGGATGGACGGAAAACCAACCCGCGCATTCTCGGCGATGAAGATCATGTCTGAGCAGATGCACAACTGCGTCGCCCCGGCGAGACAATACCCGTGCACCATCGCGATCACCGGTTTGGGAAGATCGCGTAAGCGCAGCCAGCGTTCAACCATGCGTTGGAGGACCGAACGGTCAATATCAATCGTATACTCTTTGTGAGGCTGATTGCCGGTCCCACCACTGCCACTCAAGTCATACCCCGTCGAAAACGCGCGCCCAGCGCCGCGGATGACGACCACTTTGATGTCATCATCCGCCGCGATCTCATCTAGCACTTGCGAAAACTCGCTCAGCAACCCTGGACTGAGCGCGTTGAGCTTCTCTGGGCGGTTGAGTGTGAGTGTCCCAATGCGATCTTGTTTTTCCAGAATGAGTGTGTCCACGGAGCCTTCCTCCTTTGTTGCGTGCGGTACCTCACATACTCTGAATGCGATCAGGCTTCAACATCGAAGCACAAGAACCGGCGTGGAGGCGCGCGACGATATGGCTGGCCGCTTTACAGCTCAAGGAGCGCGGACTACAAATCGGACGGAACACGTCGAACAATGAATGACACGCTCTTCTTTCTTTTTCAGATCACGTCAATGGCTCCTTGCTGCTTCCGCCTTGATCTGGGCATGGCCGGGGCCCAGTGTGGCCGAAACGGTGTCCCATCATGACGAGAGCTATCTCGTTTACCGGATTGACCCACGGAAAGATCAACTTCGCCTCTTGTGGCTAGACCCGCATGGAGATCGCTTTGGCTCATTTCGCCGTGTGCGCGATGCCTTGGCCACCCAAGGTCAGCAGATCCTGTTCGCCATGAACGCAGGGATATTTTCCACGAAATACGCGCCGTTGGGACTCCATATCGAAGATGGGCGAGTCCTCCGCCCCCTCAATAATGCGAAAGGCTGGGGCAACTTTTTCCTCAAGCTCAATGGGGTCTTTTTTATTGCCGACAAGAAAGCAGTTGTGGTCGAGACGGCCACCTACGCGACACTCAAGCAGGACTTACGCTCAGAGGGATTAACAGGCCCCAATGGGAGGCTGTTGCAGTTCTGCGCGCAAGTAGTGACTAAACAAACTCTCGCGTAAGGCATACAGCGTCTGCCCCAGTTCTTTCGCCTTCCCCTTTAACGAG
>SHZE01000094.1 GCA_009692435.1 Deltaproteobacteria bacterium | reverse complement strand
GCGAAAAGCACGCCCTGGCAGGTCTCAGGCGCCTGGAGCGTGTTGGTGATGCCGTCGAGGGTCTTCTGGTGGTCCTCGTAGGCCTTGTCGAGTGCCGCGGTCGATGATGGCGACTTCATGCTGCGTAGCTTGCGGTCGACTTCGTCCCATACTTCACCCTGCTTCGAGGTGGGCTTGCCGGTTTCTCGGTAGCTTTCCAGCACCTGCTTGGCCATCATCTGACGCAACTTGCGATGTGAGGACGTGCCAGAGCTACCGAACTTGGGCGAGCGGTATTGCCAGCGCCTGGCTTCAACGCAGCTCACGGGAATGGCCAGCTCGGCCTGGCCGGGAACCATGATGCTGGCATTGAGGATGCGATTCTGCTTGGCCCCCACCAACTGTTCCCCGGACATGAGAAAGACCATAGTATCGGCCTTGTTGGTCACCTTGAGGTTGGGCACCTGGCCGGCCTCGCTGACCTCGGTGATTTCCAGTGTCCCGGCGGCCAAGGCCTCATCGAGCGTCGTGTATGGCAGGCCATTGGCATTGGCCCAGCGCAGACCGAAGATTTGCAGGTTGCCGGCTTCGTTGGCGGCGGTCGCATGTAGCGTACGCAAGAACTTGGAGATCGACTTTTTCATATGGCTAGCTCCTTTTGGGTTGTTCAGGTCATGCTGACACCTGGTAATCCGGAAAGGAGATTGCAATCACCGAAAAAAATGGGAAACGCTTGAGAATCCGAGAAAAACCTTCGGGGTTTGGTCCATGTCAAACTCAGGAACCGTGACACGCTTGATCTGCCAGGCTAGAAATGGCGACGAACGCGCCGCCAATGAGCTCTGGAATGTCTATTTCCATCGGTTGACTGGAATCGCTCGAAAGAGGCTGCCGGCGGGCAAACGCCGGGCTGTTGACGAGGAGGATATTGCCCTCAATGCATTGGCCAGTTTTTTTCGCGGCGCCAGGGGCGGTAGATTCTCGCGGCTGAACAACCGCGACGATCTGTGGCGCCTTCTGGTGCAGATCACAAGCAACAAGGCGGCGCATCACCTTGAACGGGAGGCAGCCCAGAAGCGTGGGGGAGGCAGAGTACGGGGGGAGTCCGTCTTGCAGGCCAGGGCGGGTCAAACCGACTCCGCAGCAGACCTCGGCGCCCAGCGCCCGTTTCCCGTGGTGCTCGACGCGCAGGATGAGCAGGCTGCATCGGAGTTTGCGGTCGCGCTCAATGATGAATGCGAACGGCTCCTCGATTTGCTGGGAAACAAGAATGAGCCCCGTGTGGCGGAGCTGCGAAAGATCGCGGTCTGGAAATTGAAAGGGCACACGAACGCAGAGATAGCAAAAAAGCTATGCCGTGGCGCGACCACCGTGGACCGGAAAGTCAGATTGATTCGAGACCGCTGGTTACATGAGAACATTTCTTGATAAATCAGAACTCGGTGAGCCATGGCTGTTCAAGAATTGGCAGTGCGCCTCCTTCTGCTGGCAAGTCAACGCCGAGACGGCGATGAATACACAGACCCAAGCCATGACCACGTGGTGCGCCAGGCGGGGAATGCCGCCGTCGCCACCGCGCTGGAGTTTCTTGGAAAGCACTCACTGGTTTCCGATGTACAGCCGGTCATGGGACCGCACGGCGCAGGATTCGTCTACAAACTCACCGTGACCGCGCAGGACGAGGATGCCTTGATCGATCTTGTGTGCGATTTCTTCGACGAAGCCTGCAAGGATGCAGGGCCCGGCGCGTGGCCAGCCATCGAGAATTACCTTGGCGCCGCGCCGGAGCCAATGCGGTCGGCACTCTTGCTGCAATTGCTGCAAGTCGACATGGAGTGCCGGCAGAACGCTGGAGAAGAGCCTGCCGAAGACGAGTACTCCCAACGCTTTCCGGCGCAAAGGAGCGTGGTTGAAGAGGCGAGGCAGAACGTGATCGAACGGTCAGCCGCCAATCAGGAAGCGGACACGGCAATGGACAAGGATCCATACCTGTCGCTTTCAGTGGTCGGGGAATGTTCGATCCTTGAGCGCATCGGTTCAGGAGGCATGGGAGTCGTCTACCGCGGTAAAGATCGAACGCTGAAGAGGGATGTCGCGATAAAGTTCATGGATCCCGAGCTGAAGTGGCAGCCGGGTGCCGCTGATCGTTTCCTCCGCGAGGCCCAGTTGGCTGCTCGGCTTCAATCTGATCGCATCGTCAGGGTTTACCGGTGCGGCAAAACTCGCGGCTACTTGTACATCATCATGGAGTATGTCGACGGCCAATCCCTCGCAGCGCTGTTGAAGGAGCGAGGCACGCTCCCCGCCGGCCGGGCGTTGCAGATTGCCGAGGAGGTCGCTCAGGCTCTAACCAAAGCGCTCGAGCAAATCAGCCTGATCCACCGGGACCTCAAGCCCGCCAACATTCTTCTCTCCAGCAGTGGCGAAGTGAAGCTCGCAGACCTGGGGCTGGCGAGAATCATCACCCTTGAAAACACAACACCCCAAACCGCGCCCGGCGCGATCCTGGGAACGCCCGCCTACATGTCGCCCGAACAGTTTGCCGACCCCCACGGCGTCGACCATCGCGCCGACATTTTTTCCCTTGGTGTAACCCTATACGAGATGCTTGCTGGCAAGCTGCCATTTCCTGGTGTTTCGTTCTCTCACCCGTTGAAGCACGACGAAAGCTCAGAGCCCGATTCGCTTCCTGTTCAAGTGCCGAAAGTTGTCAAGGAAGTTGTCGCTCGAATGCTGTCCAAACGGGTGGAGAATCGATTCCAAAGCTATGCGGAACTGATCGACGCCCTGCAAGTGGCCCAGAAGTCGCTTGGCGACGCCGAGGAGCACGTAACGATGACTATTGAAGAAATCTCAGGTCGGACCATGATCCCGCAGATTCGCGTCGCCGGCCGAGAATTGCCTCCTGCTTCCCCAACGGAAAACCGGGTGCTGCTGGTGGTCGATATTCAGAATGACTTCTGCCCGAATGGAGCATTGGCCGTCAAGGGTGGGGACGAAGTGGTGCCGGTAATAAACAACCTGTCCGGGCGATTCGCGCACGTCATCTTGACTCAGGACTGGCACTGCGCGGACCACCTGTCGTTCGCCTCGTCCCACCCGGGCATGAAGTCTTTCGACAGCGTGCTCTTTCCCTACTGCAATCAGACTCTCTGGCCCGACCACTGCGTCAAAGGGACGAAAGGCGCTGAGTTTCACCCGGACCTGAAAGTGGCCCATTGCGAGCTTATCATTCGGAAAGGGTATCACCGTGACATCGATTCCTATTCCGCATTCTTCGAGAATGACAAGAAGACACCCACCGGACTGACTGGCTATCTGCGCGAGAGAGGCCTGACACGAATCTATATCGTCGGGTTGGCGACCGACTTCTGCGTCGCGTGGTCTGCGCTCGACGCCCGTCGGCTAGGTTTTGAGGTCACGGTGATCGAGGCCGGTTGCCGCGGTATTGATCTACATGGTTCGCTGACCGACGCCTGGCAACAAATGAAGGCGGCAGGCGTTACACGCGCATGAAATGCACCGCTTCCGTGCCAGATACGGCTGGCCCGCGCCTTCACGGGCCGGGACAAGGTGCTCAAGTTCGAGGGAGGTTGGCACGGCGGGCACGACCTGGGTCAGCTTTCCGGCGCGCCGGCGGAACCGCCCCCTTTCCCGGAGGCGGTGCCCGACTGCGACGGCATTCCTCGTTCCGCTCGGCACGACGTGCTTGTGGCACCGTTCAACGACCTCGAAACCACGGCCGCGATCATCGAGCGCCATCACAGCGAGTTGGCCGCCGTCATCGTCGAGCCGTTGCAGCGTGCGCTCACGCCCGAGGCAGCTCGCATGGGGCATGAGCGGGCCAAGGTCTACGGTGAACTCTGGAGCGCCCTGCTCAAGCTGGAACAAGAGGAGACGAAGTAATCCATGAAATCGAATGTCGCCTTACGGAGCTTGAACCACCGAATTTCTTGACACTCTGCCAGCGCGCGTGTAGGGTCGCTTCATCTGTTAAGGCGAAACCACGCTTCCTGAAAAACGAGGGCAAGCCATGGATACCGTATTCAGTCACATCGTGCAAAAGCTGCTTCCTGAGAAATATGAGAACGTCGCTACTGAGGCGCTTGATTTCATCTTGCGCAATGAACGGGCTCGGAGCGGTTTGATGAGGTTACTTCGCGGAACCGCGCTTGGTCTGCCGCTCGATCTCCGATTTGATACTCAAAACAGCTTTGATACTCCCCAAGCCGAAGGCAAGGCACGGCCTGACATGTGGGGATTTGAGGGCGCTACACCACGCGTGTTCATCGAAAACAAGTTCGATGCCGGCCTTACTGAAAATCAGCCGGTGGAGTACCTCAGAGAGCTTGCCGTGTATCTCAATCCCGCAGTGTTGCTGATGGTTGTGCCTCATGATCGCGTGGCGACAGTGTGGCGCGTGTGCATGAGCCGGCTGCGCGACGCCCCCGCTAAACTGTTTGACCAAGAGCACTTGCCCAGCGTGGATGAGGCGGTAGCCGTTGAGCTTGTTCCCGCGGCAGCTTGCAAGCCCATCTTCGCCATCACCTCTTGGACAAAACTATTGAATGCCATCGAAGCCGAGTTGACAGATGAGCCCCACATCAGGAATGACCTCCACCAGTTGCGCGCGCTCTGTGTTGCCGCCGAAGCGGAGTACCTCCCTTTTTCCGAAACGGAACTCACCAAACAGAGAACTCCCGCAATGATCCTCCGACTCAACAAGATCGTGGAGGCCGCGGTGGAGAAGGGCATCGGTGAAGGTTTTCTGAGGCGCGGCGGTCTCACCACGGGGTATGGGATGGACCGACATGGGTTCTACAGAATATTTACGAATGGTGGGACCATCGCTTGGTTCGGGACGGACTTCCGCTTGTGGCGAACAGGGCTAACACCCCTTTGGCTTACTTTCGAGAACGACACAAATGGCCGTGCTCTCGACGTGCGCCTGCACGTCGAGGCGTGGGCTAGAGGGAAAGGGATCACATGCTCGGTCAAAGAGAATGGCGCCTTTGCCGTGGGTATTAGCGTGGTTGCCGGTGAGGACGAGAGCCATGTAATAATGGCCATCGTGGACCAACTCAGGGCCGTTGCGACACAACTATCCAGCCTACCGCCAAAACGAGAGGTGACGCGATGAATCACACTCCGTAGCCCCTGCCAGAGGGACTTTCGTGGGCGGGCGTTTCGACTGCTGGAATTCGGTGGAGGCGGCGGGTTAGTCGTGCGTGACAAGGAGTGAGCATGGCTGATTGCAATGCGCGAAAAGAGGGCGAGTTTGTCCTTGTGTCCGGCAATACACGGCCAATCGAGTACCACCTAAAGTACCTTGGCGGCAAGTTCGATGCGAACAAGAAAGAATGGTCGCTGCCGATTAGCAAGGAAGAGTTGGTGATGCGATTGATCGGCGATTGCCAGGAGCCGTTTTGCTTGTCGTCCTACCACGACCTGAAAGAGTCAGAAGTCATTGAATTTGTCGAGCGGCAAGATTGGACGTTCGCCAAGACGATGCCGCAAATACCCCATTGGTACATTGTGCGAAAGCATGTCGGCGATGATGAGATGTTCAACTCGTTTGTGATGTACGTCCACCGTCACGGCGAAGTTAGCACGCGGTGTGGCGGTCGCTTTACGCGGAAATACATGACGGCTGGGGAATTCTACTATTGGACGATGGATCCGCCGACGTTTCCGGCAAACTTCACGGAGCTCGTCAATCGGGCCAGGCTTGGGGATGACGTGGCCGGTGTCGACCGAAAAGCCCAGGGGGGTTCCAGGAATGCCATCCCTGAACCCTTCCCCGAAGACCTAAAGCGCTTCGTGACCGCCGAGCAATGGACCTACGCGAAGACCATGCCGACCTGGCCCCACGAATACGTCGTTCGAGCACGAGTCGATGAAAAGCTGTTTGTGCAAATGGTCACGCACATTCGTGCCAACGGCTACCAAGGCCGCTTCTATCAGAAGGAAATCACCTACTTCGAAGAAGACGGCCTCGTGTACTGGACGATGGGGGCGCCGCTGAACGAAACGACGATCATCAACAGATGTCGGAAAGAGGACACGTTTGAGGCCCGGTCGGCAAACGGCACCTTGCCGGGCTAGGCCAGTGGTCAGCGGCTCGAGCGAGCACGTTGGTGTCGAGGACGATTCGCATCAGAATTCACGCCGACGAACGTCCCCCATCGCCTACCGCGCAAGGAGTTCGTGAACAACCGTGGCAGGATTGACCGCCTTGGCCAAATCGACCACATGACGGTGATGCGTAAAAAGTAACACTTGTGTCTTCGCTGCCAACTCTCCCAGGCACTTCAACGTGGCGCGAGCGCGGGCGTCATCGAAACTGACCAGTACGTCGTCGATGATCAGCGGGACCGGCTCGCGATCCCGAAGATGCTGCTCAATTCCGGCGAGACGGAGGGCCAGAAAGAGT
>SHZE01000093.1 GCA_009692435.1 Deltaproteobacteria bacterium | reverse complement strand
CTGGTTCAGCTCCATCGCTTTTCTAACCAAGTCCGTGCCCGCCTGCCAGTCAAAGTGGGAACTCTTGAATTGAAACTGCTCTGGATAGTTCCGACGGATGTCTTCGATGATCACAAGAGCGGCTGGCAGAGTGTGGAACAATCTGCGATCGGCCACCTGGATCTGAACTCCCTGGCAGGTTTCTCCGCAAAACTTGTGGGTCGAAAGGGGTTAGCCCCCTAAAAGTAGATTTACCAACAAGCGATATTTAATATTTAAGGGCTGACACTAGTCCTCCCTTGGTGTCGGCGTGGCTGGCTTCCAAAAGAGCCAGCAGGGCTCGCTTGGCTTCCCCAAGCTTGCCGCTTTTCTCCATTCTGTGGTTCTTGTCGAGCCATAGGGGCAGACTGATGGGTTGTTCTTGTGCAGAGAAGAATGAACTCTTCTGAGGTTTCTCATCCTCGTAGATCTCGAAGTCTTTCGCCACAAGCCCTTTGATCGCACGTGTCTTGTGATCCGTGACCGGAACCCCCACCGTCACCAGATCCACATCCACGCGAAACGTCTGTGCCGGGCCGTGTTTCTGCCAAAACTGTTCCTGTTGCCTCGGTGCATGGAAATCACCGGATGGCAGCAAGATGGCGAGTATCAAAGGTTTGAAGCCGCCATGTGGCCGAAGATGACGATTGCCACCTTGCATGACCCAACGTCGCTGCACGGACGAGTTGCGGTGGAATCCCGAAAATGGGGGGAAGATTGCGGTCAGCCCTTAAATCGTAAATATCACTTTGCGCGGCGATGGGGAAAAGTGCCGGTCTGGACCACCTACTATCTCCCCCTAACTTTCCAAAAGAAGAAAGATGTGACCCTTAGGCTTTCCCCTTGATGTCAACTTAAGGCAGAATCTGACTTGGCCTGGGTAGCCACGATTGACGCGCTTTCTGCGTCTATCGTGGACGAGACCGCCTTAAGTTGACATCAATGACCACTGCGGCGCCCCTCGAAAATGGGTTTGAGAATTGCGTGCGCGATCGCCTCTAAGCGCGACAAAGCAGCGTTGCCCAAAGTCGATTTGATGAGAATGTTGTGGCGCGCGGTGTTCGCCTTAATCCATGGTCCGATCCCATCGAGGGTCACACCCTGTAGGGGCAAGCGCAGATTCGAAGGCAATCTCGGATCGTCTGCAGCTTCTCTCGCGTACAGAAGCAGAGACCCTGCCAACCTGCTCATCGCGCGCCCCGGACTGTAGTGGTAGCTCAGCCAGCGAGCGCCACTGTTCGGCCCGGCTTTTCCAGACTTGAACCAAGAATCACCAAGCTGAAAGTTGTAGACGCCCTGCCAACCCGTCGGCAGCATGCCAGAACGATGCGGCGCCGGCAACGACTCGACACGGATGAACTCTGTACCCTTTGCGATGCCGTTTAGCTCAGGCCAAGCACGGAACTCGTTGACCACCTGCTGAATCTCATGCTGCAATTTCGAACCCCTCCGCCTATGCCGGGCTAACGACCAAGCTCACCGGCCGGGGCCGCTGCAAGAGCTTGATGTCCCGCGAAACCAGTATGGTGACCCCGGTCAGGTGCAGCGCCGGGTTCGGCCAGAAACTCTCTTTCAACCCTCCGACGCGCTCGAGAGTTCCGTAAGGGCCCCAAGCCCATCGCACAGATTTTTGTGCGCCTGAAATAGCTCCGAAAGAGATGATGCCACCAATGGGTCTTGCGAAAGGGTCACGTAGACGAGTTCGGCGGCATCCCACGTAATCCCATAGTTGAGGAAGTTCCCGCCAGCAATGATCTCACCCTGAGCGACGCCACTGAACCGCATCACGCTGTACCTAAAAAAAATGACCCACGCTGCCCGAAACTCGCATGCTGAATGCTTCCCAGTCTTGAGGATCACGCTCTCTTCTACGCGCGAGGTCTCCTCCCGAAAAGTGTAATAGTCGTCCATATGCTGATGGAGTTTGGTGCCAATGCCAGGAACCTCCTGCACATCTCGCTCCTCGTACCGATGAGAAGGTCAAATACTCTGTGCGGTCGTTGATTTACGAGCATGCTTTCCAGTATTCCGACCGAAGGGGAGGTCTCGTCCGGGAAGGCATCATGGAAGCGGAGCAACTTCCTGACGTCTGAGCGCAACTTCGCCGCGACGGCATCGTCGATTTAGAGGTAACGCCTCCGAATGTCTTTCAGGCTGGTATCCAGAAGGCTTCGCAACCGTTCTAGATCGAAGACTTCGAGTGTGTAGCCGATCTCAAGCGAGTACCGCGCGAACGCGAGTTTCATCGACGGCGTGAGGTCAACGTTGCAGAAAAGCGCGATGTGCCCCTCACCTTTCTCCTGCTTCGCCAGATCACGCCCAAACTTATCCCGGATTTTCTTTTCGCGTGTCACGAACGCGATGCCTTCGGTCTCACCGCTGCGAAAATTGAGGTCGCGGCCACCATCCGCCCCGCCGCGAGGAGCCATCGGTTGTACACTTGAGTACCCAAGCGCGTTCAACACGTCAGCCGCCAAGCGCTCGAACTCGTGCTGATTGTCAAAGTCTTCAAGCGCTCGTCGTGTGTGGCTCAGCATCAGAATACTCGTACCAGTGGGGAGAAGCCCGGCCGAACAAGTTATTATCTAGATCCGGATAATTCATACGCTAGTTGTTTTGATTGAACGAGCCTAAATCGTCTCAACATCTGGCCTTGGTAAGCGGGATAACATGTCTACTGGGTATGCTAGACAGAAAAGGGACAAGCATCCAATGATTGCCCGAGGATAACGGCTTCGCCGGAGCTAGGTCTGTTTCGACAAACCCACGAGCTATGGATACAGGAGAAACATCTTTCGCGTCACGTCGAAGGCCGTCAGCTCTTTCTGCCATCCGGCGGTGATCTCACGGACCGAAACGTTTTGCTCAATGCTCATTCTAATCGCGTCCGTGCCGGCCAGCCGGTCAAAGTGGGCACTCTTGAATTGAAACCGCTCCGGATAGTTTCGACGGATGTCTTCGATGATCACAAGAGCAGTCGACAGAGGGCGGAATGATTTGCGATCCGCCACATGGAGTTGGACTCCCTGACAGGCCTCTCCGGAAAACTTCGACAGCGTGGGCGTGAACGCGCCTGGGCGAAACAGAACACCCGCAAACTTCTGTGCGTTCAGCCGCTCGGCCAGTTTGATGCCATCAACCCAGGGCGCTCCCACAATTTCGAACGGCGTGGTGGTGCCACGACCTTCCGAGAGGTTGGTCCCTTCGATCAGACACATTCCCGGATAACACAGTGCTGATGCCAGCGTGGGAATGTTGGGCGACGGCGGAACCCAGATCAGCTTCGTCTCTTCGTACCACTGTCCGCGCGTCCAGTGCTTCATCTTCACAACCGAGAGTTCGAGATCCAGATTCAGATTGGACTTGATCCAACCGGCCAGCTCGCCCGGTGTGAGTCCGTAGCGAATTGGGATGGCATACGCACCGACAAAAGAACGAAAGTTGAGGTTGAGCAACGGGCCTTCGATGGTGTCTTCCCCCAGCGGGTTGGGACGGTCCAGGACAATGAACGGGATCTTCCGTCGAGCTGCCGCCTGCATGCATTCACCCAGAGTCGAAATGTAGGTGTAGAAGCGGCTGCCAATGTCCTGGATGTCGTAAACCAGGACGTCGACTTCATTAAGCATTTCAGCGGTCGGGCGTCTCGTCTCACCATATAGACTGTGTATGGGGACACCGGTTTTGGCGTCAACGGCGCTGCGAACCTTTTCGCCGGCCTGGGCTGCGCCACGAATGCCGTGCTCCGGTGAAAATTTCTGCGATTCGTGCCATGTTCCGAAGTTGTCGTCGTTCTGGGAGTTACCGGACTACGCCACAGCGGTGAAGGGCCGCACTTCCCGCACGACTCTTTTGCCAAGTGCATCCTCGGCGAGATCCATGTCGTATAGGCTCTGCAAGTTCTTTGATTTCATGGGAGCGTATCCTAAGAAAATCCCCTCTCGGGAGGGGTGACGCGAAGCGACAGCGGTCGCGCAGCGCCGGGGTGGGTCGTCGATTCGAAACCACGCACCAACCCCAGGGCCTGGCGGCCCTTGCCCTCCCGAGAGGGGATTCGGTTGGCATTTTCTTTCTCACTTCACACCGCGCACCCCAGCGGTGTTCAAGACTCTGATGAAAAGGGGACGTGTGTCGTGTAGCGCAGACCGCAGAAGGCGCAGTCTGCGCTACATGATTTCCATCAGTCCCGTTTAGCCTATCAGGTGCTCCTGCTCCGGGCAATTTGCTTTGACCCATTTCGAGATTTCTCATAGCATCCGGACGATTCTAGCTTGCGATGAAAATGCAGATTCTGAACGCTGAGCTTCGCCTCGTCCAGGGAGACATCACCGAACTGGACGTGGATGCCATAGTCAACGCCGCCAATTCTCATTTGATTCTGGGCGAAGGTGTGGCGGGTGCGATTCGCAGAAAAGGCGGACCGGATATTCAGGACGAGTGTGACGGTATTGGCGGAACGCCCGTCGGCACGGCGGTCATCACGGGCGGCGGTCGCTTGAAAACCAGACATGTGATTCATGCGGTGGGTCCCCGCATGGGTGAAGGAAACGAGGACGAGAAGCTGAGGAATGCAACGCTGAGTAGCTTGAAGGTGGCTCAAGATAATGGTCTTCGCAGCCTTGCGTTTCCAGCCATCAGCACCGGGATCTTTGGGTTCCCGTTGGATCGTTGTGCCAGCATCATGGTGGGAGCAACCGTAGACTTTCTGCAGAGGCCCAGTGGACTGAACTCCGTGGTGTTCTGCTTGTTTTCTGCGGATGCCTTTGAAGTCTTCCAGGCGGAGATTGACCGACAGGACAGGAAGGAACCTTGAAAACATCAACGACACAACCGATTCCAGTCATTGCCCAATCCGATGAACTAAAGCGTGATCTCGGCCTCACGGATTGCGCGCTGCTCGTCATCGGTTCGGTGATCGGTTCAGGAGTTTTTCTGACGCCGGGAAACATCGCTCGCACCGTGCAGAGTGTGGAGGGCGTTTTTCTGGTTTGGGTCGTGGGCGGCTTGTTGAGTCTCTTTGGGGCTCTGGCGTATGCCGAGTTGGGTGCCATGTTCCCGCGCACGGGAGGCATTTACGTGTTCCTGCGCGAAGCCTATGGCCCGCTGACCGCATTTCTCTACGGCTGGTGCACTTTCTTCGTAATGCAGAGCGGTTCGGTGGCCACTCTGGCAGCCGCTTTTGCAATATATCTTGGCTACCTCCTCCCGGTATCTCCGGGCGTAGCGAAGCTCTGTGCGATCGGCGTGATTGGGTTCTTGACGCTGATCAACTGCTTGGGGGTGCGCTCAGGCGCCCGAGTTCAAAACATCCTGACAGTGGTGAAGATGGGGTCGCTCATTGGAATTGCTGTGGTTCTCTTTTCCATGAGCCGGGGAAGCTTCGAACACTTCTCTTATGTGTCCCCTACTCCAGTCCCGTTTTCCTGGAGTGCCCTGGGCGTTGCCATGATTGCCGTCCTTTGGGCATACGAAGGCTGGCACATCCTGACTTACAATGCGGGCGAAGTGAAAAATCCGAACAGAAATTTGACGGGCGGTTTGGTGTTAGGCACTTTGGCGGTCATCGCACTTTATCTCACCGTAAACCTTGCTTATCTCTATGCTCTGCCCTTCGAAAAGATCTCGGGTTCACGTCGTCTCGCTTCGGATGCCATGGAGCTGGCAATGGGTCCGCTTGGAGGAACGCTTATTGCGGTGGCGATTCTAATCTCTATCACCGGAGCCACGAACAGCAACATGATGGGAGGGCCGCGAGTCTACTTTGCCATGGCGCGCGAGAATCTCTTTTTCAAGCCGTTTGCGTATGTTCAGCCCCGCTACATGGTTCCCACTTTCTCCATTGTGCTGCAGGGCGTCTGGGCCAGCCTTCTGACACTCATAGGCAGTTTCGACCGGCTGTTCAGTTATGTCATATTTGTTGCCTGGATTTTTTACGGCTTGGGCGGTATGGGAGTGCTTGTCCTGCGCTGGAAGCGGCCGGAGCTCGACCGGCCCTATAGGACGTGGGGATATCCGTTTGTGCCGCTACTGTTTGCGCTGATGGCGTTCCTGATTGTGGGAAACACCATGGTGAATGACTTCAAGAATTCTTTCTGGGGACTGATGGTCGTATTCACCGGGCTGCCAGCGTACTGGTACTGGAGCCGCAAAAGGTTGAAGGGGTGAGAAGGAAGGTCTTCGCCTTAGAGAGATGCCATTTATCATTGTTCATTTCTCATCTCGATGAGAAATGAACAATGATAAATCTTCGTCCTCCGTCACAGCGCACCCCTTCACTTTTCACCCCTTCAACCTTGCCCTCTCCGCAACTCCTCCGTGATCTCCTCGGCTGCCTTTCTTGCCTGTTCCACAGCGTGGGCCTCAAACGAGATGGCCGCAACGACTGGATGCCCGCCGCCACCATAGCGCTCGCAAATGGCTGCCAGGTTGTGTTTGCGCTGCGCCTTAGTCCAGGGATTCCAGCCCACGCTCACCTTCATGCGCTTGGGG
>SHZE01000092.1 GCA_009692435.1 Deltaproteobacteria bacterium | reverse complement strand
TGCGCGCCGCCTGCGCCGCCAATTGCGCCGCTTGCTGAGCAATCAGGGCGCGCAGTTCGGCAATGACTTCCTCTTTTCTGTCCACTCGGCGACTCTAGCAAAATTGCCTGAACAGCTCTACCCGTCCCAAACCCGTGAACGGGTACCAAGCCAATCGTTTCGAGGGTAAACTCGGACTCAATCGGCGTGCAGATGTTGACGCCCAACACTGGCGCTTGACGATAGGCGTTCTCCATCCACTGCAACTGCTGCTTCCACGTGCCGGGCGAGGTGGGATCATAGATGACCGCGTTCCAATTGACCGGTCGTCCACTCGTGGTCGCCAGTTCGAGCAGGAAATCCATGCTGAGCCCTTGCAGCGCATGTCCCATCGTCCATTCGATAGAGCCACGGTTGAAATCTCTGAGCACTTTCGCCATTTCGAGAAATTCTTCACGCGGCGCGACATGCGTCGGCAAATAGCCACCGTCATAATCGCGATTGGCCATGCTGAAGCTGGCCGAGAAGCCAAACCCACCCGCCTCTAAGCCTTCCTTCAAGATGTGCTTCATTTGCGCGACCTGCTCTGGCTTTGCTGTGTACTTGGGATCGCGCGCCGCGTCGTTGCCCATGACCCACGCGCGCAACGGAGAATAGGGCACCAATGAAGCCGCATTGATCCCTAAACCACTACGATCCAGGCTGTCGAGATATTCCGGAAACGTGACCCAATCCCACTTCATGCCAGCCTGCATACAGGAGAGCGGAATCGACTCGGTGCGCTCCATGCGGCGCATCGCGCGTTCCCGATCTTCTGGTCGCACTGGCGCAAAGCCGAAGCCGCAGTTGCCGATGGCCACGGTGGTCACGCCGTGCCAACCCGACAACGAAGCGTAAGGGTCCCACTTGCTACCGCCACTTAACGCCGCGTCATAGTGGGTGTGAATATCGATAAATCCAGGAGCGACAATCTGGCCAGTGGCGTCGACGACGCGCGTGGCGCTTCCCTGGACATTTCCCATGGCAACGATCTTGCCACCGCGGATGGCAATGTCGCCGCGAAAGGCAGGCATCCGCAAGCCGTCAACGATCGTGCCGTTCTTGAGTAAGAGATCATAGTCCGCCATGTGAGCATCCTCCTTTGTTTGCTCGTGATGAGCAGGTGAATGAAAGAACGCGGAATGGATGATCCGGAAGGGGATTCTATCGTCTCCTCACCATAGTCCATGCGTCGTTGACAAACGGAATTTCGCTGCCAGGATTCAGCACGAAAAGGAGGACGAACCATGCGTGTTGCTGTTGGCGGTTATATTGCCGCGGTGAATTCTTTTGTCGGCTATCGGATGGATTTAGAACAACATAAACGAGCGGCGATCACGGGTGACGCCGTGTTAAAAATTGGCGATTCGGCCACGTCCGGTTTTCTGGACATCGCTAAGGCCAATAACTGGGATGCGACGCCGTTGCCGTTTATCGTTCCGGGGGTGTGGGGGCTCGTCACGGCAGAAGCCCACGAGTGGGTAAAAGAGCAGTTTCTCTCCGGGCTCCGCAACGCTGGGCGTGTGGATGGCGTCTTTCTGCAACTCCATGGGACGTCCGCGGCGGAACATATTGATGATGGTGAAGGCGACCTGCTCGCGGCGATCCGAGGAGCAGTGGGAGACAAAGTGCCGGTGATTGTCTCACTTGATGGGCATGCCAATGTCTCTCCATTGATGGTGAAGAGTGCCACCATGTTGATTGGCGTGAAAACCAATCCGCATTATGACTTCGTGTCGGTTGGTCAGCAGGGCGGACGCGTCATGGCTGGCATGTTCGCCGAAAACCTGCGCCCGACCAGCGCCTGGGCGCAACCGGATATTCTCCCTTCATTACAGAAACTCTACATCGCTCCAGGGTGGCCGATGGAGCACCTCATGCGCGTGGCGCGCAATCTCGCGGTCAGTGATCCGCGTGTGCTTGATGTCTCGTTGCTCGGCGGATTCTTCTGTTCGGATAGCTACAATACCGGCCTGAGTGTGACGGTGACGACCAATAACGAACCGGCCCTCGCGCAAGAGATCGCTGAAAAAATGAAAGAGGCATGTTGGGCGAAGCGCCATTCGTTTCAAGTCGATGCCGTGCCGGTGGCGGAGGCGGTGCGGGAAGCAATCGACACGGACGAAGGGCTGGTGGTCCTTGGTGACCTCGCTGATAGCGGGGGCGCGGGAACACCGGGTGATGGCACGGCACTACTCGCGGAATTGATTAAGCAGAATGCCAAAAGTGCGGTGATTGGTAATATCGCGGACTCAGCCGCCGTCCAGGAAGCGGTGAAAGCAGGAATTGGTAAACAGGTCACGCTGACGGTCGGGGGCAAAACGGACAAGGCGCATGGTGACCCGGTGCAGATCAGTGGCCGGGTGCGGGTTATTCACGATGGTGTCTTTACCGCGGCGACGACGTTCAACGCGGGCACGTATCGTCGTGGGACGACGGTGGTGGTGGATTGTGGCGGACTGGAAGTGATCTTGACCTCGCGGCCTGTGTTGGTGTTCGAGCCCAACCATTTTCGCAGTCTGGGAATCGAGCCCACCCAGCGGAAAATCATCGCCGCGAAATCCGAGTTACAACATCGTGCTGGGTTCGAGGGAGTCGCCAAGAAAATTATCGATGTTGATACTCCGGGGCTGGCGACGCAGGACTTCTCGCGGTTGCCGTTCCGGAGAATTCGGCGACCGGTGGTGCCGTTGGATAGTTTCTAGAGACTGGAGACTAGAGACTAGTACAGCGTCCAGATGAAACATTCTGATCAATGTGAGGACCGAAGGCCCGCCCTCATGCCAGCCTGGGGTAGCGCCCCCAGGAAAACTGGATCGGGCTTTCAGCCCTCTGGCATGTTGGGTCACCCGCAGCCTGGGGCAGCGCCCCAGGCTGGCATGGACTGCGCCTTTGGCGCGCAATTCTCCACCGCTTCCTTCAGCGGCGCGCGGCATACAATTGCGCGAGCAATCTGAGTCGCGCCGCATACACCTCCACCTGCTCCCCCTCAATAAGAAGCGGGGGAGCAAAGGCGTGCGTCTCGGTCAGAAAGGCAACCGTTTCTGGTGGGACCTGAGAGTTGATCGGCTGCCCAGCCGCCAGAGCCTTGCGTAACGCTGTGGCGGAGAGATCGGTGACCGCCGCCGATAAAGTAAAAAAATGCACGTGCACACGAAAGCGGCGGTTCTCTGGCCGATCAAGTAGCCGCGAAAAATTGACCTCGTCCATGTCGCCGCGGTTCGCGACAATCAATGAGGAAACCGCGAAGAGTTGCTCTAGGGCCGCATCGCGATCCTGATAATAACGAGGATCAAAAATCTGGAGTAGCTTGTCCATGCCGACCAGAAAAGAGAGCGTGGTTTCCTCGCCAAGCAGCGCGCGGAACGCCTGTGCTTGCTCGAAGTAGAGTCCCCGATTCACGAGAGCCACCCCCATCCGGTCGTGTCGTTCCGCAAAGAGCGAGAGCAGCAAGAGCCGATCTTCCAGGCTCATACCGGTGACCTGCTCTTTATCCACGGTCACCTTGGCGAGCGTGAAGAAGACCATATCCAGCATGAATGCCTCCCGCGCACGTTCCGCTAACTCCGTGTGAGCTAGGGTTAAGGGGTTAAACGAGCCGCATAACATTCCCACACGGCGGGGGGGTGTCGTGGCACTCTTCGAGAAGACCAGACGTATTGTGGGAGGAGCAGCGAGATCAAGCGTTTCGACTGCTTCATGGAGGGTGAAGAGTTGTGTGAGATTGGTGATCGCCAAATGTGTATCCATGCCGGTCTGCTTCCCCACTCTCGCGCATCGTGAGTGCCCAACATATAATCGCGCGCTCTGGCAATGCAACTCAGAGGAGGCCGCATGACCGAGGTACGCAGCTTTGGCCGAGTGAAAGTTATTCTAGGCCCGAAAAACGGGAAATATCCCTACGGGAACTCCATCGTTGTCGAGGATGATACGACCGCGCTCATTGACCCGTCGCTGTGGGTGTTTGAATCCAACGGCAAGGTGACCGAACGGAACATCGACCTATTGTTCAACAGCCATTATCACGAAGACCACGGGGTCGGGAATTGTCTGTTCCCAGACCATCCTCTCCATATCCACCCGCTCGATGCGCCAGCCATGCGGTCGCTCGACACGATTCTGGAGTATTACGGCATGGACGAGGCAACCAATGCGGCATGGACGCCGATCATGGTCGAGAAGTTTCGCTACCAGCCACGCGACCGTTTTGTCGATCTGCACGATGGCCAGGTGTTTGATTTTGGCCACACCAAGATGCGGGTCATCCACACTCCCGGGCACACGGGTGGGCACTGCTGTTTCTTCTTTGAGCAAGAAGAATTACTCTTTCTGGCGGATTGGGATATGACTCGGTTCGGACCCATGTACGGTGATGTGACCTCGGACTTGATGGCCACCATCGCCTCGCTCGAACAGATTCGCGCCTTGCAGGCCAAAGTGCTGGTCAGTTTTCATCACGTTGGTATTTGTGAAGACGGCCAGGATGCCTTGGTCACCCGCTACCTCGACATCGTCTATGAACGCGAACGGCTGCTGCTCGATTTCCTGGCGACTCCGCGGACCTTAGAGGAGGTGATCAAAAAACGGATCATCTACCGGAAGGACTATCCTGATGTGATGTGGGTTGATGCGGTCGAGAAAAATTCGATGCTTCTGCATTTGCGGAAGCTCATTGAGGAGGGACGGGTCGCACAGGAGGAGGAGCACTATTGGCGCTGCCCGTGAGGACGTGAGCCGCGCTCAGCTTTCAGTCTCCAGAAGATGCCGTTGGGGGAACCGTCACAAACATGCTGCCACAAGAAACTCATAGCGAAAGATCGCCGATCTCCCGACTCGTCGAGACGATGGGCGGACGTATTTTCCGCGTCCTTGACTGGATAGCCGGAAGTGTGGCTCAGGACCAAGATGAGGACAGCCTGCGCCGGTGCCGCCTCCTGGTCGCCAGCATTCTCGTCCTCTTCGTATTCGCGCAATTCTTTCTCTACAAGGTGTACGTTTTCGCGGGCTTTATGAGCCCAACGGCGTGGGTGTTCGTCTGCGGCAGTGGGCTGATGCCCCTTAACCTGCTCTTGCTACGCCGCACCCGTTCCTCTCGCTCGCCGAGTATCCTCCTCGTGTCGGAATTCCTCGTCAGCTTTGGGTTGATGGCGTATTACAATGGTGGGTACGATGCCGCTTCGTTGATCTGGAATCTCACTATTCCTCTTCTCGCGATTGTCCTCGTCGGTCCGCGGTTCGGACTCCTCTGTGCCGGGCTCATTATTGCCGAGACCGTTATTTTCTATACCCTGACGCAGGCGGGCTATCCGTTTCCACGGCCGCTGACCACAGCCCAGAATCGCTGGTTTCATTTCTTCGGATCGATCAATCTCATTATATTTATTGCCTTCGCCGGGTGGTTCTATGAGGTCCTACGCAAAAACGCGATTGAGCAGGTTGAGCAAGTCCGTCGAAGCCTTGAAAAGAGCGAGGCTTATTTTCGCTCCCTCATCGAAAATAGTTCCGACTTCATTGCTATCCTCAATCCCGATGGAACCCTTCGCTACACCAGCCCCGCCCATGAACGTCTTTTGGGATATGCCCCCGGCGAGCTCCGCGACAAAAATCCGCTCGACTTCGTTGCTCCAGAGGAACGTCAGGCATTACAAAAACTTATTCTCCTCGGTCTCAAGAATCCGACGGCCGAGCCTTCGAAGCTGTTCACCTTCCATTTCCGTCACCATGACGGTTCGTGGCGAGTGCTGGAAGGAATAGGAACAAATCTACTTCATGATCCCGCAGTGGCGGGGTTGGTGATCAATTCACGCGACATCACGGAACGGCAGCGAGCAGAAGAAGCCCTACGTGACTCAGAGCAGCGCTATCGGAATGTTATCGAATCGGTTCCTGATGCCATTTTCACGTTGAGTCCAGAGGGAGTGATTACCGCTCTCAATCCTGCTTTCAAGACCCTCACCGGGTGGCCACGAGAGCAGTTCCTCGGACAGCTATTTACTCCGCTCCTTCACCCCGATGATCTGCCACAAGCGATGGAGCACCTGCAACGCGTTTTAAGAGGAGAGATTATCGAACCGTTCGAGCTACGGATTCTGCATCAACAGGGGCAGATCATCATCGGAGAGTTCACGGTCACCCCGCAGATCCGCAACGGCCAGGTCGTCCATATCTTTGGGATCGCTCGCGACATCACCCCCCGCAAAGAGGTCGAACGCTTGAAAAATGAGATCGTCTCGACCGTGAGCCATGAGTTACGCACCCCACTCGCCAGTTTGCGCGGCTTTGCGGAACTGATGCTCGCGCGAGCATTTCCCCCCACCCAGCAGCGGGAATTCCTCACCATTAGACATTAGACATTATCGGGTTTAAGCAGGGCTAAGCAAGCTGAACAAATCGAAAGTGGGGAGCGGGTGACGACAACTGACGCGGAGATTGTGCAAGCCGCATGCAATCTCCATGACCCGATCCGAAATGCCAGTGGTCGTGAGGCGCAAG
>SHZE01000091.1 GCA_009692435.1 Deltaproteobacteria bacterium | reverse complement strand
TCGTCAAATTGGAACGCTTGAAGATGAAGACCAAGCTCAACCATTTCGCCCGCAAGTCTAAACTCTACGTCAATGCGCTCCGCTCCGCTTTCGCTACCTTACAGACCCTCTCGCCTGCACTCGGAGGCGCCGCGTAAGGTGAGTGATTATGATCTGTATCTTCTCGATGCAGCGCTCACGACGATATTCGATTTTTCAGCGGATACGCAAAGTGGCACTCAGGACCCGTTTGAGGCCATCGATTCGGGTTCGTTCAACGATGTTAACAATAGACTCGTTATTCATCAGTTCTCAGGGGCGGCACGTTATCTCCATCTCAACGCCAACCGCGGGCGTCTCAACGTGAATACCAGCGGACAAACCAGCGGCCACGCCGCGGCGGTCGATGCTTTTGGTGTTGCGGCGGTCGATGTCGTAACGGCCGGTGGTGGAGCCTTCGTGGGCGGCGCGACCAATCCGGTGGAAACCTACAGTTCGGACGGATCGCGGCGGATTTTTTATACCGCGGCGGGGACGGCGATCACGCCGGGAAACTTTTCCTCCACTGGTGGCGCGGCTCGCCAAAAACCTGATATTGCCGCCGCTGACTGTGTGGCGACCGCGACCCCAGATTTTAATCCCTTTTGTGGGACCTCAGCGGCGGCTCCCCATGCGGCGGCGATCGCGGCGCTGATGCTGGAGGCCAACCCGTCCCCGGTGACGGCGGGGGTGCGGACCGCTTTCAACAACTCCGCGCTGGATATTGAAGCCGCCGGTGTGGACCGCGACTCTGGGGCTGGCATTATCGACGCCTTCCGCGGGGTGGATAACGCCTGTATTCGTGGGCTGACGCCCGTCAACAAAACCATAAGCGCGAGTGGAGGAGCGGGCAATGTTGTCAACGTGACGACCACGGGATGCGCGTGGATCGCGGTGAGTAACGTGCCCTCGTGGATTACGGTGACCGGCGGCAGTAGCGGGTCCGCGAATGGACCGGTCACGTATACAGTGGCCAACCCCGGTCCTAATCCCCGCCGGGGCACGATGACGATTGCGGGCAAGACCTTCATCGTGTCGCAAGCGACGCCGGTCTCAGCGCCGTGTACGATTACCATTCCGAGTGGAACCGCGGTGGGCAGTGGCGGTGGCGGTTTGAACCTGGCTGTGACGGCTTCAACCGTGAGCTGTGCGTGGACGGCGAAGAGTAGTGTGCCCTGGATCACCATTACGTCCGGGGCGAGTGGGGTTGGGAATGGTTCGGTGCAGTATTCGGTCACGGCGAATCCGGGACCCGGTCCGCGTGCCGGGCGGATTACGGTGAATGGCAAACGTTTTACCGTGACCCAGAATCCGTAGGGATAGACGTATTCCAATGCCGGGGGACAACTCCTGGCGGTGGAGAAAAAATCAAAAGGCAAAAAGAGAGACATGTTTGCGCACGAATACACTCCGAACTTCCCCTAAATCGGACCACAGAACATTCGTCCACTTCGTCACATGCTGTGCCCTGCCTCCGCCCGACGATGAATCATCGGGCTCACCGTGCGAAGCCTGCTAAGCCAGGCGCTGAGGGGACTTTAGTCCCCTTTGCTGCTTGAGCCCGGAGCTTCAGCGCCGGGCGACGATTATACGAATTTCGTGTAGTTCGATTTAGCCTCCGCACTTTCCCCCACTCCTCTGGCCCTTTGCTTTTGTCGGCATTCCACAGATAATACCCTCCAACGTTATTGCATGGAAAAGGAATGCCACGGATGCCAGGACGAACACGATTAATTATTGGGGTGGGGATTGTCGCACTGCTTTTATTCTTCATTGTGGAGAATTCGACGACAGTGATGGTCTCTTTTTGGGGAGTTTTCGCACCCGAGATTCCTCTATGGTTGGTGGTTGGTGTACCCTTCCTACTGGGCATGTTGGCTGGAGGATTGTTTGTCTGGCGTGAGCAGCGCAAAGCCGTTCGCCAACATCAATTGCACGGCTCTCCCGCCCTTTCCGTCCTTGCGGATGTCGCTAAGAAGCGTCAGACCAAGTGGTGGTGGTAAAGTTCGCGGTCAGGCAAAGTCCAAGGTCTCGGAGAATACCTGGAAATCCACTGACTACTGGCTACTCATAAACGGAGGCTTCGTGTGACTTGGCGCTTACGTATTGTATTTGTGACGGCGGAAGTCACGCCGTTTGCCCGTACTGGCGGTTTGGGCGATGTATGTGGCTCGCTTCCGAGCGCGTTGGCGGCACTGGGTCATGATGTTCGCGTGGTTATGCCCCTCTATCAATCCGTGCGTGACCAACAGGTGCCTCTGACCGCGGCACTGACAGACCTGGAAGTCCCATTGGTGTTTGGCTCTAGACGCGCACGAGTGTGGCAAGGACAATTGCCGAGTGCGGGAGATGCCGCCGATTCTCGTGCTCCCACTGTTCCCGTCTATTTCATCGAACAGGACGACTACTTTGCTCGGCCTGGGCTCTATGGCGATGCCACTGGCGATTATCCTGATAATCCCTTGCGGTTTCTGTTTTTCGCCCGTGCCGCGCTTGCCCTTCCCGAGCGACTCGCGTGGTTTCCCGACGTGGTCCATTGCCATGACTGGCACACGGGCTTGATTCCTGTCTTTCTCCGCTTTTTGCCGGGGCTTGAGGCCCGGACAGCGGCGGCACGGAGCGTCTTCACGATTCATAATCTTGCCTACCAAGGCGCTTTCCCCTCCTGGGTCTTTGGTGCGACCGGATTGCCCGCCGCGCTGTATCAGCCTTCCGGCATGGAGTGCTACGGTGGCATGAACTTCATGAAAGCTGGATTGGTCTATGCGGATCGCGTGACGACGGTGAGTCCCACCTATGCCGAGGAGATTTGTACGCCGAATGGTGGGTTTGGACTTGACGGCGTGTTGCGTGAACGGCGCGAAGTCTTGAGTGGCATCGTCAACGGCGCTGACTATGGGATTTGGAATCCCACGAATGATCCCCTGCTCACGGCTTCATATTCAGCGACCGATCTCACCGGCAAAGTGACAGATAAACTTGCCTTGCTCCGGACTTTTGGATTGCCGGAAGATGAGAAGGTTCCAGTCCTTGGTATGATCACCCGGTTAGCGGACCAGAAGGGCGTGGACCTGGTCGCGGATGCCATGAGTCGTCTCCTCGCCCTCAATGTCCGGGTTGTCATGGTCGGATCAGGTGAAGCGCGCTACGAGCGGATGTTGACGGACTGGGCGCGCCGCGCGCCGGAACGGGTTGGCGTGCGCATCGGGTTCAATGATGCGGTGGCGCATCAGGTGCAAGCTGGGAGCGATATGCTGCTGATGCCCTCACGTTCGGAACCGTGCGGGCTGACGCAGTTGTATGCCCTGCGCTATGGCACGATCCCGATTGTCCGGGCCGTGGGTGGGCTCAAGGATACGGTCGTGCCTTTCGATGCCACGACTGGGCACGGGACGGGATTCGTCTTTGAGGAGGCCACTGTCGAGGGGTTGTTGGGTGCGGTGGTGCGTGCTCTCTCAATCCACGGAGAACAGGCGACCTGGTCCCGCGTGATGCAAAACGCGATGCGACAAGATTTTTCGTGGGACCGCTCAGCGCTCCGCTATGTGAGTCTGTATCGTCAAGTCGCCCCAGCCCAACAGTCGCCGACTCCGGTGCCGATTGCCTTTGGGACGTCAGGCTGGCGTGCGCTGGTGGCTGAAGACTTTACGCAGGATCGTGTCGCGGTGGTGTCGCGGGCCATCGCCGCGCATCTCCTGGAAGAGCAGGGGGCGGCACCACATCTACTGATCGCCCATGATACGCGATTTCTTGGGCGAGAATTCGCCGAAACCGCGGCGGCGACGTGCGTGGCGGCGGGCATTCGTGTGACCGTGGCGACCACGCCGTTGCCGACGCCAGTGGTGGCCTTTGAGATTCTCCGGCGTCAGTTATCTGGCGCGATCAATATCACCGCGAGTCATAATCCCTACCAATGGAACGGCGTCAAATTCTCTCCCGCCTGGGGAGGCCCGGCATTACCGGAAACCACCCGTGACATTGCGCGACGGGCGAACGCCTTCTTGCGTGATGGTGAGAGCGAGCGCATGAGTCGCGCGGACGCCCAGACGCATCGGCTGTGGAAGGATGAAGAAGTCGGCGATGAGTACCGGCACGCGCTGGAAAAATTAGTGGATGTCGCGTGTATTCGCCGCTCTGGGGTAACCATTGCCGTCGATCTGTTATGGGGAACCGCGCAAGGGTTTCTTGATCGTCTGTTGCAACAGTGCGGCGTGTTGGGGCCGGTATTTCATCAAGGCGATGATCCCTATTTTGGTCGCGCTCGTCCTGAACCGGTACCGGAATGTATGGCGGCGATGATCGCGCGGTTGCGGCAGGGTGGGGTGGCCTTAGGCGTGGGATGTGACTGTGATGCTGACCGCTTTGGCGTGTGTGATCGTGACGGCACTTTTTTTGTTCCGAATGTCGTACTGCCGCTATTAGCCGATTATCTGGTGACGCATCGGGGCATGACCGGCAAGATTGGCCGCAGTGTGGTGACGAGTCACCTTCTTGATGCCGTCGCGCGCCACCATGGACTGGAACTGGTCGAAACACCCGTGGGGTTCAAGTATCTGGGAGAAATGATTGCCCGCGACGAATTACTCATCGGGGGAGAAGAGAGTGGTGGGTTGTCGATTCGCGGCCACGTGCCGGAAAAAGATGGGGTGCTGGCCTGTCTCTTGATCGTGGAGATGGTGGCGCGCACGGGGAAGAGTTTGCACGAACTGCTGAGCGATCTGTTCGCGCGGGTTGGTGCGCTGTATCCGCTCCGTCGTGATGTTCATCTCACGACCGCGCAGCAGACGCGGCTGAAGGAGACGTTGGTCTCACCGCCAGGACAGATCGCTGGAATGCGAGTCGAACGGATCGAAAAAATGGATGGCCTCAAGCTGTATTTGCCTGGTGGCAATTGGCTTCTGGTGCGGGCCTCGGGTACTGAACCTGTCGTGCGTTTGTATGCCGAAGCGGGGAAGGCCGAGATGACCGAAACGCTCCTCGACGAAGGGCAACACGTCTTTTTGGGATAGGACACTGATGAGAAGAAGAGAGGCGGAGCATGCCCCCATGAGATGCCCAGGCGGTGAGTCGTGAATAGACCGCGCATTCTCGCGATGATTATGGCGGGCGGAAAGGGCGACCGGCTGTTTCCGTTGACGAAAGCCCGAAGCAAGCCCGCGGTCCCGTTCGCCGGAAAACACCGCATTGTCGATTTCGTGCTCTCGAACTTTATTAATTCCGGTATCTACGCGGTGCATCTGTTGGTCCAATACAAGTCCCAATCTCTCATTGAACATGTGCGCTCAACCTGGCGTTGGCGGGTTGGCGGGCTGAGAGATACGTTTATCACTGTCGTGCCACCACAAATGCGCCAAGGGGGAACGTGGTATCAAGGCACCGCCGATGCCGTATATCAGAATATCAACGTCATTCTCGACTTTCGTCCAGACTTGATCGCCGTATTTGGGGCGGACCACATCTATCGCATGGATCTGGAACAGATGGTGAAATTTCATCAGGAGAATCGAGCGGATGTTACCGTCGCGGCGCTTCCTGTCCCACTGGCGGATGCCCCGGGGTTCGGGGTGATTGAAGTTGATCGGACGCAACGCATTGTCGGATTCGAGGAAAAGCCGAAGTCGCCGAAAACGATGCCTGGCGACCCCAACCAAGCGTACGCTTCAATGGGGAACTACCTCTTTGAAACCGACCTCCTCATTCAGACCTTGGAGGAAGACGCCAAACACGACACTGTCCATGATTTTGGGCGAACGATCATCCCCAATCTGGTGACGAAACGGCGGGTCTTTGCCTATGACTTCATGTGCAACGCGCTGCCGGGCCTCAAGCCGTATGAGGAACGAGGCTATTGGCGCGATGTCGGGACACTACCCGCGTATTGGCAAGCGCATATGGACATGCTGGGAGCGACCCCGGCCTTCGATTTGGATACCGCCCAATGGCCAATTTTTGGAACCGTGTACGATGGCCCACCAGCCCGGCTCATTGACGGCGAGGTGCACGATAGTCTGATCGGTGAGGGCTGCCGGATTGAAGGCGCAACGGTGAGACGGTCAGTATTAGGGAGCGCGGTTCGCATTGGCAAGGGAGCGGAGATTCAAGACTCAGTCGTCATGGACCATGTCGAGATTGGTCCGGGAGTCAAACTTAAGGGGGTGATTGTGGATCGCTTTAACCATGTGCCCGCGGGAGTAGAGGTTGGCGTTGGCTCCCGTCGCGGGGAAGAGCGGTTTTTCCGTGATCCTTCTGGACTGTTCGTGTTGGAGCGGGGAGAGACGCGCGCGCTTGCGTGAGCAATGAAGAATGAAGAATGAAGAATGAAGAATGAAGAATTGAGGATGCAGAATGCAAAGGCGGAATGAAGAATATACAATAGACATTATCGGGTTTAAGCAGGGCTAAGCAAGCTGAACAAATCGAAAGTGGGGAGCGGGTGACGACAACTGACGCGGAGATTGTGCAAGCCGCATGCAATCTCCATGACCCGATCCGAAATGCCAGTGGTCGTGAGGCGCA
>SHZE01000090.1 GCA_009692435.1 Deltaproteobacteria bacterium | reverse complement strand
CGCTTGGCTACCGCCCGCCGGCGCCCGAGACCGTTATGACTGCGCCCGCGTTCGCGGCTGCACTGACATAATCGCCGGTACCGCTCCTGGGGGCAGGTCACCTCGGGGGCGGGTCATGCGAGAGGGCGACTGGATGGATTCGTCGACCCCAGTTCATGTAGATCGCGTTGGCCGGCCTAGGCACGCCGTTCGCATAGTGTCCCAGGGTGTACAGTACAAGCTACTCGCCACTCTAGCCTTTGCGCATGGTGCTAAGTTCCCATGACCGACGCGGTGGCCAACGCGAACACTTTCGCTTCACTATTCACCGATAAGCCGGTCGAGAGATTCCTCTTGAGGCTGATGGTGGCTACGCCCGTAGTGGAGGAACTTTATTTCGTTTCTCCCATCATCGGATCTCTCGAGCGAGTCGTCGTCAGACTAGACCAAGTGTGTCGGCGAATTAGGTCCGAGAGGATTCGCACGTTCGTTGTTACGAATGAACCAGACAATAAGACAATTGCAGGTCGTCGGCATCAACGGGCGCTCGACATCTTGGCCGAGTGTAATACTGTCGAAATTCGGTATAACCCCAATCTTCATGCAAAAGTCTATATTTGCGTCGTGCGAACGGGAGGGTTTGCTCTCTTCGGCTCTGGAAATCTGACAGAAACGTCGATCATGCAACGGATTGAGGTGGGGATGCTCATCAATGAACGGGGCCATGGCATTCCGCTAGTACATGAGTTACGGACGTGGGCGAATATGCGGCTTCGAAGCCAAATTGACAGTAAACTGTACAAGAAGATCGAAATGAGAGGCCACTGATGGACTTCAAGGAATGGTTTTGTCTGAACGGGCGGGACAGCTTCACCATTGATCCGAAGATCAATGCTGGAGACGAAAAGTTCTTCTTTGGGCGGGACGACATCCAGAAGAACCTCGCGGCGCGGTTTTCACGCGCTTTCATAGATCCAAAGGTGCCAAAGCTAGTGTTGTATGGAGCCTACGGTTCTGGGAAGACTCAAACTCTTTTTCATATTGCCTACATGTTAAAGACAACACCACCCCGGTCGTTGAAGGCATCACCACGGACCATCCAATTGGTCGTCGAGATGCGTAGTCGCTCGACCCATTCGGATTGGCATCTCCAGCTCATGGAGGCGTTAGGGAAAGAGGTGCTGACGGGCTGGCTGGAGTTGTTGTTCAAAAAGCACCAGGACTTCGACAAATTCGTGGCCCAACTCGTCGGCGAGCCGAACATCACCAAAGCCTTGCTCAACATCAAAGGCGGCGGCGACATACCTCTGATCGCATGGAGGTGGCTCAGCGGGCTCAAGTTGACGCCTGCCGAGCTCCAACGCCTGTTCTTGACCCGCAATTTAGGAGACATCGGCACTGCCGACCTGGTTAATGTCCTTGTCGCCATAGGGAAGGTGGCAGAGGAATGCGGCGAGAAGCTTATCTTCCTGGTTGACGAAGTCGAATCGTTCCACATGATTAGCAACGCGGATGCCATCAACAATGTCCACGACTACCTTCGTCGTCTTGCAAGTCCTGACAATGCGACGGTAGGTTTCGTTCTCTCCATGTATGGTCTAACGGCAGATCAAGTGCCTGAAGTGGTGAACCGCGCGGACGTCAGAACCCGGATTGGCAACCAGAATTACATAGAGATTGAGCCGTTGCCAACAATCGCTGATGTTCGCAGGTTTACGCTCGAGCTACTATCTCAGTTTATTGACAAGACAATGGCTGAGAAACGGATCACCGCCCATAAATTGACCGTTGCGCTCGAAACGTATCCGTTCGAAGCCGGTGCTTTCGATTTACTTTGCGACTACGCTTCTCAGGATCCATCGAAGGCGCTGCCTCGCAATATTATTGCAGCCCTCAATGAATGCGCGATTTCGACTTGGGACGCAGGGAAATACGTCATCGAGCAGCAAATTGTGAATGATATTGCGCCTATCGTTTTCGGATCATGAAGAAATTCACAGTACGTCCAGCCCTCACTGGTAACCGGAAGATTCGGATCGGTGGCGGTGAAGAGGGGGCCGATTGGGTCGCCTTGGGCCGGCTCGGTGAGGCTGGAGCTCTTACCTCGATCGTGCAGGACGTCAGTATGGAGCACGTTGTGGCCATTGTCGGCAAACGGGGCTCAGGGAAGTCCTATACGCTCGGGTCTCTCCTGGAGGGGCTATGTACGGATCCGAACGGCACGGCAATCGGATCCATCTCTGGCAAGCGGGCGGTTCTACTGTTCGACACGCTAGGCATATTTCAGTGGACTGATATCGCCGTAACTCAAGATGCGAAGGCCGAGGCCGTACAACGACAGTTTCTAGCCAAGGGCAACTGGGACATTCCTGCTATCCGAACCCACGTTGCGATCTGGCGTCCAGCAAGCGGCGGCGACGTCCGTGTTCGCACCGGTCAGCGAGAGCTTACGGTGAAACCGGCTGACTTGGACGCATCAGCGTGGGGGTACCTGCTGGGTCTGGATGTGATGCAAGACCGTATGGGGCAGCTACTTGGGGATGCATATGAGAAGGTTTCCATAGAAGGGTGGTCCACGGGGAAAGGCAACCAACGACCAAAGACCGACTTCGAGATCGCGGACTTGGTTGCTTGCATCGTCTCCGATCAGGAATTGGGCGCAAGTTATCAGTCCGAGACCCGCCGGGCGTTGGCCCAGCAATTGACCACATTTGATCGCAGTACACTTTTCCGCGCTAATGGCACGGACTTGCGGGAGCTCTTGGTTCCAGGTGTGATGTCCGTCATTGTGATGAACAAGATGACTGATGAGCTTCGGCTCGTGTTGATTACGGCGATCATCAGGAAGGTCTTGCGATCACGAATAGAAGCGTCCGAACTGGAAAAGGACTTACTAATCCGAAACGACTTGTCGAGCCAGGAACGCACGGACATGCAAGCGGCCCTCGCACTCTCGGCTCCCCGCTGTTGGATTGCGGCCGACGAGGCTCAGAATTTCCTGCCGTCTGAACGGCGAACCAATGCCACTGACACTCTGGTCAGGCTGGTTCGCGAGGGCCGCAACTCAGGTCTTTCATTCGTCCTCACCACCCAGCAACCATCCGCGATTGACAACCGCATCATGGCTCAGGTTGACACTCTCATCTCGCACAAGCTGACCGTTCAGACAGACATCGACTACATCCGCAGGAACCTGAAAAGCGCCCTTCCTGAGGAGGTGCGTTACAACAACCAAGAACTGGGTTTCGATGGCCTTCTACACAGCCTAGATGTTGGCCAAGCCGTGGTATCTAGCACCGAATCAGAGCGGGCCATGATCGTGGATATTAGACCGCGGATTAGTGTGCATGGGGGCTTTTAGTGGCCCAGCAGGAGATCCGAGTCCTTGAGAACCCGCGCCGCGCCATGCAGCGATTGGGATTCCTCAAACCCATCGTCCATCGCGCATCCACGCGTCTGACGTCCAGCACAGTGTCGGTCGTCGAGTCACTCCGCGAGTTAGTCACTGACAAGGTGGCCGTTCCGATGACCGCCTCGATCGACCGTTACCTGAGAGGTGTCGGTCCCGTTGGAACAGGCCGCATTGGTGAGACCGTCGATCTAGAACTACAAGATGCGTACCTGGCGGATGACACGATGCCGTCCCAGCGCGGACGCCTGGCAATCGATGATGATTTCACGCGGTTTCCACAGTTCGCTGTGTCCTTAGGGCTACTGCGTAGGGACTCCTTTTCTCCTTTGGTTCGTGGACACACGTTCGTCCGACTCTTAGGCGATCTTGAGATGAGCGCCTTTAGGTCATACCAAGCATCTTGTAACCCGCTATTACTTACGGATTCTCAAGTGCTGTTGTTACTCTATTGCTTGTTAGAGAAGGATCTCGACGTACTGCCGGCGTTAGCCAAAGGACTGCTGGCGCTCCCCACGCCTTTCAACGATAGTCAGGCAGGCGATCTATTGCCGGGCGTTATTGAGCAAGCCGTGGCTAGGCTAAAACCTAGGACACTCGCTGCCAGCGATATTGCAAGGCTGCATCAGTTGTCAGAAACCGCTAAAGCGATCGCACAGCGGAAGGGCGGGCGATTTGGTAAGACGGTTCGGGAACAGACGATTACCCCGAGACTTGAAGCATTCGTTGATCTCAAGATCCTGTCTAAGCCTAACCCTCTCGCGTACGAATACGCTTTGACAACAAAAGGACGAACTTTTCTAGAGGATCTCGGTCGCAGCAAAGAACCGGAGTCCTTCATAGCAACAGGGTATGTGGGTGCCGCGTCAAGCCTCACTGCCATGAAAACCAGCAAGATTGACTCGGAGAGCAGGGTACTTGAACTTTGTCACGAGGCGTGGAAAGAATTGGCGAGCGGCCTGGGTTATGCGCCGATCACAGATACGGCGTTGCTAGGCACCATCCGGGCGCTGGAGGCCGGTCATGGTTACTTTGAATCCTCGGTTGCCCAAGCAGCGATGAAATCAGCTCAACACCTGAGCCCCCCATTGGTGCGACTCAACGTCGACCGTTGGGGGCGCATCACTGTTGTGAAGTTTCTCAAGGCACCATGAATCACAAACAGGAGGTTCCATTGGCAATTCCGGATAGAGCCGCTGGGAATTGGGCCCATCTCTACCTGGCCGGATGGCCCTTCCGATTTACTCCTAAAGGCTCGCCAAACGAGGTTTGGGCAGACCGTAAAAGGCTTAAGGAGCAGATAGATCGCCTGCTTTGGGATTGGTCAAGACATGACCCGAGTTCAATCCATGTAATGTGGGCTGATTTGGGAGCCGGCAAGAGCCATACCCTCCGTTATATCCAACGATGCTCTCTGGCTGATAAGTCGTTGCGCATCATGCCGATTTATGCCGTGATGCCTAAACAGCTTCGGTCATTTACTGAGGTTTACCAAGCGATATTGACGGGCTTTGACTTGCCGCTGCTGGCGCAGAAATTCTCTATGAAGTACCGAGAGTCAGGGAGCAAAGAGTCGGCTGCCCGTGAGCTATTTCCGTCCATACCAGATGCGGTGTCCGCGCTTCTCGCGTTACAGAGCGACAAAGAAACGGTGCGCATGATCGCCGCCTATTGGTTGAGGGCAGGAACCGAACTCTCCAAGGGGCAACTCGATTCCATCGGAGTGCTGAGGAAACTGAAGACGACGGACGACGCGGTAGCAATGCTGAGTGGTTTGTTTCGCATCATCGTCGAGCCTTCCTCTTATCGTCGTGTAGTTGTCATGCTTGACGAGTTCCAGCGCATTGGGGAATTCAAAAGGGCGGTAGGCGAGGGCATCAACAGAGGGTTACAAACATTGTATGACGCCACCCCGGACGGCTTGACGCTCGTCTTGTCGTTCGGCGTCGGTGCCGAAAGTTTCGTTAGGCCTTTGCTGAGCCCCGAGATTCTGGATCGTGAGCATCGACCAGGATTGACGGTGCCGTTGTTTTCTCGAAAGGAAGTCTTGGAGTTTGCAGCTGAGCTACTCGCAACATTCAGGTTGGAAGGTGCCCCAAGCTCCTGGTTTCCCATCTCTTCTGCTCAGGCTGAACTAATTGCGGCAACCCTAACCTCTCGGGGACCCGCTACTCCTAGAGCTGTTATGAAAGGGTTTGAGTCGGTGTTCAAAGACGCTGACTTTAGAATCACGCGCGGGATGAAGCTGGATTGGTCCAACCGAGATTTAGCCACAATGGTCCAAGCAGCTGTCCAAGGTCTCGCGCTTGAGGCCGATTAACTGAGGATCTTCAAGTGGCTCAATCACCTGAGGGCCCAGCGGGGGAGTTAGGCCAACGGCTAGAGAGAGTGTTTCGCAGGGCGGAGCGTTATGGAATCCTTCCTGAATGCTTTTACGACACACCTCCATGTGCAGAATGTGATTTTGCCCCGTGGGGTGATTGCCCGCTACTTGAGGTGATTTATGGGCACTCAGCTTCAATGCCAATGCCAGAAGTTGTTTCGCACTCCGTCGGGCCTTCACTATCACACGACCTGGACAGGTCACCGCAGCGCAGCCGCTCCGACAGGGCGGGTGCGCGTCACGGCGGCGCTAAGGCAGCGTCGGATCGAAGCATTGAAGGACATACTCGGCCGCTATAAACGGCCAATGCACCGGGACTATGTCGCTAAATTCGCAAAGGAAGAGTTCGGGACACTCTTCGATCGCCCTCGGGTCGTTACAGGTCTGCTCGTTGGGAACCCAGTCCAGTTCCGATGCGTGAGCGAGGGCACATATGAACTAGTGAAATGAGGTATGTAATCGGCGGGGAGAAACTGTATCCCTGAGGCGACGGACGTTGCTGTCAGCGCCGGTCTGAAAGTGGGCCACGCTTGCCTTCCATCGTTGACGACGTTTGAGCGCTCTGATGGAAGGCCGGGGGCATGTACCGAGTGGAGCTCTACGGACGGGAGGCGGCCCGAGTGTTCGGGCTGCACCCGGGACACGGTGCGCAAGATGCTGATGTACTCAGCGCCGCCCGGGTGCCGGCGGGCCGAGCGGGCACCCCGGCTCATGCTCGACCCATACACCGGGGTGATAGACAAGATCATGGAGGAGGACGAAGGCCGGCCTCTCGCGCCCTGGAGTGTGCGTCGTCAGCGAATGTGGGACTGTTTTCGGGGCTGAAATAAGAGAGAGTCGGCGGGCTGCCCCAAGCGGGTACAGTCACCCATGGAGGCAGTCACAGTGAGCCAGGAACAGTCAGGGAATGGGGCGGAGGCGGAAGAGCGGACTCAGGAGACGCGCAGCTTCGTCCGGGGCGTGAGGAAGGCGACGCGGAGGCGGTACACGAGTGAGGAGAAGATCCGGATC
>SHZE01000089.1 GCA_009692435.1 Deltaproteobacteria bacterium | reverse complement strand
GCTGACTTCTCCTTCCAGGAGTTCGCTCAGCCCCGTTGCCGTGGTGGCCCCAAAGGACGCCACCAAGTAATCCGAATATAAATCCCCTATCGCGTGGGCTTTCATGTCGCTGATTCTACACCTTTTTTGCACCGGGCGCGTAAGGTGAGCGGGTAAAATGCCGCTCAAATTCACGAGCTTGCCCGCCAAAGAGAATATCCCGTACCTTATCCAGCGTGTTCGCTCCACCCAATTCGCTCATCAGAAGCTGAGGAGCCTTCGAGCGGTCGTCAGCCACTCCACCGTTGAGTTCCTCTGACGTGGCCAACTTCTTCTGTTCCGGTATTGCCATCGTTGTTCTCCTTGTGAGGGGCTTCCCCTTTGTTCGACTAGCGTGAGACACCGAGCGGGGTTTGTGTTTGCGCATGGGTGTTGAATCTCTCGCTGTTTCCAAGAACCAGTAAGGGAAGACATATTTGCTATGCGGACAGGTAGGCGAACAGCATACTCCTTTTTCTCGCTCCTTCTCAAGAGCTACGGGAACTCGGGAACTAGGCTTGGCATTTCGGCTCTTCCGCTTGCTCCGCTACGTCAATTCTAGTAGCGTACCCGGACTGTCCCAATCGTGCTTTGCGCAGAGCACCCATACGACATGTCGGATCTCGCTCTCCCTCTCATGCTCTTACTCGGCGGATGCTTAATCGTGTTGGAGCATCTGTTCCCCGCCCATCCATTGCATCGCAAGCCGGAGTGGTACATCCGTGCGGTAATCATGAATGCCCTACAATTGCTCGTCTTCCTAGGCGTGGACGGCCTCCAGAAGAACACCGGCGTGGGGACCGTGCTCTTTTGGAGTGTCGACGACACCAAGATCGCCAAACTCGCGAAACACGCCCTGTTTCATCGGATATTAGCGCTGGACAAGATGCGCTTCTATTCTGGCGATCTGCTCGCGAGCAAGACTCGCCCCACAGATCGTCTGGCGAAGCCGCGGGAGCGGGGCTGACACAAGAAGCGGAACTCAAGCGCGTCCTCAGCCACTCGTCGTGCAACTTTGTAGAGCACTCCCGTGGAGACTGTCTGTCAGCGAGCAACCCTGCTATAAGCTCGGCCAAGAACGACGGCTATCGCCAAAGAGAGACTTGCTATCGCAATGATCCCTCCCATTGCTGGACATCAGCTTTTTCTTTTCATCATTCAATTCGCCCTCCTGCTGACTAGCGCTCGGCTGTTGGGCGAGATGATGAAGCGCTATGGCCAGCCCTCGGTCTTGGGAGAGCTACTGGCTGGACTCGTGCTCGGGCCTTCCCTGCTTGGTTGGCTCTTCCCAGCGCTCTCGTCGGCGCTGTTCCCACCTGATGTCCAGCAATTTCATCTCTTAGAGCTGATTTCGTGGTTGGGAATGCTCTTCCTCTTGCTTTTTACGGGGTTAGAGACGGACCTCGCCATGCTCAAAAGACTTGGCAGGCCAGCGACGTTCGCCTCTCTCTTAGGAATTCTTGTTCCCTTCGTCTTTGGTTATCTCTTAGGAACCTCCATTCCCGATCACCTGCTGGTCAATCCAGCACAACGTCTGATTTTTCAACTCTTTCTCGGAACAGCCCTAGCAATCTCGGCAGTCCCAGTGATCGCGAAAATTCTCCTCGACCTCGGTGTGTTGAAGCGGAATATCGGGGCCATCGTCATGGCCGCCGCCATCGTTGACGATATCGCGGGATGGACAATCCTCTCAATGCTGATCGGCATGATGACGAAGGGAACGCTCGATGTGACGGCCGTCGTCCAGGGCATAGCGAGCACGATAGCCTTCATCGGGGTAGCGTTGTTTGCTGGCGTGCGCATTGTCCGTCGCATGCTGCGCTGGGTCGATGAACACGTCCAGGTCGAAGAGGCGCATATTACGGCCATCTTGGTGATCACGCTGATTTGCGCGGCTATCACCGAAGCCATCGGGATCCATGCAGTCTTTGGGGCTTTCGTGGCGGGAGTGCTGTTCGCCCAATCCCCGCGCGTCCGCGCTAACGCGCTGGAGAAGCTGGTGGGTGTGGTGCACGGTGTATTCACACCGGTCTTTTTCGCGTTTGTCGGGCTGCGGGTCGATCTGACACAAATTCACGACCCGGGGCTGGTGGCGCTTGTCCTCATCACGGCATGCGCGGGCAAACTGATTGGCTGCACGCTCGGTGGCCTCCTTGGGCGTCTCCAGTGGTGGGAAGCGTTATCGGTCGGCATTGGCATGAACGCACGAGGCGGGGTGGGATTGATTATTGCCCTGGTCGGCTATTCTTCCGGTATCCTCAGCCCTGCGGTCTACGCGAGCCTCGTCATTATGGCGATGGTGACCACTCTCATGGCCCCACCGTTGCTCACCTGGTCCTTGGCCCACGTGCCCCCGTCGCCGGAAGAGCAAGAGCGGCTCAGCGACACCACGCAACGGACCATCTTCGACAAGCGCACGCTCCGGGTCCTACTCCCCACAGCGGGTGGCCCTAACGCGCTGACGGCACTGCGCATGGCCGTCCCATTAGTCTCCCATGAAGACGCCACCATTACTGCGTTATTTATCCACGCCGATTCCGCCTCCGCCGCGCCAAGCCGGTTGTGGCCCCGCTGGTGGCGTCCCCAGCAGGGAGTAATGCCGGACGACCCATTTCTCCCGCTCCAACAAATCGCCCACGCTTGTGGCGTGGCAATCGAAAAGCGGGCCGTCGCCATGAATGGCGCTCCCCTTTCGGCTGTCATCCTCAAGGAAGCGCAGCGTGGCTACGATCTCATCTTTCTTGGGGCCTCTGGATATCAACATCCCTTGGGAGGTACTTTCCTGGAAGCCGTGCTCACGGACCCGCCAGCCCACATTGCCATTATCAAAGCCCGCGATGAAAAACCGCGCTACGAGCGCATTCTCGTCCCGACCACCGGCGACGAACCCTCGCAACTCGCGATTGAGTTTGCCGCGATGTATGCCGAAGATTCTGGGGCCCACGTCACCCTTTTTCACGTCCTCCCCCTCCCTGAACGACCACGTTCCTGGTGGTTTCGTCGGCGTGATACGGGGCTTGGTGAACAGGTGCTGAAAATGATGGCGGACACGATGATGTGGGACATGCGCCCTGCTCGTGCCAAGCCTGACCTGCAACTGGTAGCCAAAGTCGTCGAAGGCGCGCATCCGACTGAGGAGATCCTCCGAGAAGCCAGCCGAGGTGGCTATGACCTTATCGTCTTTGGGACCGGAAATCGCTCTGGCCTCTCGGACTCGCGCTTAGGAAACCGCGCGGAGCAGTTAGTGAACCACGCACCATGTACGGTTGTGGTCGTGTTGCCCAAAGGACTCCGCGCAAGCGTCCCACATTGACCGTACATTTCCGCCCGTGCTACGTTTCCGCCATGCGTGCTACCGCGCGTGAGCGCTTTTTTCCCACTCTTTTCCTCTGCTTTCTTCCACTTTTTTTGGCCGCTTGCGTAGCCACACGACCGACTCCCCTCGCTCCGCCTCCAACACCGCTCCTTCCCCCTGTCTTCAAGATTCCCGGGGATCCCATTGTCCTCACTCTAGCGGAACGGGCATTCGGGCACTTCGTGAAGGGACAAGCCGCTCTCAACCGGGGAGATCAAGAGGTGGCGCTGGTGGCTTTCGAACAAGCCGTGGCGAGTGATCCCAACAGTTCCCTCTTGCGAACTCGTCTCGCCACGCTGTACATCCGCAAAGGCAAGCTGGCGGAAGCGCTTGAGCATTGTCAAAAGGTGCGCGAACAGGACCCCACGAACGCGGAAGCGGAACTGTTAATGGCCGGGCTTCTTTCTTCACTCAATCGGGAAGAAGAGGCCGCAACGGTGTATGAAGCGGTGCTGACGCGAGCGCCGAAGAATCAAGAACCCTATCTGTATTTAGGCACCCTGTACGCGAAGCAAGGAAAGTTCGACCGCGCGGTCGCGGTCCTAGAAAAACTCACCCACAGCAATCCCCGCTCGATTTTAGGGTACTACTACCTTGGACAGGTCCACGCGGCGGCGAATAAACTACCAAAAGCCGAATCGTATTATCAGAAAGCTCTCAAGCTGAATCCGAATTCTGAAATCGTCCTTTTAGACTTGGCACTCGTCCTTGAACTGCAAAAGAAGCCGAAGCGCGCCATGGAGACCTACCAGAAGGCGCTCACGCTGAATCCCCAAAGCGTCGAAGTTCGCAAACGGCTAGGGCGGTTCTATTTGGATCAGAAACAGTTGGATGACGCGCTTGTCCAATATCGCGAGCTAGAAAAGGTCGAAGCCGACCCGCAAGAGACGCGCGTCAAAATCAGCCTCATTTACCGGGAAAAGGGCGAGTATCAAAAAGCGGAAACCGAACTCAATATGGTCCTTGCTTCCCAGCCCAAAAATGATCGGGCGCGATATTTTCTGGGAGCGGTCCATACGGAGAGCAAGGAGTACGACAAAGCCATCGCGATCCTATCGGACATCCAGCAGGCATCGGAGTACTACCCCGATGCCCGTATGTACCTGAGTTATGTCTATCAACGTCAGGGCAAACTTGCTGAGGCGATTATCGAGGCGGAAAAGGCACTCGTCATAAAGAAGGACGACCTCGACTTACTTGGATTTCTCTCCTCGCTGCACCGCGAAAAAGGCGATCGGCAGAAGGCCATTGAGCTGCTCGAGAAAATGATTACCCTCGCCCCGGAAAACGACCAGTATTACTTCACGCTGGGGGCGATATACGACGAAACCAAGGATAAACAACGCTGCATTACCCACATGGAAAAAGCGTTGCGGTTGAACCCCAAAAATGCCCCCGCGCTAAATTATCTCGGATACACCTGGGCAGAGCAGGGAATTCGCTTGGATGAAGCCGAGAAGTTGATTCGTCAGGCCTTACAGATCGAACCCAATGATGGCTTCTACATCGACAGTCTCGGCTGGGTGTATTACCAGCGCGGCGATTATGCCAAAGCCGTCCAACAGCTTGAACGCGCCGCTGAACTGGTCGGGCAAGACCCCACCGTCAACGAGCATTTAGGAGACGCTTACGGGAAAGCCGGACGGCAGATGGACGCCACCCGTGCCTACCGCGAAGCCTTGGCCCACGCCAAGGAAGAAGAGCAGAAGCAACGGCTCCGCATCAAGATTGATGCGGCGGCCGACGAGCGGAAAACCACGAATAACGGCGTCTGAGGTGAAGATCCCCGCGCTCGCGCTCTGCTTGCTGTTGGGGGCGAGTTGTACCCTCTCCCCACGTTCTCCATCGCCAACATCAACGTCCCTCCCTCCAACCTCAGCCCTGCCGACGGGACAAGAGTTATTGCAGTCTCTCACTGATCGTCGCACACAGACGACTAGCCTGCGCGGACTGGCGCGCATCGTCTACAAAGACACCGCGGAGAAAGGCACGGCACGACAAGCAGTGGCGGTCTCCGCGCCAGACCGTTTTCGGCTCGAACTCTTTTCACCTGTCGGCATCGCGGCGCTTGTCACCACTGACGGGCGGCGGTTAGCGGCCTATCTGCCGCAAGAGAAGACGGTGTACCGTGGAGCCGCTACCCCTCGCAACGCGGCTCGTTTTCTACGGATCATGCTCTCCGCTCACCAAGTCACAAGCCTCCTGCTCGGACTTCCGTTACTACCCCTGGATGTGGACGGGGGAACCGTGCGGCTAGACCCTGAGTCCGGGCATTATGAGTTGACGGTCCCCATACCAGGAGGCGGCACTCAGCGATTTGTCTGTGAACAAAAAACTCAGCGTCTGTTGCGGTGGGAGGTGCGAAATGGAGAGGGGCTCCTCTTGGCACGCATGACTCTTGCCGATTATCGCACAGTGCAAGGACAGGAATTTCCGTTTGAGATCGCACTGGTGGACCTCCAAGGAAATCAGGAGGCCACTATCTACTACGAACAGCTCGAACTGAATCCGGCGCTGCCGCCAACGCTGTTTACTCTCGCCCCCATCTCTGGAATGCGGGAGACTGATCTTGATGCCGCACCCTGATTCGTCTCACGCGGAGGCGCGGAGATAAGCTAACTACGCTTCTCGCGCGAACTCGTCACTTGCCACTCTTCTGCGTCGATCGTATCGAGACATTTTTCTTATAAATAAGCGCGAGCGCTCTCTGCCCGACGTTGTATCTTTTATCTTGCCAATGCTGGAACCGTTCGCCCTCCCCTCCCCCTTCACCAGCGGTCACCCAGTCAGGATAAATGGAATCGGAATTGGTGTGGGCTCCGTGTTGGAGCGACGAGAGGACGAGCGCGTCGGCACCGATCTCACACGCATTCGCCTTAATCAACAGCAACATCCGCTCCGACATTTCGGCGGATCCGGCGTAGCCTTCGATCTGCGCGAAAATTTCGTAGGGTTCCGTCGGCGCGTCAGTCAGCAACGGGACGTTACAATTTCCCGGACGGGGATCGGGATAAATCGGCGCGGTAAAATTCACAAAGGCGGCTGGGGGATAAATACGTGAGCAGCCACCAAGTACCACACAACTCACTACCATCAGGCAAATACCGACACGCATCATACGCCAATCCTTCTCTGACAAAATAAACCATCAGGAAAATAACCACCCTCAGTCATGAAGGAGGACAAAATAGACCGATGGCATTGCTTGCGCAACGGCAAGAATCTGACTTGAAGCGGGTCTGACTCTCTCGGATGTCACATTTTTGACCATAATTCGACTAAATATGACAGTCAGTACTTCGGACACTTTTTCGACGAAACAGTCCTATGAAACCAAAGGATTGTAGACATCCATCTGAATAACAGCCAAGTCAGCTCGACCTCTCAGTTATGTTTAATTCCCTGATCTCAAGGAAAGCGGTGATTTCTCTAAATTTTG
>SHZE01000088.1 GCA_009692435.1 Deltaproteobacteria bacterium | reverse complement strand
CCCTCCTCAACCAAGAACCGCTTTAGTGCCTCGCTCCGGCCCACACTGAAGAGCAGCATACTCTGATGTACCCGATCGAGCACCGTCGTTCCGGGCTGGAACGTCGATACGCCAACTGTGGGATTGTCGCTCTCTGATTCCCCGATCAGCGATAAGAGATCCATCTGCCGTTCCTTCTTGCGGCTCCCCGGGGACACATCAGCGCCCTCTTTGCCAAAGAGGTGTTTCGCACGTTCAGCCACCGGCACAAGCCGAGCTGTCTCACCCTTGATTTCAACCAGGCTGCCAAGATTCTCTAAATTCGCACCCAGCCCCTGGGCGATTTTGCGTGCGGCGTCATACTCCAGGACATATCCACTGAACTTGGCGGGCTTCTCATCGTCCCCATCCTCCGACGACTCGTCATCCATCTCCTCATTGGAAAGGTTTGCGCCAGCAGCAAGTGTCCATAGCCACATGGCCGTGAGTCGAGCATCTTCTTCAAAACCGCTGGCGTCGGCCCCTCGAAAGACCATCGTGAGGGCCTCCTTGGCGACGGCGGCCCAGACCTGTTCCAGGTATTCTTTGAGGATGACGGCTTCGCCACTGGCTTTTTCCACACGGGCATAGCGAGAGAAGATTTCAAGGGCAGGGCCGAGACAGGCAAAGATCGCGTCCGCGCCCACCACACCCTCCTCAGCCAAGCGTGGCATCCATTCATGGATGCGGCGAGGTAACTCCTGCAACACATCGCGCCAATCTCCGATATCCGTCGTGCGGACGGAACCGTCGGGATTTTCCCGTGGGCGGCAGACGAGGTGGACGGAAGAGCCAAGTACCGCCGAGTTTCTTGCGCGAAGGCGGGTTCCACGTTCAGTATCAATTGGCCAGGATGCCGTCACAATCCATCCCGCTTCGATCATCGCATGCAGTTGAGCCTCCCACCCGCCAGTCGTCTTGTGTGCAAACACGACTACTCCTAAACCATCTGGCTTTAACACTCGGCGACCTTCACGCATTGCGTCCGTCATCTTGGATACAAAAAAGGTCTTGTCCTTATGTGGATACCGAACGGGGTCCCAACCAGCCATTTCGCAGATTTCGTCCGTTTTCGGCGAAAACTGTTCAGCAAATAAGTCGTTACATTTCTCGATGAGCATTCTGCGCAGCCAAACATAAAAGAAGTCAGATAGGTCAGCATAGGGGACTGCATTGTAGTAAGGGGGATCGGTAAAAAATAATGAGCTTGAATCATCCGGGAGCGGATGAGCGGCGGCATTTGCCTTAACAATCTGGCCTGCATCGTAAGCGCCTATCTCGCCTTCAAGAACTCGCAGCATGTTACGGACCGTTGTCCCGATGTCGCCCGCTGCGTCAGAGAGGAGAGAGGTCTCAGCAAAATCCCACATCATCGGAATTGCCTGCCTGCCAAACAAGTGTACGGCCTGCGAGGCGTTGATACTCCAATTGCAGAGAGAATTAGAAATGTCGGCAAGGCGACTAACTGCCATTGCCAAAATGACGCCAACCGCCAGAGCCAGGCCGGGATCTGTTACTTTCTCAACTTCCCTCTCCGCCTGTTTCACGAGCGCGACTAGACTAACGAGTGTCAGCGCCTGTCGTTGCGTGAAAAGACTTCCCCATGTTGTATGCCCGTAAATGGGAGCATTGAACACACCACTCATTAAGGGAAGAGTCTCGTCCGGGACAAGTGTCAGGTTCCCAGTGTGTTTCTTCTCTTTGGCAACAAGAGCTTGTCCGGCTTTAGCCACCGCACGTAAGTCTAGCTCGGTGGGCAGACGACAAGCACGTCCTTGTTCCCCTTCTCTGGTAATAACGACCGCATAGAGCCGAGCATCCCGAGCACCACCGAACCTTGTTTTCAGTTGCTCGCGCACTCGAGCCACGGGCGTCGTATAGCCGCAGCAGACACATGTCGCGGAACCGCGTTTGACTGTGCCATCGAGGTTTGGGTCTGCAATTTTCTCGTTATTGTCGTTTTGATTCACCCATCCACTGCGTTTCTTGGTGATAAGTTTGAAGTCAACGCGTTTAGCCTTCCTGTTCGGCACGAGTTGCAGTGCTATTACACGGTTGGCTTTCGTCATCAGCCAGAGAGAGCGCATGAGCGGCACCTCCGCGCCGCAGCCGGGACCTTCACATTGAATTGTTCGCGCCCAGAGATAAGCAATCGGTGTCGCGCCGTCGATGTCCTTGGGATAGAACTCGGCGAGTTCCTTTTCAGCCTCGCGTTTGATCCACTCGCCCTGTTTGCGGACTTCATCGGCGAGGCGCTGGCCGTATTTGGGGATGTATTCGAGAACAACCTTGTTGAGCAGCACCGGAATGGGGTTGAGGTCACTGGCAAAAGCATCCGCGCCCACGCGCAAGGCTTCGAGCGGAATGGAGCCGCCGCCGGCAAAAGGGTCCACGACAAGCGGGCGGGTGCCGGGGGCCCCACCGAGGGCCTCATGCGCGGCGAGGGTAAGCGCATGGCTGGTGTCGAGGTATTCTCGGACAGTTGAATTGTCCCAATTGGCGAAGTCGGCGATGAAATCGAGGAGGGCGCGGCGAAGGACTGCGTTGTCTTTAAGTAGGTTGGGGTCCTTCTGAATTGCAATGAAATGGCGTCCGCTCTCTTCTCCACAGAGCTTGAGATGGTCGCTCCCCCACTTCCTCATCAGACGACCGGCGGTAACTCGGAAGGTTTCGGGGCAGAGTGGATCGGCAGGATCGGGCCACAGTGCCGCGGAGATCACCGCCCGACAGGCTGCAAGCGGTCGTCTGGCCCACCAGATGTGCAGCGTTGAGATATGCCCGAACCGGATAGACTTCTCTCGTCGGGCATGCGCGGAGATGCGCTTGATGGGCAGGTCCACTTCGATTAGTCGTTTAGGGTAGGTCATTCGGGCTCCGGTTGGGCAGCATCCAGAATAGCTGAGGGTTTGACAAAGAACTGCTCCACGCGCACCACAGGCTTCCAGTCCATTGTTCCCGGGTTTTGCACAACATGTATTTTCGGCGTAGACGCGCAATTGAACACCACGTACAGCCAGTAATCCATACGCAATCGCTGGGCGGTTTTAAACTCGTTTGATGAGAGGGCGATTTCGCCGACAGCGGCGCGGCCTTTCACTTCAATGAAGCGGACTTCGATCGCCGTCTTCGGGTCTTCAGGGTGCGGCTTGCGCGAAATGAGATCGAAGCCGCGATTCTCGTTCTCTACACTTTCGACCGTCCACCCGCGCTCTTCCTCATGGGCGGTGACCTGCTGGACGGCGATTCGCTCAATGTCCTCATCCCTTACAAGCGACGCCATGTTCGGCTTGGCTCGCTCAGGATGCGGTAATATCCAGGCAGATCCATGACGATGAATGTTACTGATGGTGCAGTGCCGTTCTTGCTGTAGCTCTGTCCGCCGCCGCTCAAGCCTGCCATTCAGCTCGTCCACCCGATCCTCGGTCTGTTTGATGTTTGCGGCTACTAGAGGGCTCGTATCTCCAGACTGCTGCTGACCGATGAGGTCTGCCAGCCTCAGGTTTTGGCGGTGGATCAGCTCATTGAGGCTGATTTCCAGATGCCGGGAGATGATTTGTGTTTCCTTCTCTCGCTGGGCCGCGATTTCCGCAAGAAAGGGCTCAAGTGCTTCCGTAACCAAAAAGTGCTCCACCCCCTGATTGTCATTGGGGGAGGCATCCGGTGCCGCTGTGCCTGATGGCGTGATGACGAGGTCGAGGAGCAGCGTCGGCTGTCGAATGCTCATAGATCCGTCCATCTGTTCCTGCACGACAAACAGTCGCCGATGTAGCACATGCCCACACCCGTCCTGAATAGCTGCGGAGTAGATACTGATTCGTGCGGGCTCCTTGCGATTCAGGTCAAAGAAGACGGCCCCTCGCAGGAGATCGTCACGTACTTGATTGTGAACGTCTTCGCGTACCGTCTCAAACAGTGGATGGCCTGGAGTTACCCATTCTGACGTAGGATCGGTTAGCAAGAGCCGTTTGTCGAAGACCACTTGCTTGTATTCCCGACCGAGTTTTCCGAAGCGAGGTTCGAGCCGTTCGCCGAGTGACCAAAGGTTTCGGGGAACCCTCCCCATCCTGTAGAGATGTCGCGCATTGGGGACCTCCGAGATAGAGATCCCGGCGATTGGGGCAGCCTGGAGAAAGAAATCTTCGATGACTTCAGGTACCAGCCGACGTTCTTTGGCCTCGGCCGACTTCCCCACGATTGCGGAAAGATTTAGTTCGCGCTTGGCCAGCCCTTCGAGAGTGGAGTTCGTAATGTTTCGGAAGCGTTCAGGATCAACCTGTTCAACGATGCGCTCCTTGATTAACTCTTCCGTCATGTTGTTGTGGGCATACATGTCCCGCACCATCTTTTCGAGCTGATTGGCTGGGAAGACGTCACCCAGGACGTTGAACACCTTGCCCGTCTGTTGAGGGTCCAGATCGAGTTCGATCTGCGCAATCCGCTCGAATAGCTTTTGGAGAACCCTGCCCTCCCGCGTGTTAGTTGTGACGAAATTGAAGATGAGGCAATCCTTTTCTTGGCCATAGCGATGTATGCGGCCCATACGCTGCTCGAGTCGAACTGGATTCCAGGGAATGTCATAGTTGATCATCAGCCAGCAAAACTGGAGGTTGATACCTTCTCCCGCTGCTTCGGTTGCCACCAGTACCTGCGCGGACTCGCGAAAGTCCCGTTCTGCATAGATCCGAGTGCCTGGAGTGTCCCGGTCTCCGATCTTCATGCCGCCATGGATCTGGGTGAGTGTGAGGCCCCACTCCCTGAGCTTGCCCAGAGGACGCCCATCCTTCCCATCACCGGCGAGGAAGTCGAGGGTGTCCTTGTGCTCCGTGAACAGGAGGAGTTTTACCGTTTTGTCTGAAAAGATTCCCTCTTTTGTCAGGAGGTCACGGAGGTGGCGGACCTTGACCTCAGTCTCCTTGTGCTCAAGCGTCTTTGCTTGGCTGATCAATGCCGTCAACTCGATGATTTCCGAACGGAGGTTGTTGGGATCAAACGAGGCAACTGCATCCTCCAGCTCGGTAATGATTTCTTGCCGCTCCTCTTCGGGTAGATCGTCAAATTCCTCTGGGAGGCGCTTGGCGATTTGTTCCTGACGATACTTTTCTGGATTGGTGAGGATTTTCTCGCGCTTCTCCTTCATCCGCTCGAGAGTTCGTCTAACAGCATAGATGCTCGATGCGAACCGGCGCTGGAGCATCGCCATCGTAAAACCCACCGCCCGCGCCCGAGCGGAATCTTCGGCAGCGGCACGAATGGACTGATCCTCCACATACCGAGTTAGCTGATCATACAAGCCTAACTCGTCATCACTGATCTGGAAGGGCGTTGTCTTCACACGGCGGTGGGTAAAGAGCTTCTTCACTTGTCCTGTGTCGGGGTCAGGAAACCCGACCATGGCTTCCTTGAGGCGCCTCAGATAGAAGGGTGCCTCGTGCCGAGCCATGGCCTCATCAAGACTCTTCACGTCGCCATACACATCTTTGTCGAGCAGAGAAAGAAAGAGACAGAAGTTGTCCACGTCACCCTTGTGGGGTGTGGCAGTCATTAGAAGGTAGTGATCTGTCATCTGCGAAAGTGATTCGCCGAGTTGATAGGCGAGCGTTTTATTTTCGGCGCTATAGGCGCTCATTTTGTGAGCCTCATCGACTATGATGAGGTCCCAATGGCTACGCAGTAGAGACTCCTTGGCGTCTTCGATTCGGGAAACCCAGGACACCGAGGTGATCACCTGATTCTTGTCTTGCCACGGGTTGGTGCCGTAGTTAGCCCGCAGGACATCGCTCTTGATCACTTCAAAGTGTTCGCGGAATTTATCTTTGAGCTCCCGCTGCCACTGGAACGATAGGTTGGCTGGGGTCACGATCAGCGTGCGGCTCACCAACCCGCGAATCTTCAGCTCCTTAATAAGGAGACCTGCCATAATCGTCTTACCAGCACCAGGGTCGTCGGCCAGAAGGAACCGAATGCGTGGGAGCTTGACGAAGTAGTCGTACACGGCCTCAAGCTGGTGAGGCAGAGGGTCAACCCGAGCAATAGAGAGGGCAAAATACGGATCGTATTCATAGGCAAGAGCCAGTCTCAGCGCCTCAACGCCAAGGCGAAACTTCATCGCATCGCCATCGAATGGGACCTTTTCAGGAGACGATTCCAGCGTTGCGAGTTGTTCGCTGGTGAGAATGGGCTCGTGAACCCTGCCAGTGTTCAAGCCTTTCCCGATGAGCTTGACCGATGTGCCCATCGGAGTCACCACGAGAACCTGAATCGGTTCTGGGAAAAGAGGTCCTGTGATGATGATGTTCGGTTTCAGCTGGTCGAGAAGCATCAGAAACTAACCTTCTCTCTATTTGGATTTCGGCAAAACTCCACGCTTTTCTAATTCTTCAATCCGTGCCCGAGTCAGTTCCATTAGAAACTCTTTGACTGTCTTTCCCTCATGGGCTGCCGCCATCTTCACCTTCCGCATCAGGTCGCGGGGGATGTCCCGGAAATTCCAGGCTCCGGAGCCTTCGGGTGGGGTTTTGGCCATGCCGGGAGGGTAGCAAGTTCAGGGGATGTCGTCAAACCTCACTTGACTTCTTTCACTATCATATGATATCTATGATATATACCAGAAAAGGCGGTGAGGCTGATGAAGATGGTGCGGATGCTGATTCAGGTCCCCGAGCCCCTCAAGGCCAAGTTGGATGCCTTGCGGACGCAGGGCTACACAGCCAGTGGGTACATTCGGAGCCTGCTGGAGCGGGAATTGAATCATGCCCAGCCGATACGGAAAGGACGGTGAGTCATGGCACGATCAACACGCGGTCTCTATAAACGCGGGAATGTATGGTGGATGACGTATCGGGACGCGATTGGCACCCAACGCTTTGAGTCCTGTAAGGCCTCGA
>SHZE01000087.1 GCA_009692435.1 Deltaproteobacteria bacterium | reverse complement strand
GTCGATGAACTTGTCCGCGGTACGGATCGGGTTGAACCCAGCACTGACCGAGATGTCATGCCACAATGACTCCTTATTTCTGGTGGCTTGCTGTTTGGCGGAGAGGAGTCGGAGTTGTGGGGAGGAATCGAGCAGCGCTTCGAGTTCGGCCAGGGTGTAGGGAAAGTCGGTGGCGGGTTTGTCGTCCTCCGCTGCCCAGACTGGAACAGGAGACAGGAACAGCATAACGCTGAGGCACAGTGTTGTTGGTTGCATAACGATCCCTCCTTTGGGTGTGCCTGATGAGTCTCTGCCACACTTCAGGGGGGTGCAATCGCTCAGGGTTGCTCTCGTCACTACCACAAACCGGGTATGGCTGCTCGGTTACCGGCTGAACAGTCGTCGCCAAAAGCCCTGTGGTCGTGGCGGCTCTTCCTTCGGTCTTTGATCGGTGAGCAGCGCGGTGATCTGGAGGTGCGCCCGGCGACGCTCGTCCTCGGATTGGTCCAGGCGGCGGCGGAGATCATCGATGGTGCTTTGGAGTTGGTGACGCTCCCGCTCACCTTGTTGCTCCATTTGGCGGATCTGTTCGTCTCGTCCTTCAAGTTCTCTCTGTAACCACCCTGTATCATTAAGGGTATCATCTCGTAACATGAGACGATCCGATTCATTCTCCGATACGAACGGAAAAACGCGGTATAACTCGGAAGGGTCGATGGCCCATTCGCCGGACTCCGCTTTATTTGCCGAAATAACTCCCTTCTTAATCAGCCGCTGGATGGTCATTTTACTTTTGCCGGTCGCCTGTGCCGCTTGTCCCAAGGTGTAACTCATGGTGTATCGTCTCGTATCAAATGGGGTATCTGATACCGTAACTGTTACACCAAACAGAATCAATCAACAGATGAGGGTGCGTCAGGGTGACGCACCCTACGAGATCGGTCAACTTGTCCGTTGTGTAAATCATCCGGCACTGACTGAGATGTCATGCCAGATTGACTCCTTATTCCTGGTCGCCTGGCGTTGAACCGAAAGGAGGCGCAACTATCGAGATGACTCAAGACTTTTGGGGGAAGAAAGAACAGGAATCTTTCTTAGCGGGTGAATGGATATGAACCCAGAGGTGCGTCAGAGAGACGTACCATTTGAAATGAAAAAACGATAAAGGGGTAGGCTTACCATCCAGATCGCACCGGTACTCTTGGAACAATCTATTGCATCTTGCGCAAGCTCGCCTCGGAATCGACATACCGCGCCAGCACGGATGGAGATGCGCCCAGTTCGAAAAGCGTCTGGTGGATCGACAGGCCACCCCGCGACCACCAATGGTAGCGGGGGTGACTATCCATAGGAACGATTAGCACGCCTTGTTCGTTCAGGTAGGGAACCGGGGGATGATGCTCATGTTCTCTAATCTTGGTTTCCGTAGAAATGCCAGGGACGAGACTCGTGACCAGACCCGCAGTCTGTGAGTTCCGTACTTCTGTTCGCGGTCGTCTCTCAAACCTTTTTACAATGTCTAGGTATTTCCCCATCCATATTCTCCATCAAGTAGGTACGAACTAAACGAATAAAACGAATTAACTCTGGTTCGTACTTCATCGGCCAGTAGATAGTTCGTTTAGTTCGTTTAATTCGTAGCCATCCAAACCGTTTCTGGCCGTCCGCCAGTGTCCTGCTTAGTTTCCGAGCGAACCAACCCAAGTGAGAGCAGCAGTTTTTTTATCCGTGCGAGTTCGCCAGCGGGTTTATTGCGTGCAAAGACTTGGTCGTTAATTTCTTTGTCGCTCAGACCTTCAGGGGTAGACCGGAGCGCTTGTAGCAAGCGTTCCGATGCTGGGTCGCCTAGCCGATCACTGAAAATTGACCGCGCCGAATCTTCCGAGTAATCCCAAAGCGCAAGAGCGGCTTCCAGATGAGGGACTTTGATCACTGTTGAGTGGTCAAGCAGGGCGTAGAGGCAAGCGAGCCGCATGACTTGGACCTCAGCGCGCCCAATAATCGCGCCGAACATTCCGGGTTTTCCTTCGCTTAAGGTAGGATAGACTGCCTCCCATCGTGCTTCCGCTTCTGTGTCGCGATCGAGCACGGTTGTCCTTCGGGCAAAGTCTATAGCGAGTCGTAGGCGTTCAATTAACGGAGCAAGTATTTCTGTCGGAACCGGCACCGGGCGGGGAATAAGTTTTGATCGTTTCACCAGTACCCAGATGAAGCGGTTTCCGAATCCGTTACTCTGCTCAGTGGCGGTAAGGTAACGAAGTAACTCTTCTTGAGTGATATGGGAAACAATACTGATATGTGCTCCCGTGGCGCGAATTTTGTTATTTTTTGTCAGTGGTCGAAGATCGCCTCGATCCCAAGCTTGCCGAAGAATCGCTGACAGCGTGTTCCCTTCCCGACTTGCGACCTTGAGAGCGGAAACCAGTTCTTCTTCAACCAGGAGTAATCGCTTGTCTAGTTCACCCTGATCGATTATTTCCCCAGCGTCGTTCCGGCGTTGGTCTCGAACCGCATCAATCAATCCTTCTCCGCTACTGAGTCCGCCGAACACCACACGGTCACGGGACCAGTCTGGGTCAATCTGCTCGAAGACATAGCGTAAGGTGGAAAGACTTTGCCCTTTGCGCCCTTTAGCCGTGCGTCCCACTAGCGCCACGAACAAACGAACAAAGTGCTTAGTGTATTCGACGAGGAAGTGAGCATTGGCGTTCACACAATTGCCGAACATGACGAGGAGAGTAACGAGAACGGCGCTCTTGTCCGCTTCAGTATACGGGTCAATCGTTCTGACGATATCGCCAGCAAGCCCGTAAAAAGCTTCATCCGCGAGTACCGGCCAGGCTTCCTCGCTGACGCCTAATGGTCTCGTCTCCTTCGGGTCTCGGTAACTCGCACCGGGGCTCTTCTCCGCTCTGTATCCTCTTCGGGATAGTTCCTCGGCGGTCTTGGAAAAGTCACCATCGTGATTCAGGAGTGTATAAGCCGAGAACTTCGAGTAGCCGCGCTCCGAATCGAAGTCGCTACTCGACGTAAAAACGTAGAGCAAATCACTACCAGCATGGTTCGTGGTCGCGCTCACCCCTTCGTCCTTTCCGGGTCGTCGCCAGTAGACGGTCCCGCCTCGTTCGTACACCAGCCGCCACCCGTGGGGTTCTAGTATTTCCGCCCAGATCGCGCGCGCATTAAAGAGATCCCCGGGTCGCGTCCCGTCAGATTCTTTTGCCCGCGACTTCGATCCTAACTCACTCGACACAGCTTTTGGGATTTCATCCAAGCTGCGTGCGATACTGAGGAGGGTATCACGTTCTTCCGGTGTGATTGTCGCTACTGTGGCAAGTCCGCCTCGCTCCAGGGTGTACGGTTCCCCGCTGGGGTGGGTCGCCCCGTGACTCGGTGCGATAATGATGACCCCACCCTCACCACGTGTTTCGATCATTGCCTTGAGGATCGGTTTCCCTTGTGGGGTGCGCTTGATGATGCTGCTCTCATCCCGGTCGTAGGCATTCGCTAGCTTCTTGTTGCCTTCAATCGTTTCGCACTTGTAGAGTGCGTGTGCACCTTTCGGAGAACGCTCCAAGTACCCGTCGAGGACGTGGTCGAGAAGCGGACCGTAACCAAGACCACACACCACCTCGCAGAAAGTGGCAAACGATTCGTGGGTATCGAAGTCGAGGGCTTCCACGTTCCCGCTCACCGCTCCAGTAACAAGGCCAACGCCCTCTTGGGCGGGTGAAAACCAGCGCTCGATTTCTTCTCTAGTGGGGAGCCGCTTTTGATAGATGTGCCACTGAGGAACCGCGGGCCGTTTCTCCCTCGGCGCGGTGGGAACTACGGAAAAGCCCAACTCCACCGCCTCGCGGGCGAAAAGCAGGAGGAGATTCCGTTCCGTCTCATTGACGGGGAGAGCATCACTGGTAAAGTCAGTTTCAGTTCGTTCTGTTGACCGTAGCTCCGAGCCCTGAGCGCCACACTCAGGGCTTTCGCTTTTTTGTGCTTCCACAAGTCCTCCTATTGTTCCAATAGCTCCCTCGCAACCTCGCTGTATGAGTCGGTCGAGGTCCGCGCCGACTCGTGATAATTCTAGGCCCGGAGATCTTGTGCCGACCACATAGCTTGTACTAGTGCCCAGCCATATACCAAAACTACTAACGCCAGGATGACAACGAGTGCTGCTACCACAGTAGCGTCTCGTCCCGTCCGGATCCGAGTATCCCACGCGACTTGTACATTAGGCGGTAGATACTGACCAGTGCGATATATCCTAGCTGCCATGTAACCAAACAACCCGGACACCAATGCCGTTAGACCCGCGAGGGCAGCAACCTCGTAGGACCGTAACCGTCTGAGTTTTTCTAATGCGACCTGACGAGTGAATCTGAAAGAAGTTGAGAAACTCGAACTGCCAGCTGGGAGAGGCACTTTTTCATGTGGGAGTGACTTGCGTACGAAGAATCTGCATGAATGCTTCCGGGCTGAGCATGGTCACGCCTTGGTATATCGCGAGGGTCAAGAGGTCTTTGTCTCTGGCCACGAGATACGACGCACCGGCCGCAAGGGCCGTCGCGATGATGTAATCATCATTGGGATCTCGGCAGACGGTGATGTGGGGAAGGTTCGACACTGAACGGGCAAAGGCGCGGAGTAAGGTTGCGTATTCCTCTACCTCGATGTTCGTGTAGGAAAAATGTCGCCGCAAGTGTTCACGGTTCAGTAATACCTGCCGCGTCTCTTCGATGATGGCGTCAGCCAGATACAGCTCACACGCGCCTTGCGCTGCCCGTTCTAGCAGCTGCCCCGTGACGCCACCCTTGCGCAGAAACGCACTCACCAGTGTGGTCGAGTCAAACACGACCTTAAGCATCACGGCGGTGCTTCTCTTTTCTAGAAGCTTTGACCTCTTCGACAATCAAATCTTCCTGTTCTTCTGAGGAAAGTCCCTTATCAGGTTGTCGCGCATGGACCCGCTTCAGCAACTGCACGAGGGCTTTCCCTGCCTTCTGTCGCTCAATCACCGTCACGGGTTTGAGCAAAATTCCCTCTTTGAGGACTTCGGCTTCCAGATAATCCTCTTCCACGAGATTGAACTGTTTGCGCAACTCGGCTGGTAAAGTGACCTGACCCGACCGGAGAATCTTTAAGAGCGTCATATTTGCGTACCCTTCACAAGAACATAAACAGACAAAATCAGTAAATTACGTATCATGTAGATTATGCTTCCAAGAAGGGAAGCACAACAGTGGCCCCTCGCTCAGAGAAAGGGGAAGAAACTCGAACTGCCCGCCGCGTGATTACACAGGTAGTAATCTGGCTGGGGGGCTCTCGCACCCCCAAAAGGTCGCCTGCCATGCAGCGCTCGCCTACGGACTCGCGCCGCGCAGGCTCCGTCCCCCCGCTGTTGAGGGTCTCTTTTAACCTGCGCTCTTGTCAAATGTCAGACAAAACTATAAATGTCAGACAAGAGGTTTTTATGCCATCACCCCGGTTATCCATCCGCATTACTCCAGAGCTTGAGCGTCGCATCCATCAGCGCGCCCGTGTTGCCGGGCGACGGCCCTCCGTCCTTGTACGGGAAGTCTTAGAGCAACAGTTCGTTGCCCAGGATTCCACTCCCTCGTGTTATGACTTGGCGCGCGAAGCGGGAGTGATCGGCTGTGCCACTGCCGCACCTGCCGACCTCAGCACGAACCCTCAATACTTTGAAGGCTTTGGTGGTCGGTGACGACCAGCGTGCTCCTTGATACTGGCCCGCTTGTCGCGATCCTCTCACGCAAGGATTCTTCCCATCGTGTGTGTGTCGAACAACTCCGCACGATTGCACCACCGCTCCTGACCTGCTGGCCCGTTATTACGGAAGCTGCCTGGTTGCTCCGGCAATACCCACTGGCCGTGCAACGGTTACTGTCGAGTTTCAGCCAGCAATGGATCAAGTTCCTCCCGTTAGCGGAAAATGATGTTGAGCCCATTGGCAAAATTCTCCAGCGATATCGGAAACTCAACGCCCAACTTGCCGACACCGCGTTAGTCCACCTGGCCGAGCGTGAAGGCATCGACACCGTGTTCACCCTCGACCGTCGTGATTTCTCCGTATACCGCTTCTCAGGGAATCGTAGTTTCCATCTCTTACCAGAATGACCTTGGCTGGGGGGCTCTCGCACCCCCAAAAGGTCGCCTGCCATGCGGCACTCGCCTTCGGACTCGCGCCGCGCAGGCTCCGTCCCCCCGCAAGGTGGCGCTCCGCGCATCATCCCATTGGTAAGGCTTCGCCATCTATTCGGAGACCCCCGCCCCATCCCCAATAAGGTGGCTACGCATCCCTGAAGCGCCTCCGCGCTGATGCGCCGAGGCGAACCGAAAGCGCGGAGCCTCTTATGAGTCGGCTCCGCGCGAGGACCCAGAGGTGGCTTCGCATCAACTAGGAATGGACGATAGAAGAACCGGCTCTTTTTTCTCTAACCACGCCACTCTGATGCTGACTCATAGCTGAGGAAGGGCATCCGCGCATTAACTGTGTGAGTGTCGTGGCCTTCTGCTTTCTAGAGTAGGTTTCCTGCCTCCTTCTTATTTCTGAATCTTTCCCGTTGTTCAGGGCGACTGAACATTTTGTTCTGTCATTTGTTACGCCTATTGGGAGGTACATGGGGGAAAGGATCGTTACCAGACGTTCCCACAAACGGCTGATGACGGAATTCCTTCTTGCTCGGTAGCTCCTTGAGCCCGTAATCTTGTCCCTCATGTCTAAGGTATCAAGACTACGTATAGACGGGAGGATCAGTAATGGCAGAGAAATGCGTGAAACTTTCTAAGACAATACTTCGGACATTTTTTGAGTAAGGTGAAGGGGAGTAACGAAAAAGGCCACGCCCTGCTTGAATAGGAGTGCACAACTCTAGTTCCCGCAGGGGATGGCCGATGACAATTGCCGCGAACATTTTGAAGCAGATGCCCGCCGCG
>SHZE01000013.1 GCA_009692435.1 Deltaproteobacteria bacterium | reverse complement strand
CGGGGGCTCGTTAAAGGGGAAGGCGAAAGAACTGGGGCAGACGCTGTATGCCTTACGCGAGAGTTTGTTTAGTCACTACTTGCGCGCAGAACTGCAACAGCCTCCCATTGGGGCCTGTTAATCCCTCTGAGCGTAAGTCCTGCCTGCAAAAGGGGCTAGGGGGAGGGGGATGAAAAAATCCGCTTCCTTTTACACCCGCAGAATCGCTCCATGAGTTGTGAGCCGCTGCTGGAGCAGCTTCACCTCTAGACGTTTCGGATCGATACCGCCCCGCACCGCCAACGCCGCAGCCGTGCCCGCGGCTTCACCAGTAGCGAGACACGGTGGAATTTCCTTGGTCGCGTGATGCACGCGATGATCAACGGAGATGCAGCGCCCAGCAACGAGCAGATTGGAGAATTCTTTTGGCAGCAACGAGCGATACGGAATGTAATACAGCGCTTCGTACTTGGTCCAATGTCCAGTGATGGCAATCACGTCATCGCAGGGAATATCGACGTCGTCACGGCCAAGCATGTAGGTCCCAACCAAGCGGCGGCTTTCAGTAATGCCGAGCTGGTCAGCGATATGACACAGGTGCGCGTTGGCGAATCCCGGTATCTCGCGCCGGAGACGATCCACTTCTTCCATCACCCGTTTGCGGCATTCCAGTTCGGCATAAGTGAGGTCTTCAGGGTTGGTCGCGTCGATCTTGCGCGTGACCCGCTCGGTCGCGCCCCACGGCAGTAAGACTCTCCCCTCACCAAGTGTGTGAAAAAACCAACCGCCGGCATCAATCGCCGCTTCGGGGTTCTTCACGCCACCCATCGTGAACCAGAGCCAGGGCAGCACGTCTTCTCTCTCGTAGGCCGCACCAGCCGAGGTAAAGATGTCACCATCCCCGCTGGCATCAATCACAACCTTCGCCAGAATGGCAAAGCGGCCGGACTTACCTTGGAAGGTGACGCCGGTCACACGATCTCCCTCAACAATGGCATCACACGCATACGCATGGAGGAGGAGCTTGACCTTTGCCTCCTCGACCATCTGGTTGAGCGCGAACTTAAACTCTTCGGGATCATACGCCACCGAGTAACGCACGCGATGCGGCCCGTGGCCCCACACCAGGCCCCAGCGTTGATCTCGACGGACCAGCTCCGCGTCTTCGCTTCCCCATTGCGATTGTGGCGGAAAGTGGGCCGCGCCACGTTTGGCAACCCGGTCGGTCACTTCTTGACACAAACCACCGATGACTTGCCGTCCGCGCCCATCGTCGAGAGTGAGCAGCAGAATAATGAGTCCCCCTGTCGCTAATCCACCGAGGTACCCAAGTCGTTCGACCAGGATCACCTCGGCTCCATTGCGAGCCGCGGCAACGGCGGCGGCCACTCCCGCCGAACCGCCGCCAATAACGAGGACTTCGGTTTCAGCTTTGACAGGGGTGGAACGGGACGGTTCTTGGATGATGCGTTGCATATCGCTCGCTCACTTCAGTCGCTCTCTTGCGTATGGCAAATGGCCTCTAGCCTATGGCTCGCTTCGCTCCATGGCTTATGGCTCGTTCGCTTCGCTCACTCTATAGCGCGGACATTTCCGCCATACGCGAGAGAGCGACCGTGGGAAGCGAGCCATAAGCTAGTTACCACATTGATTTCAGCAACCCCAACAACGACTCTTCTCCACCCTGCTGTTTATGCCACATCGCGCTTTCTTCGATCACGGCGTGGGCAACCAGAGGCAGTTCGTCTTCTTTCGCACCAACATCACGTAGCCGTCGTGGCACACCGAAAGAGTCAATAAAGCCTTCGACCGTGCTCGCTGCTTCCGCCGCGACATCTTCAGGTTTGCGCCCATCAGTCTTCACGCCGAACGCTTGCGCGATCAGCACTTGCTGGTCCAACGTCTGCGGGGCCAAGAACCGCATGCAATGCGGAATGGTAATACACGACGTGATGCCGTGCGGAACATCCCAGCGCGCCCCGATCTGATGACCAAAAATATGGCTGAGCCGTACCCCCACATTGGCCAACCCAAAGATGGAGAACCAAGCGGCCAACTGGCACTCTTCACGCGCCACCAGATTGTTCGGCTCCTTCATGGACAGGGGTAAGTATTTATGCAGTTTCCGAATCGCTTCCATCGCCAATGTGTCGCTCAATGGTTGCGGTCGCACCGACCACAGCGCTTCAATGGCGTGATCAAGGGCTTTCATCCCGGTTGATGTCCAGAGCTGCATCGGCGTCGCTAGCGTCACCTCTGGATCAAGTACAATAATCTTCGGCATCATACGCGGGTCGGATCGGACCGACTTCACGCGGGTTTTTTCGTCAGTGATACCGGCAAAGGGTGTAAACTCACCAGCGGAGAGGGTGGTGGTAATGGCGATTTGGGGAATCGCTTCTTGTGGCCGATCTCCCAGCAGTTGCAGGGCAATAATCTTCGCCGCATCCACCGGGCTGCCTCCACCGAAGCTGATAATCATATCGGCCCGCGCCTCACGTGCCCGCGCCACGGCCTCATCAATATTGGAGCTCGGCACATGCTGCTGACAGCCGCTGTAGGTACCAACCCAGCGGTCTTCGAGCAGCGTTTCCAACTTGCGCACGAGGTCGGTCTTCGTCGCCATACTCTTGCCAGTGACAATGAACGCGCGCTCCTTACCCCAGCGGTCCATTTCCTTGGGTACTTGGGTCAGTGACCCGGCTCCGAAGATGACCTTTTCCAGCAATGGGAATTTATATTCGCGAATCATGTAGCCTCCTCACCTTAAACATAGCCCGATGTTCCGTAGCGGCGATTATTCTGCTGGCCTCTCTTGTTTGTCAATGCGCTTGCACGGAGTCGGATTCTCCGTCACAGTTTCGGGCTGGGAGGAATGCCGCATGGGACACAAAGTGATAGCCTTTGCCCTTCTCGTCTACGCGGGAAGTGTCGGAGCGCACCCGATTGATGAAAGTAAAGTCATTGACCTGACCTACGCGTTCGACGAACACACGATTTACTGGCCCACGGCGAAGCCGTTCCACATGGAGATTGTCTCCTCGGCAAAGACGGCGGGTGGCTATTGGTATGCCGCGAACAATATCTGCCTTGCCGAACATGGGGGCACGCACATGGATGCGCCCATTCATTTTGCCGAGGGAAAACGTGCGGCTGACGAAGTGCCCATACAGCAACTCATTGGCCCAGCCGTCGTCGTTGATGTCCACACTCAGGCCGCCGCGGATGCGGATTATCGACTCACGGTGGCGGATCTCACCGCTTGGGAGAAAAAGCACGGGCGCATACCCAAAGGCGCGCTCGTGGTGATGTTCAGTGGCTGGGGGACACGGTGGCCGGATAAAAAGCTGTCCTTAGGAACGGAACAAGCTGGCGATGTCGAGAATCTCCACTTCCCTGGCTTTTCACGCGAGGCGGCTGAGTTCCTCGTGTCACAGCGAGAGATTGATGGTATTGGAGTAGACACACCTAGCATCGACTACGGCCAGTCGAAGGATTTCATCGTCCATCAGATCGTTAACGGAGCCAACATGCCCGGCCTCGAAAATATCGCGAACCTGGAAAAACTGCCACCGACAGGAGCAACACTGATTGCGTTGCCGATGAAGATTGCCAGAGGCTCAGGCGGGCCGGCAAGGATTATCGCGGTCCTGCCGTAAACCGTAAATATGTAAAACGTAACCGCTCCTCCCGAATTACGGTTTTACATATTTACGGTTCATGCCTTACGTTTCACGCCTCCATTTGCGCGAGTCGCTCACGCAACTCCTCTAATCGTTGACGAACCGTCTGGATTTTTGCTTCCAACATCTCGTGTTTCTCGCGGATAAAGGCGAGACGACGGCGGAGGTCCGCGGCGCGCTCTAGGCCGAGGGCATCGTCGTGATGGGCAAGTTCGTCTTCCATGGTCTCAATTCCCCGCCCCATCTTGATCGTCTCAACCATCCAAAACCGATATTCCTCTTCCAGCGCTTTGAGGCTGTGTTCAAGCTCGCTTTTCATGTTCATGGCGTCCGCCTTAGGTTTTTCTCGTTGCCGACAATTTGACGGAGGTTCGGATGTCTGGATTTCTCCAGCTTCGTCATGCCCGCGCAGGGGGGGCACCCAGGTGCATGGTCCGGGGATTGCGGGAGGTCTGGTTTCCTGCCTGCGCGGGCATGACGGCTCGGCTCTTTTTGCGGTAAAACCCACTCCCTCAGAAAGTCTCCCTTCTCCCTCACCGAGGTCAGTGTATACGTCCCTCCTCACATGGGAGCAAGGCGGCACACAGCAAACGCGGGGAAGGTCACCCGCGACAAAATCGCTTCGCCGCAAGCGCCTTTCACACCCTGCCCTGTTTCTGGTAAGGTGCCGCCAGACTTGAGAAGGGAGATTCGCACATGAGCAGCGTAAAGATCGGTATCGGTTTTGGTTTGTGGCGATTGGGCATGCCAAGCCCGGCAACCATTTGTGACTATGCCGAGCGGGCTGAAGCGGTGGGCATCGACTCGATATGGCTGTCTGATCACATTGTGTCGCGTATCCCAGATTTAGACATCACCTGTATTATGTCCATGTTCGCGGCACGGACGAAGAAGATCAAAATGGGCCCCAGCGTCCTCACCCTCCCGGCGCGCGATCCCGTCCAGGTCGCCAAAACCTACGCCACGCTCGACTACCTTACCGGGAGTTGCAACCGGGTGATTCTGGCGGTCGGCCTGGGCAGCGACCCTCGTGATAGCATCGCTTGTGGTATCAACCCCGACGAACGAGCGAAACGGATGGAAGAAGGCGTCCAAGTGCTGCGTAAATTGTGGGCGGGACCAAACGTCACGCACGAAGGGAAGTTTTACAAATTCAATGATGTGACGATTGAGCCGCGCCCGGCGAAAGGCTCACTGGATGTGTGGATTGGTGGGAACTCCGACCTCGCCATCAAACGCACGGCTCGCTATGGCGACGGGTGGTTTCCGTCGTTTGTCACTCCGCAAGATTTTCAATCGGGGATCGCGAAACTGATGGACTATGGCCGCCAGTATGGCCGGGAGATGAATCCCCGTGAAGCTGGCGTGCTGATCTTCACCCATATCAATGACAACAAAGCCCAGGCTGAAGCAATCACCCAACAGTTCTTCAAAGGATTTCCCCTGCCAGCCGAATCAATGGCCGCGCGATGCGCCATCGGATCGGCGACCGAATGTATCGAGAAAGTCCAGTCGTATGTCGAGGCCGGGTGCAGTAAATTCGTCTTGTGGCCTATCGTTCCGCCCGATGAACTCGTTCCGCAGATTGAACGGTATGGACGAGAGATTGTTCCGCGGTTCTCCTAAAAAGAAAAAAGTCAAAAATCAAAAATTAGAACCTGAACCCTGAACCCTGGACCCTGAACCCCGAAACTAGAGTTATGGATGTTTCTGATTGTATTCGTTCCCGCCCGGCGATACGGAAGTTTCGGCCAGAGCCGATTCCCGACACGGTGGTCAAGAAAATTCTGCAAGCTGGGCAGCAGGCGCATTCGCAACGCAACCGCCAGCCGTGGCGATTCGTGGTGATTCAAGATCGCGCCATGCTCACACAGATTGGCACCCTCGCCTCTTCCGGCCCCTATATTGCCGATGCGCCAATGGCGATCGCGCTTGCTATTGAAGGCGCGAAAAACCCCTCCATCGACGCCACCCGCGCCGCTGAATGTTTGATGCTCGCCGCGTGGGGCGAAGGCGTGGGCTCGTGTTGGGTTGGCGGACTCGACCGTCCAAAGATTAAGGAACTACTCGGCATTCCCGCAGAGGCCGAACTTGTCACCGTCATTCCATTCGGCTATCCAACCGATGACGAAAAAAACCAAAAGAAAGTACGCAAACGATTAGAGAAGGTCGCTTTCCGCGAACGCTACGGACAGGGATACGGGGAATAAGACGTAAATAGGTAAATCGTAAAGAGAACAGGAATTTTCTTCTTACGGTTTACCTATTTACGTCTTACGTCTCACTCATAATGCTTATGGATCGCATCGAAAGTAAAATTCGCACCAACACTCCAGAATTTCAAGCCAATGTCGACCACATGCAAAACCTGGTCGCGCAACTCAAGAAAGCCACCGCCGAAGCACAGTTAGGTGGCCCGGAAGAATCCCGCAAACGTCACAAAGAACGAGGCAAATTGCTCGCTCGCGAGCGCATTGAGGCACTGGTCGATCCCGATACGCCGCTGATCGAACTCTCCCCACTTGCCTCGTATGGCATGTATGATGATCCCCCCTCCGCTGGCATCGCCACCGCGATTGGGATGATCCATGGGCGCGAGACGGTCATTGTCTCCAACGACGCCACCGTGAAAGGCGGGAGTTACTACCCGATCACGGTCAAGAAACATCTACGCGCCCAGGAAATCGCTCAAGAAAATAACTTGCCGTGCGTCTATCTAGTCGATTCTGGTGGTGCCAATCTCCCTTACCAGGCGGACATCTTTCCCGACCGTGAACACTTTGGACGGATATTTTACAACGAAGCACGAATGTCCGCGCTGGGGATTCCTCAAATTGCGGTGGTGATGGGGTCCTGCACGGCGGGTGGAGCATACGTGCCGGCTATGGCCGACGAAAATGTCATCGTCAAAGAACGCGGGACGATTTTCCTCGCAGGTCCGCCCTTGGTGAAAGCCGCGACCGGAGAAGAAGTCACGGCGGAAGAACTCGGCGGTGGGGATGTGCATACGCGGCTTTCCGGTGTGTCCGACCATCTCGCGGAAGATGATGAACACGCCCTCGAAATCGCTCGGTCGATTTTCGCCAATCTTCCGCGCGCACAGAAATTTCCGTTGGACCGCGAAGAGCCGGAAGCACCAGCCTGTGATCCCACTGAATTGTATGGAGTCATCCCCCGCGACACTCGTGTGCCGTATGACGTGCACGAATTGATCGCCCGCATGGTGGATGGCAGCCGGTTCCACGAGTTTAAGGCCCGCTACGCCACAACTCTGGTCACCGGCTTTGCCCGTATTCATGGATATTTGGTCGGGATCGTCGCGAATAATGGCGTGCTCTTTTCCGAGTCGGCCCTCAAAGGGACCCACTTCATTGAGCTCTGTTGTCAGCGCAAAGTCCCGCTCTTGTTTCTGCAAAACATTACCGGCTTCATGGTCGGGAAAAAATATGAACAGGGCGGCATCGCCAAGGATGGCGCGAAGATGGTCCACGCAGTGGCCAATGCCCAAGTACCAAAGTTCACGGTGATTATCGGAGCGTCGAATGGCGCGGGGAACTATGGCATGTGCGGCCGTTCCTATTCGCCGCGCCTGTTGTTCATGTGGCCAAATTCACGCATTTCCGTCATGGGTGGGGAGCAAGCGGCGGGGGTATTACTGACTGTGAAATTACAACAGTTGAAGGACCGTGGTCAGACTATGTCCGCTGACGAACAAAAGGCATTCATGGCCCCTACCCTCGCGAAGTATGAAGAGGAAGGAAGTCCGTATTACTCGACCGCGCGGCTCTGGGACGACGGTATTCTCGACCCGTGCCAAACGCGGGACGTCTTGGGCTTGAGCATTGCGATGTCATTGAATGCCCCTATCGCGGACCCCAAGATGGGCGTTTTCCGTATGTAACTCCATTGTTCTCGACCTCGTGGACGAAAAAATTTTTGTAAGGAGCCAAGAACCGGCATGAACAGGAAACGTGGCGATCAAGACAAGCGTCAGAGCGGAAAAGTCGTTGAACTCAGAAAGCAAGCGAGCCCAAAGACGACGGTCGAGGACAATGTCCGACAGATTCTCGCCCACATCGGCGAGGACCCCACCCGCGAGGGCCTCATCAAAACCCCATATCGAGTAGCCCGCGCCTACGAATATCTCACGAAAGGGTACGACCAGGACCCCAAGGAAGTCATCAACAAAGCAATGTTCACCGAGGATTATCAGGAGATGGTCTTGGTGAAAGACATCGACTTCTTCTCCCTCTGTGAACATCACCTCCTGCCGTTTTTTGGCCGAGCCCACGTGGCCTACATTCCCAAGCACCGCATTGTCGGGCTCAGCAAAGTCGCGCGCCTCGTTGAAGTGTTCTCTCGCCGTCTTCAAGTCCAAGAACGACTGACAACGCAGGTAGCGAACACGCTCATGGAAGAACTCGACCCGCTGGGAGTCGGCGTGGTCATTCGCGCGGAGCACCTCTGTATGCGCATGCGTGGCGTCGAGAAGCAAAACTCGACGGTGACCACCAGTGCCATGCTCGGAGCCTTTCGCACGCAACAACCGACCCGCGAGGAATTCATTACGTTAGTCAACGGCGGTCAGCGCTGAGACAGGTACTCTTGCCCGAAGATCCCGACGGCGCGGTCGAGCGCGAGCAATGACACTTGATAAGCGTAGGTCTGATCAATCAATTGCGTGCGAACCTGGTTCAGCGTATTGACCGCGGTGTTCACGTCCAGGCTAGTGGCCAACCCAACGCCGTACTGTTTTGAGGTGATCTTATAGTTCTCCTGCGCCAGCGAGATTTCCTTCTTTAAGGTGTCCAGCGTGGCCTCCAGGGTCTCGACCGCGAGCAAGGTCTGCTTCACTTCAATCCCAACGTCCTTCTTGAGCCGCTCCAGTTGCAGTTCGGATTGGGTGAGATTTTCCTGCTGCTCAATCAAGTCAAGTTCCCGCACTCCACCATCAAAGATCGGCACCTGGAAGTTCAGCGTCAGCACCCAAAATTCATCGCGGTTGGCGAAGGTCGGGGTATCGAGCCGTGGGTATTGCCACTGGGCGTTGATTTGGGGGGCGTACCGAGCCAACACCTGATTTTTTCGCTCACGGGAAATCGTAATGGCCGAGGCTTGCGCTCGGAGATCTTGACGCTGGCCGTAGGCGTGCTCGATCAACTGCTCGTAGGGCTCTCCGCGCGAGACGGGCGGAGTAGGCTCAGCCACGCGCAAGGGTTCGGGCACGCCAACCACGCGCGCCAAGGTGGCAAAGGCCAGTTGGAGGGCATTGCGATTGGCGATCAGCCCACGCTCAGTACGAGCCACCTCGACTTCCGCGCGTAGCACATCGGTCTTGGTGACTTCGCCGACACGAAACCGCGCTTGGGCCTGTTTCAACTCATCCTTGGTGAGTTTGAGGGTATCACGCGCGACCCGGACTTGCTCACGCGAGCGCAGGGCATCGTAGTACGCACGCGCGACACCGAAGAGCACTTCCTGCTTGGTGAATTCCTGGCGTTGTTGACTCTGCCGCACCGACTCTTTGCCCAACCGCAGGGTAGGAAAAAACGCTGGCTGAAAAATGGGCTGCGTGAGGACGAATGTTCCCTGCCAACTCTCTAGTGGTCGAATCACGGACGTGGTGCTAGCCGCGGACCCTGCGGCTCCAGTAAAGGCAATCTCCTCCTTATTCCGAGTGAATGTGCCACCAATCTCCGCCCGTGGGGTCAGTAACGTGACCGCGCGCCACGGGAGCAGTTCGGATTTCACCAGTTCATGCGCGGCGATTTTCACCTGTTCTTCGTTACTGAGCGCCAGGTGATACGCCTCTTCCAGTCGCAACATTTGCCCGGTTTCGGAGGAATCCTCATCCATGTCCGTCGCACCTTGAGGCGAGCCGGTCTCCGCGGAAGCCGCATGTGGAGGCGGGCTTTGGGCAAAGGCAGGGGGAGTCATCACGAGCAGAAGTCCGAGTACGCATGCTCTCATCCAGTGTTTCTCCGCCGTGGCTGTCAGTGTTGTCCTCATGCCGTTGCTCCTTCGTTAAGAAAAGGGGGAGTGAGAGAAGATCGGTAAGCCGGATTCTGTTTCTCTTCGTAACAGGAAGAGACAACGGTCATTCTTCTGGACCTATCGTTACCGATAGGTTCGAGCGACCGAACCCGGAGGGATAGAGCGGGGCGGCTCTTGCCTGCGGACCAGGCACCCTCCTATTTGGCCTTGCTCCGGGTGGGGTTTACCCAGCATCCCGCGTTTCCACGGAATCTGGTGAGCTCTTACCTCACCGTTTCACCCTTACCGGCACGCTCACCGCGAGAGATTTCAGACAGGGAGGAGCGGGAGACTACACGGAAAAGGGGGACACCGTCTCTGTCTCCAGCTTCGGTCTCTGTCTCATGTCTCTGTCGTGTGAGGATGCCGGCGGTCTCTTTTCTGTGGCACTTTCCCCGTCTCGCAACGCGCCGCCGTTAACGGCCACCCTGCCCCGTGGAGTCCGGACTTTCCTCGTGTCCGTGGACACGCGACCGTTTGATCTTCTCTCGGTCAGAACCTAAAGAAATTCAATAATGTCCACAAGGGGTCTTTGCGGAAGACAAAAAATCAAAAGGCAAAAGTGAGGCAAAGAAGGACTGGGAGCGCGGACGTCGCGCCCGCTTCAGAGGGGATGAGCAAACGTGATCGACTTGGACCTGCTCACTATGCGATACGGATGGCCCATTGGTATGCCGCTGGTACGCAAACGTAAGGAGGCGTTATAGGCAAGGCGCTCAACGCTCGACAAGCGGATCGCACGGGTCCTCTTCACCGTACAACAGGGCGTGGTGTTGATCCCCACATGAGTTCATCAAGAAGTCGCGAAAGACCCCCAAAGAGGACCTCGACCTCGCTCGACGCCGCCTTCGGGAACCAGCCGTGCCGCGTTGGATCACTTGCTTGATCCCGCCAACTCTTCTGTCACGTTGACCACATAAGGCAAAGCAGCGTGCGCCTTGGGGCGCACGCTACGAGTGTCGCTAGTGGAGTTAGTCCACGGAGCTGCCCCACACTGACGGTGGAGCGGTTACTCCGCTCGCCCGGCTACGCGTCAGCCGTCCCTTCCGGAACCGGGCGCCAATAGAGTATCCGTCCGCAGTGCGGGCAGTGGAAGATCGTCTCTGCTTGCTGCTGAACGCTACTGCGAATTTGATTGCTCATTTGTGGGGGAATACGCATATAACATCCCTGGCACGTATCTGACCGCAGTTCGACCACCGCGACACCACCGCGTTTGGCGAAAAGCCGCTCATAGCGAGAACAGAGGTCCGCGTCGATGGATTGAGCGCCAGCCGCGCGTTCTTCTCGTTCTTGTCGCGCCTCGGCTTCAAGAGTGGCGATCGCCGTCTCGACGTGTACCGTCTCCTTGGTCAGGTTGGCTGTCAGCTCCTCAACCAGCGCTTCGGTTTGTGCCAATCGGGTTTGCTCTTGCGCAAGTTGGTCAAGGATGTGAATCCCGTCCTCTTCGAGCTTGCCATTCGACTCTTTCATTAACTCGATTTCTCGACGTACCGCCAGGAGTTCGCGGTCATTGCGAATGCGGTTCTGACGCACCCGCTTCTCTTTAATCTTGGCTTCTTCTTCTTTCAGTTGTCGCTCATTCTCGCGGCGGCGGAGTTCGAGGTCCGCGATCCGTTGCTGCTGGGCTTGGACCTTCCGCGCCTTGGCGTCCACGGTCACAGCGAGAGCAGCTAATTGCTGACGAAGCTCTTCAAGCGACTGTTCTTTGCGATGGAGACGTTGATCAATGTCTTGCAGAGCTGCCAACAGCTCAATCTTCGTGGGCAACGAAGACCTCCTTTCATACACCGCCTGCCATACAGACGGAGGACTCTCCTAGAACAAGTGGGCCCACCAGGATTCGAACCTGGGACCAGCCGGTTATGCCTCCCACTACAGTTTTCACTGCCCCTTTCAGGTTTGTGGTCTGGACTATCCCTTCACCCCTGTGGGGTGCCTGCCGTCTAGTCTCTACACCTCCCCCCTTTCGGAGGTTTGGCTCGGGATTACCATATCTCTCGATTTAGGCTTCCCCGAATTTGACAGGTGTCACTTGAAGGTTACTCTTCAAGCAGCCCCATACAACAAACCATATTGAGGAAATACATGATCCTTCCCTCAACGTAGACTCGCTGTCTTAAGCCGGCAGCTCTAACCACTGAGCTATGGGCCCGTTTTCGAGTTCGACAGAAGTGTAGCATAGGGAACGAGACTTTTCTATTCCGGGTCATGCGACGGCGGCGCTGGTTCGTTCCACTGTTGCAATTGTTGCAGTCGTATCCGCAGTTCATCTTCGCTGCCGTGCTGCTCCACCTCGCGCAGCTCTCGCCGTAACCGTTCGCGTTCCAACTTACGGAGGACCAGCCGAATCTTCGCAATGCAATCGCTCAACAATTGCTCGCGCGCGTGCGCTTCACCGTCGCGGTCGGCATTGGCGAGCATCCGTGTCACTTGGTCGGCCATCGCTTTAGGCAAACGATCCAAAAAACCGCCAAGGTCAATCGCACCTTGCTCATTCCAGGTCGCAAGTATCTCTTCGGCCAAGGGGCCCCATTGTTGGAAAGCAGGAAGGACACCGGCCTGCGCTATCCGCATGGCCGCCTGTTGATTGATCAGCATTAGTTGCAACAACTCTGATTCGGCGGTGATCTGCGGCGAGACGAGCGTCTCTTGTCGCGCGGAACTCGGACGATTCGCGGGCCGTGAAAGCGAATCGGGTGTCATCGCGCTCCGCCGCAATTCTTCCTCGTTGACGCCAAAGCGTTGTGCGATTTGCGTTAGTAACGCCCCACGCGCAACCACATCGGTCATCGACTGGAGCACAGCCATTGCTGACCGCGCCGCCTGCGCCCGTTGAAATGCCGTTGCACCTGGCGGAGGGGCATGGTGTGTAAAATAGAAGTCTTCTAGCGGAGCCGCTTCATCAATCAACGCACTCAGTTGCCCTTGTCCATATTTGCGGACATAGGTGTCGGGGTCTTCTCCTTGCGGGAGAAACACCCCGCGCCCGCGCAACTCGGCTTCGATACACAAAGGAAAAGCGCGCAGCGCGGCTTTGCGCCCAGCCTCATCGCCATCAAAGAACATATACACTTCCGTGGTAAAACGGCGTAGCAGTTTGAGTTGGTCACTACCCAAGGCGGTTCCCAAAACCGCAACGGTTTCCGTTTGTCCATGTTGCGCGAGAGCAAGCAGGTCAATATAGCCTTCCACCAACACCGCGCGGCCACGGCGCTGAATGGTTTCTTTCGCCTGCGCGAGACCGTAGAGCAACGTGCCTTTCTTATAGAGCACTGACTCTGGCGAATTGAGATACTTTGGCAAGGTACGCTGTTGGCCATTGTGCGCTTGCGGTTGCTCCATTGGCAGTAAGCGGCCCCCAAAACCAACGATGCGCCCAACGACATCGGTAATCGGGAACATCAGTCGATAGCGAAATTTGTCGTAGTATTGGCCATTGTCCCGCTTCCCGACAAGGCCCAGTGACACGGCTCGTTCCACCTCGGCCTTCTGATAGGTTAGAAAACGGACCAATCCTTCCGCGCCAGAGGACGCAAACCCGAGACGAAAGCGCTCAGCGATCTCACGATTGATCCCACGCTCCTCTAGGTAGAGGCGCGCGGTCCCGCCCATATCGCCCCAGAGACAGCGCTGAAAATAGGTGGCCGCAAGATCATTGAGCCGATAAAGCCGTACGCGTTCCTGGTCCTGGGGGTCGCGTTCGGCCTGGGGAAGCGAGACTCCTGCTTTGAGGGCTAACCGACGAACCGCTTCAGGAAACGAGATATTCTCAATGCGCGTGAGAAACGTGAAGGCATTGCCCCCAACGCCACACCCAAAACAGTGGAAGAACCCACGTTCCTCGTTGACGCTAAAAGACGGAGTCTTTTCGCCATGAAACGGACATAAGCCTTGGTAATTGCGCCCGGCTTTGCGCAGGGCGACATGTGCGCCGATCACTTCGACAATGTTCACGCGTGCGCGGATGTCGGTCAGGATGTCATCGGGAATCCGTCCCTCCATAGCGGTGGGCTCCTTCGTCCGTGGGTCCGTCCACGTATATGCCACGGATCACGTGGGGTGTCTGCCTGGGGTGAGGGGCGTGGAAATCAAAAAAAGAAACGGGCGTCCAAGAGGACACCCGGGAGAGATTAGTAAAACGACCGGCTGGCACGTCGCAGCGCGCGTTTGCGGGCGGCGATGGCTTTGCGTTTGCGGCGAGCGCTTGGCTTTTCGTAGTGTTCGCGTTTTTTCAGTTCCTGGAGAATCCCAGCTTTTTCGCACTGCTTCTTAAAGCGACGGATCGCACTTTCGATCGGCTCACTCTCTTTTACACGGACTCCTGCCATGCAGCGTCACCTCCCCTCGGCAGGCGTTTGGTCATTACTAGGAATGGTCGCGCCTACTTTAGAGTTTTCCGGTGGAAAGTCAAGGCAAGAAGATATCTCGACTTGACAGCCCACAAGTCCGTGGGTAAGGAGACCAAGTTACGAGTTACGAGTTACGAGTTACGAGTTACGAGTTGCGGAAGGGGAACTCGACTATGTTCTTTCGAACCGAACCCCGTAACCTAACCCTGTCCCCCGATCCCCCGTCCCCAAACCGCAAAAGAGAAGTGACATACGCTGTTCCTCTCCCCTTCCACTCGCCAGCGGCTGCGCGAGCAGCTTGAGCGCGTACAACCATTTTCGCTGATCGCTCTTGCTTGTACCGTCGGTGTTATCACTGGCTGTGGTGCCATCGTCTTTGCTGAATTGATTAACCTTGTTCAGTGGCTAGCAATCGGGACCACCAGCGCTCCGCTGTACACCCTGCCCTCTTTACCGTGGTATCGAGTCTTTTGGGTACCCGCGCTCGGCGGGCTGTTGGTTGCTCCTCTCGTTTTTCTCGTCTCTCGTGAATCCCAAGGACACGGCGTCCCCCAAGTCATCGAAGCGGTCGCACTCAAGGGCGGAAAAATCCATCCCCGTGTGGCCGTGGTGAAATCACTCGCCTCGGCCTTGACCATCGGCACTGGCGGCTCAGTGGGGCGTGAAGGACCAATCGTACAGATTGGTGCGGCACTAGGATCGCTTTTCGGACAGCTCTTGCGCATCCCGCCCAGTCGTCTGCCCACTCTCGTCGGCTGTGGCGCTGCCGGGGGCATTGCCGCGGCGTTCAATGCGCCCATTGCCGGCGCCTTTTTCGCCCTCGAAGTGATTATGGGCAACTTTGCCATGCCGGCCTTCGGCCCCATTGTTCTCTCCTCAGTCTTAGCCACCGTGGTCAGCCGTTCCTATTTTGGCAACCACCCAGGGTTCGTCGTTCCGGGCTATGCGCTGTTGAGTGAATGGGAGCTGATCATTTACCTGTTCCTGGGTATCGCGTGTGGACTCGGCGGGGTCGCCTTTATTTTTGTGCTTGATCTCCTGGACCGTGGCGTGAAAGCCGTCAAGATCAACAACCTCTGGAAACCCGCGCTCGGTGGACTGATCTTAGGCGTCGCCATCCTCTTTGTTCCTGACCTGTATGGGGTTAGGTACGCGACGATGGATGAAATCCTCCGTGGCGGCGTCTCCTGGACCTGGCTGCTACTGCTGCTGCCAATCAAAATGGCCGCCACCAGTTTAACCCTCGCTTCTGGGGGCTCTGGTGGCGTTTTTCTCCCGTCTTTGTATCTTGGGTCAATCACTGGGGGGTTGATCGGTATTGGGGCCGGTGTCCTGCTCCCGTCGATCACGGCTCCGAGTGGCGCCTATGCGCTTGTCGGCATGGCGGCTTTTCTCGCCGCATCAACGCATTCACCGATTACGGCGTTTCTCCTCCTTTTTGAGCTGACCGGCGACTATCACATTATTCTGCCTCTCATGCTGAGCTGCTCAGTGAGTACCCTCGTTGCTAAAATGTTGCAGGAGGAATCGATTTATACGTTGCAACTCGTACGACGAGGGATCGATGTCCGGCGGCGCGAGGAAAACATCATGCGCGCATTTACGGTTGGACAGATCATGCAAGCAGAAGCACCTGTCCTCTCAGAGTCCGCCGCGTTTGCTGAAATCGTGCGGCATTTTCTGGCGACAACCGTATCGACCTGTTTTGTGATCAACGAACACAAGCGCCTCTGCGGGGAGATTTCTCTCCATGATGTGAAGGGACTCTTGCAAGAAGAGGGACTGGGCGCATTGATTATCGCTCGGGACCTGCTGCACACCTCTCACGTGACGGTCCGACCCGAAGACACCTTAGCCCACTGTCTCGATCGATTCTCACAAACGGAACAAGAATTTCTTCCGGTGACAACCGCGGACGGGCAGTTGTGTGGCGTCCTCTCTCATCGCGCGGTGATGGCCCTCTACAACCGAGAGATTTTGCGGCAAGAGTATCTGGGGTTGAATCTGCACACCGACGGCGTGGACCACAGCGTGCATGAGGAGGTCCGCCTTCCTCATCAATATGTCGTGCAGGTTGTACAAATTCCCTCGTGGCACACCGGCAAAACGCTCCGCGTGCTCCAACTCCGTACCCAGTTCCATTTGACTGCCGTCGCGCTGCGTCGCGGTGGCACGACGCGGGGAGATGAGTTGCCGGACCCCGATTATCCACTGAGCCCTCAGGATGCACTCGTGCTCGTCGGTCAGCCAATTGATCTCGCGCGTTTTCTCACCGAGCAGGAGGAGCCGCACCCGCACGCCTCTTCGGGAACTATTCCGCAGTGAGTCGGATTATGCTTGAGCAAAGGAGTACACCGTTATGAAGAGATACCGTACTGTTCTTGTCTACACCTCCCTCTTGTCTATCCTCCCGCTATCACGACTCCACGCGCTTGACGTACCGAATTTACCGGACGCGACACAACCGATCACGGGATCACTGATTGTCCCTCCCAACGCCTCCATCCGCATGGTTTCTCACCGTGGGGAGTGGACAGCCTTTTTCAGCACCGGTGGCAGCGGCGAGCCGTTCTTCTTGGTTGCTGGCCAACTTGAAAACACTTCGAGAAAGCCACTGACCTACATCAAATTTCAATTCGAGTTGTTGAACAAAGACGGTGTCGTTGTGCACCGCGACTATGGCTATAACCGCCAAGCGGAAGCCTTGCGTGAGGAAGACTACGAGAATGGCAAAAAGTCCCTCACCGAGATGAACATCGACCCAGTGGCTGCGGGCGCGCAGGATGGGCTGCGCTTCTTTTTTTTCAAGGACGAGATACCCGAGTTCCACTCGTATCGCATCCGGCTCCTGGAAAGCCGGTGAGCAGAGGGCTATACCACTGCCCCTACGTACCCCAGTCTAAATCGGACCACATGGCGTTGGGACACGTCGTGACTGCAAGTGAGAAATCCCCCCGAGCCCCCGTTGTCAAAAGGGGGCCGCGCGGAGCGCGAGGGGATTTTGCTCGGCACTGTGCCACGCTCGTGTGGTTCGATTGAGATGCCTCCCACCAATGAGACGATCATTCCGCCCCGCTCCTATCTCTTCACCTTGTCCACGCACTCGCGAAATATCCGATGCCAGTTGGTAATGGTGCGAAATTGATGCGTGTAGGAATCGAGCCCCCACAAGGCGCGGACCAGAAACAACCGATGACCTGGGGCATTGAAGATGCGGTTCTCAATACCAATCGACGTAATCTCCATCGTCTTCTTTGCTGAGTCGAACTCATGCGGATCGTAATCGCGGTCCTCTAACACGGGCTCGAAGATGAGGTACATGATTTTCACGAGCGGGGTGGGATCGACGCCCGGATCGATATAGCCCAATATCCCAAAACACCGTGCCATCGTTTGCTCGTCCTTCTCGATAATGGCTTTGGCGAGGGTGAGATAGCCCTTGCGAATCTCTTCGGGAAAGACGCGGACACTGCCAAAATCGAGCATCGCCACTTTGGGATGATACGTGACCAGATAATTGCCGGGATGCGGATCGGTGTGCAGCACCCCAAACTCAAGAATCTGCCGCCAGGTCATGCGAAAGTATTTGATGGAGACCCAGTCTTTCAGCGTTTGCTCGACTCCAGGGGCCAAAATGTCTTGGAGCTTGTAGCCGTCGAGATACTCCATCGTCAGCACTCGGCGTGACGACATGTCAGGATACACGCGCGGAATCAGCACCTCGTCGTCATCAGCAAAGAGTCGCTGAAACAGTGCGAGATTGTTCGCTTCATGCACGTAGTCCAGTTCCTCGCGCAGCCGCTCTTCCATCTCTTGGTAAATTTCACTGGCATCAAATGTCTTTTGTCGGAGGACATCGCGGGTCAGTAGCGTGAAGGCTTGCAAGAGTGCCTTGAGATTCTTCAAGTCTTGGACAACGGTTTCATCAACGCCGGGGTACTGCACCTTGACGACCACGTCATCGCCATTCTTGAGTGTCGCCCGATGGACCTGCCCCAATGACGCCGCCGCGAACGCCTCTTGCTCAAAGTGCTGGAATACTTGTTCAGGATACTGGCCGAGTTCTTTTTTGATTTGTTCGTGAATGAGCGCGTACTCCATCGGCGGTACGGAAGACTGCACCACCGACAAGACATTGAGCACCTCTAAGGGCAGGAGATCGTCGCGCATACTCAACATCTGCACCAGCTTCATGAATGCGCCACGCAACTCACGTGAGCTTTCCACGATGTGCAAGGCATTTTTCAGGTGCAGATCGAAGAGAGATTGGTCTTGCTGATCCGTCGATTGAAAGGGCCGCTTGAGTGCGTTCCAGACATAGCTGCCCCCAACGGAGGTGGTCAGCGACCCCACTTGCAGCGCACGTTTGGCGCGCCCTTTAGTGAGGCGGACGGGCTTGGGTTTTTCAGGCATGGCAGGATGAAGCGTAAAACGTCAATATGTAAAACGTCATAGGGAGGGGTGGTTACGTTTTACGCTTTACGCCCGTACCCGATTGATCAGCGTCGCCGCCGCCGCCGCACCAAACCCGTTATCGATATTGACGACCGTGACTCCTGACGCACAGGAGTTGAGCATCGCTAACAACGCGGCGAGCCCGTTGAAGCTAGCTCCGTAGCCGATACTTGTGGGCACCGCGATGACTGGACGGTCCACGAGTCCACCAATCACACTGGGCAAGGCTCCTTCCATTCCCGCAACGACGATCAGGACAGAAGCTGCACGCAGTTGCTCAATACTGCCGAGGAGACGATGCAGACCCGCAACGCCAACATCGTAGAGCCGATCAACACGGTTGCCCAACAGTTCAGCCGTCACCGCCGCTTCCTCACACACAGGGATATCCGCCGTGCCCGCGCAAACAACGAGGATGGTGCCTCCTGCTGAGGGCGGCTGTGGTGGCTCGCCGAGTGCGCCGATGCGCCCCTCGGCATAGTACCGAAGCGCAGGCAGTGCGGCTCGCACTTCTTGCGCTTTTTGCTCATCCAGGCGGGTAATCAGTGCCTGTTGCCCATTGGTCACCAACCGTTGGGCGATCTCGATAATGTGGTGCGCGGTTTTTCCTTGTCCAAAAATAACTTCAGGGAATCCCTTGCGCAGGGCACGGTGGTGATCCACCCGCGCGAAACCGAGGTCTTCATACGGCAGGGTTTTGAGTTGGTCGAGGGCGTGGTCAACGTCGAGCGTACCACTCTGTACGCGCGTCAACAGGTCGTGAAGTCGTGTGCGGTCCATGCCTATTTCCGGCCCTGGCGAAAGTGGTCGAACCCAGAACGGGCGAGAGTCAGGGGCGCTCCGTCTGATCCCCTGACCGTCAGTCCTTCAGGCCGTGAAACAATATGGCCAAGGCGCGTAATGGGACAATGACTTGTCTGAGAAAGTTGCCCAATCGGCTCGCGTTGCGCTTGGGCGGCGGTAAAGAGCAGTTCGTAATCTTCACCACCAGTTAAGGCCGTGTCCCAATGATTTTTTCCTAGCATCGTTTGATAGGCGGGTGACAGGGGCAAGGCTGGAGCGTCGATCACCGCCCCAACGTGACCCGCTTCGCAGAGGTGGCCAAGGTCTTGGAGGAGTCCGTCACTGACATCAATCATGGCATGGGCAAGATGCCAAGCCGCGAGTGCTCGGCTCACCGCGAATCGTACCGTCGGACAGAGAAAGCGCTCTTTGACGTATTCAGCGGAGGGATCGGTTCGCCCCTCCTGGAGCATGCGCAGTCCCAACGCCGCATCACCCAAGGTTCCGGTGACATAGACATCGTCCCCGACTTTCGCTCCAGCGCGAGCAATGACGCCGTGCAAGAGCTGCCCCAGCAGCGTCACGGAAATCATCAAGCAGGGCGCGGCGCTCATATTGCCGCCAATCAACGCCGTACCACAGTCACTGGCGGCACGCAGGAACCCCTCAAAGAAGGCGTCGAGGTCTTCCACTTCAGTATCTTGTGGCACGCCCAGGCTGAGCAACGCAAACGTGGGTTCTCCACCCATTGCGAGAATATCACTGGCATTGATGGCAAAGGCTTTCGCGCCCAACATCGTCAGCGTTGTCCATTCCCGACGAAAATGCACGCCTTCGATCATCGCGTCGGTCGTGAGCACAGTCGTCCCTGGGAGCGCGACGGCAGCGCAATCGTCGCCAACGCCGAGCAATACGCGCGGGTCCGCGGGAAGCCGCTCGCGGAGTCGACGTAAGAAGGGGAATTCTCCGAGATCGCGCAGCTTCATGGTGGCTAACCGAACAATTCCTTCACTTTCTCGAAAAACCCTTTACTCATGGGGTTCACATCCACGCCATCAAGACGGGAGAACTCCTCCAGAAGTTCTCTCTGGCGAGCGGTCAAGGTACGAGGAATCTCCACCGTGACGTGCACAAGCTGGTCGCCACGTCCTCCCGTATTCAGACTGACGATCCCCTTTCCACGTAACCGGAAAACATTGCCGGGCTGCGTCCCCGCGGGGATTTTCAGTTTAATTTTGCCTTCCAGGGTTGGCACTTCCATTTCCGTGCCCAGCGCCGCTTGCGGAAAACTGATCGGGATATCGCAGATCACGGTGTTGTCTTGCCGCTTGAAGAGGGGATGCTCTTTCACGTGCATCAGGATGTAGAGGTCTCCAGGTACGCCACCAGCGGGAGGAGTCTCCCCTTCGCCACGCAGTTTGAGCCGTGCCCCGGTATCAACGCCAGCAGGAATTTTGACTTGCAGGTTCGCCGTCTTCCGTCCTACCCCGGTCCCTCGACAGGTATCACAGGGATCGCTAATCACCGACCCTTGCCCACCACATTGGTGACACGTCCGTGCGACGGTAAAGAAGCCCTGTTGGAACCGCACCTGGCCGCTTCCCCGGCAGGTCGTGCAAGTCTTCGGCGCGGTTCCCGCTTTCGTGCGCTTTCCTTGACAAGCATCACAGGTCACGGAACGTGGAATGGAGATCGTCTTTTCGGTCCCAAATGCCGCTTCCTCGAACGAGATTTCAATGTTGTAACTGAGGTCGTCGCCACGACGGGTCCGTTGCCGTCCTCCTCCACGCCCGCCACCAAAGATGTCGCCGAAGAGGTCGCTAAAGACATCCTCGAAGTTGCCGGAGAACTCGAACCCGCCAGAGAACCCGCCACCTCCCCGGGTCTGGTCGAAAGCCGCATGGCCAAAACGGTCGTACTGCGCGCGCTTCTCTGGATCAGACAACACTTGATACGCTTCGGAGAGTTCCTTGAACTTCTCTTCCGCTGCTTTGTCACCAGGATTACGGTCTGGATGATGGCGCATCGCCGCCTTGCGGTAAGCTTTCTTTAATTCCTCGTCACTCACGGTCCGGTTGACCTCAAGGATCTCGTAATAATCCGCTTTGTTATTTGTGGTTGCCATAATGATGTGGGTCTTTCTATAACAAAAAAACCCCCACTCTTCTATTGTGAAAGGAGTGGGGGCTCGAAATACACCAAAGGACCGGTTTTCGCTACTTTACTTCCTCGAAGTCGGCATCAACAACATTCTCTTTCCCTTGTGAGGGTTGAGACGGTTTGTCTCCAGCAGCGCCATCAGCTTGGGGACCTTGGTCACCAGCAGCGGCCTGCTGTTCTTTGGCCACACGCGCATACATCGCTTCCGCCAGCTTATGAGAGACCTGCGTCAGTTCCTCATTCGCCGCCTTAATAACCTCCACGTCCTCACTCTCCATCGCTTTCCTGGCCTTCTCTAAAGCATCCTCGATACTCTTGGCCGTCGCTTCGTCCACATCACTACGGTGGTCCTTCAGCGACTTCTCGGTGGAGTAGATCATGGTATCGAGATGGTTGCGCGCTTCGATGGACTCGCGTTTGCGTTTGTCCTCGTCCGCATGCGCTTCGGCATCTTTCACCATCTGTTTGATCTCGTCCTCGCTCAACCCGCTCGACGCGGTGATCCGGATCGACTGCTCTTTACCGGTGCCCAGGTCTTTGGCATTGACGTGGACGATACCATTCGCGTCGATATCGAAAGTCACCTCCACTTGCGGCACGCCGCGCGGCGCGGTGGGAATGCCGACCAGATCAAACTGTCCTAACAATTTGTTCGCGGCCGCCATATCGCGCTCGCCTTGGAACACCCGAATAGTCACCGCGGTTTGATTGTCCGCCGCCGTAGAAAACACTTGGCTCTTCTTGGTGGGAATGGTCGTATTGCGATCAATCAGGCGAGTAAACACGCCCCCGAGCGTCTCAATGCCAAGTGAGAGCGGCGTCACATCCAACAAGAGGATGTCGCCCTTCACGCCACCTTCACCACCGAGGACCGCGCCTTGAATGGCGGCACCGATAGCGACGACTTCGTCTGGGTTCACTCCTTTATGAGGCTCTTTGCCGAAAATTTTCCGCACCCGCTCCTGTACCGCGGGCATACGAATCATCCCACCAACCAGCACCACTTCATCAATCTGACGAATGGAGAGGCCAGAGTCCTTCAACGCGGCGAGGCATGGGCCTTCGAGACGATCCAGCAGATCAGCGCACAGGGATTCCAACTTTGCGCGCGTCAGTTTCATCGTTAAGTGCTTGGGACCGGATTGGTCCGCCGTAATAAAGGGAAGGTTGACTTCAGTTTCCATCGACGAGGACAACTCAATCTTCGCTTTTTCCCCGGCTTCCTTGAGGCGTTGCAATGCCATGCGATCCTTGCGCAGATCAAAGCCTTGATCCTTCCTAAATTCGTCGGCGAGATAGTCGATGATGCGTTGGTCAAAGTCGTCACCACCCAGGAAGGTATCGCCGTTGGTCGATTTGACTTCAAACACGCCATCGGCGATTTCGAGGATGGACACGTCGAACGTGCCACCGCCAAGGTCAAACACGGCGATTTTTTCGTCTTTCTTTTTATCGAGCCCGTAGGCGAGTGAGGCCGCGGTCGGCTCGTTAATGATGCGTAAGACATTCAGCCCGGCGATGCGACCGGCATCTTTCGTGGCCTGCCGTTGTGAATCGTTAAAGTAGGCTGGCACCGTGACGACCGCATCCGTCACTTTCTCTCCGAGATAATCCTCGGCCGTCTGTTTCATCTTTTGCAGAATGAATGCGGAGACTTCCGCCGGACTGTAGTTCTTGCCGCGAATCTCGACCCACGCATCGTTATTGTCAGCAGATACCACTTTGTAGGGAAGGACTTTTGTCGCCTTCTGTACTTCGGCGTCACCGACGCGACGCCCCATTAATCGCTTAATCGAAAAAATTGTATTTTCCGGATTGGTAATCGCTTGACGCCGAGCAATCTGACCGACGAGCCGCTCGCCGCTATCAGTGAACGCCGCCACGGAAGGTGTGATACGACTGCCTTCCGCATTGGTAATGACCTTCGGGTCGCCCCCTTCCATGATCGCGACCACCGAATTCGTTGTCCCTAGGTCAATCCCGATAACTTTTGCCATAATCTCTTCTCCTTAACGTAGGACCTTGTACCCGCCACTTCAGTCCAAAACATGAGGAATCATCCACTTATAGGCGCGCAACCTTCAGGTAGCGGATTTTTTCTCGTCCGCTGGAGGCTTCGCGACCACCACCAGTGCTGGACGGAGCAGCCGATCGTGCAGCAAATAGGCTGGTGCATACTCATCCACAACGGTATTCGGCGCAACTTCAGTATTTTCCACTTGAGCCATGGCTTCGTGCTTCGCTGGGTCAAACAATTGCCCTTTCGCACTGACACGGGACACCCCGTGCTTTTCCACCATATCAAGAAAGGAACGCAGGACGAGGGAGACGCCTTCCACCAACGATTGACTATTGCTTGCGCCTTGGGCATGGGAAACAGCTCGTTCGAGATTATCAAGAATAGGCAGCAAATCGCGGATGACGGGCTCGTTCGCAAACCGTAACGCTTCCGCTTTGTCCCGTTGCATGCGACGTTTGAAGTTCTCAAGGTCGGCCCGCTCTCGCAAGAACAAATCGTAATTCGCTTTAGCTTCCGCCTCTTTTTCTTGCACTCGGGTCCGTAACGTGATGATCTCGTCTTCTCCTATAGCGGTGGTTTCCTCAGACGTGACGGTTGTGCTGTCCCCCTCTAGAGTTTGCTCGGCGGCTTGCACCGGAGTTTTTCCTCGTGCATTGTCATGCGCAGCATTGTCATGCTCTGGTTTGTCCATGAATGACCCCTTCGTGAAAATTATTGGCTTTTTATTTTATTGGTCGAAACGATGTCCCCGAATATCTAAGAACCACTGATGCCAGTGTCAAGGTAAAAAACGATGATAGAAAAGCGAACGGCGGCGGTCGTGCTGCGCGCACGTCCTTATGGCGAATCCGACAAGATCGTCACCTTGCTGACTCGCGATTGGGGAAAAGTGACCGGTATCGCCAAAGGCGCCAAACGCTCCCAGCGCCGGTTCGTCAACGTGCTCGACTCTTTTACTCATGTGCAACTGTACTTCCGTCCTAGCCGTGGCGATGATCTCGCCTTTATTTTTCGCTGTGATCTGATTCGCAATTTTCGTGCTCCTGGTCAGGACCTCCGCCGCTATGCCTTTGCGAGTTATATCACTGAATTGATTGATGTAATGATCGCTGGCCGAGAAGCTGGAACAGAAGCCTACACCCTGCTCCTCGCTGGGCTCACCACATTGGAAGAGCAGTCGGTTTTATCCACGATATTTTTGCCTGCCTTTACGCTTCTGCTCCTCTCAAGTACAGGGTACCAACCGAATGTCACCGAATGTCAGCACTGTGGTGTGTTTATTGGTGCGAATAAAGGCGCATCTGTGTTTTCCCCCAGCCGTGGTGGACTCTTGTGCCCGCGATGCCACGACCATGGCGGTATGACCATTCATCTATCCGATGACACCGTACAAGCATTGACGGCGTCAAGAACAACACCCCCAGAGGACTTTCTACGGATAGCCACCTCGCTGCGGACAGCACGGGAAACCCGAGCCGTGGTGACCAGCTTGTTATCCCGTCATCTCACACGGCCACTAAAATCACAGGCATTTCTTGAACAATTGGAGGCATTTAGCGATTCTCACGTTGACGGCCCACAGGGGGAATGATACGGCTGCTGCCCTATGACAGTTACAATGGACAAGATCGTCAACCTGTGTAAACGACGCGGGTTTGTCTTTCCTTCGAGCGAAATTTACGGTGGATTTGCCAGCACCTGGGATTATGGCCCGCTCGGCATAGAACTCAAACGGAACATCCGTGAATCCTGGTGGCGCTATATGGTCACCGCGCGGGAAAACGTCGTCGGGCTGGAGAGCGCGATCTTGATGCATCCACGCGTATGGGAAGCCTCGGGACATATCGCGGGTTTTTCCGACCCGTTGGTGGATTGCCGGGTGTGTAAGCGCCGTTTCCGCGCCGACCACATCCCAGAAAAAGTGGACCGCCAATGCCAAAAGGGCGCGGAGTGCGATTTCACTGAGACACGTCAGTTCAACCTCATGTTCAAGACCTTTGTCGGGCCAGTGGAAGACGAGGCAGCAGTCGCGTTTCTGCGGCCAGAGACCGCACAAGGTATGTTCGTCAACTTCCTGAACGTGCAACAATCCGGTCGTCTCAAGCCACCTTTTGGCATCGCGCAAATCGGCAAATCGTTCCGCAACGAAATTACTCCAGGGAATTTTATCTTCCGCACGCGCGAATTCGAGCAGATGGAAATGGAATTTTTCGTCAAACCTGGGACCGATGATGAATGGTTCGAGTACTGGCGTGAGCAGCGCATGAACTGGTACACCCAGCGGCTCGGCATCGACGCAACAAATCTCCGCTTCTACGACCATCCCAAAGAGGACCTCGCGCATTATTCAAAAGCGACCACCGATATCGAATATCGCTACCCATTCGGGTGGGGAGAACTCGAAGGCGTGGCCAATCGCACGAACTTCGACCTCAAGCAACACAGCGAATATAGCGGCAAGGACCTCACCTTCTTTGACGAAGAGACCCGCGAACGCTATCAGCCGTATGTCATTGAACCGGCGGCGGGAGTGGATCGCATTCTCCTGATTACCCTCTTGGATGCCTACCGTGAAGACGAACAGGAAGGGGAGCCGCGTATTGTCTTGCGTTTTCATCCCCGACTTGCTCCGATCAAAGTTGGGATTTTTCCGCTTTTGCGTAAAGAGGGACAACCGGAAAGAGCCCTGCAAATCCGGGACGTGTTGAAAGAACGGTTCGCGGTCTTCTACGATCAAGCCGGTTCTATCGGTCGCCGCTACCGCAGGCAGGACGAAGTCGGCACCCCTTTCGGCATCACGGTGGACCACCAAACGATGCAAGACAACACGGTCACGATGCGTGATCGCGACACCTTAGAGCAGATTCGTCTACCGATTGATCGCCTGGTTCCTGAATTGATTCAGCGGATTGAGACGTAGCGATTCAGCCCCACCAGAAGGATTCCAACATGGCAATACAGACCGCAAATGGGGAAGCCAAGAAACCCCGCAACAAAAAATATGTCTACTCGTTCGGCGGGGGCAAAGCCGACGGCAACGCCAGTCTAAACGGGTTGTTAGGAGGCAAGGGCGCCAATCTTGCGGAAATGGCAGGGCTTGGTCTTCCGGTTCCACCAGGAATGACGATCAGCACAGAGGTTTGCACTCATTACTACGCGAACGGTCGCACCTACCCGGAGGAACTCACGGCCCAAGTCCAGAAAGGGTTAGCGCGGGTCGAAAAGATCATGGGACGACAGTTCGGGAGCCGCAAAAATCCGCTGCTGTTATCCGTTCGCTCCGGTGCTCGGGTGTCGATGCCCGGCATGATGGACACTGTCCTCAATCTCGGCCTGAATGACGAGACAGTTCAGGGCGTGATCCAACAATCAGGCAATCCACGTTTTGCGTACGACTGTTATCGTCGTTTTGTCCAAATGTATGGCGATGTGGTGCTTGGGCTTAAGCCAGAATCCAAAAACGAACGTGACCCGTTCGAGAAAATCATTGAAGAGAAAAAGGCCGCCAAAGGCATTGAACTCGATACTGAGTTTACGGTAGAGGATTTGCGGGCGCTGGTCGCTGAATTCAAGGCGGTGATTCGCGACCGGTTACAGATTTCGTTTCCAGATGATCCGCAAGAGCAACTATGGGGCGCGATTGGCGCGGTTTTCGGGTCGTGGCAGAACCCGCGCGCCGTGACCTATCGCAAGATTGAAAATATCCCAGGGGAATGGGGCACAGCGGTCACCGTGCAGACAATGGTCTTCGGCAATCTTGGCGATGACTGTGCAACGGGAGTGGCATTCACGCGTGATCTCTCAACCGGGAAGAACGCCCTCAATGGCGATTTTTTGGTGAATGCGCAGGGCGAAGATGTCGTTGCAGGTACCCGCACGCCGCAACAAATCACCTTGGCCGCGTCACGTGAACGAGCACAGCAAAGCGGACACGGCGAGGAGGAACGCCAGCAGCGCTATCCATCGCTGGAAGAGCGCATGCCTGCGGGCTTCGCGACGCTGCAAAACATCGCCCACACGTTAGAGGCACACTACAAAGACGCGCAAGACATTGAATTCACCATTCAGAGTGGTCACCTGTGGATGCTCCAGACCCGCGCGGGGAAACGCACGACCGCCGCTGCTCTGAAAATCGCGGTCGATATGGTGAATGCGGGCGTGATTGACAAACGGACAGCGGTGTTGCGCGTTGCACCGGGGCAGCTCGATCAACTGTTACACCCAACACTCGACCCGAATGCCATCAAAAACCGGATTGCTCGTGGGTTGCCTGCTTCACCTGGAGCTGTCAGTGGAGAAGTGGTGTTCTCCGCTGAAGATGCGGAAGCGGCAGCGCACGCGGGACGAAAAGTGATTCTGGTTCGTATTGAAACCTCACCAGATGACATCAACGGCATGCATGCCGCGCAAGGCATTCTGACCGCGCGCGGAGGAGCAAGCTCACATGCGGCACTCGTGAGCCGCGGCATGGGCAAATGTGCAGTGGTCGGCTGCGAAGCCCTGGAAATTGACTACGACCGGCAACAATTTGGAGTACGCGGGGCAAGCCTTGCCATCCGTGCTGGCGAGTGGATCACGCTTGATGGTGCGACTGGTGAAGTGTTCCGTGGCCAAGTGCCGACAAGTGATCCTGACCCAGAAACCCCGGAATTCAAAGCGCTCATGGATTGGGCGGACCAATTTCGCCGCCTACGAGTGCGCGCGAATGCCGATACACCGCATGATGCGAAAGTGGCACGGGCCTTTGGGGCTGAAGGCATTGGGTTGTGCCGCACCGAACACATGTTTTTCGAGGGAGAGCGCATTGATGCCGTGCGTGAGATGATTCTGGCCGACGATACGGCTGGTCGCGTCCGTGCGCTAGAAAAGATCGTTCCGATGCAAAAGAGCGATTTTCGCGGCATCTTTCGTGAGATGGCGGGACTCCCCGTTACTATCCGGCTCCTTGATCCCCCACTGCATGAATTCCTCCCACACACAGAAGAAGAACTTGCTGATCTGGCCGCAAAACTCGCTGTTTCGGTGGACCGGCTCCGCACCAAACGCAATGCGCTGCATGAAGCGAATCCGATGTTAGGGCATCGTGGCTGCCGGTTGGGCATCACCTTTCCAGAGATTTACGAAGCACAGACACGCGCGATCATGGAAGCGGCGTGTGAATTGACCCGCGAGGGCGTCGAGGTCATTCCAGAAATCATGGTGCCGTTAATAGGATTTCAACGCGAGCTAGAGACCTTGCGCACGCGGATTGTCCAAGTCTGTACTGAAGTTAGCCAAAAACAAGGCGTAACGGTTCCGTACACGGTGGGTACGATGATCGAAGTGCCGCGTGCTGCGGTGGTAGCGGATACCATTGCTTCGGTCGCAGAGTTCTTTTCTTTCGGGACGAACGACTTAACCCAGATGACACTCGGAGTGAGTCGTGATGATGCGGGCAAATTTTTCCCCGACTACCTCACGCAAGGCATTTTTCCGCAGGACCCATTTGTTTCACTCGATCAAAGTGGAGTTGGGCAGTTAATTGAGCTTGCGGTTCACAAAGGACGGACCACGAGACCCGACCTGAAAATCGGCATCTGCGGAGAGCATGGTGGCGATCCGGCGTCTGTACAGTTCTGTCATGCAGCGGGATTAGATTACGTATCGTGTTCACCGTATCGCGTGCCAATTGCACGACTCGCGGCGGCCCATGCCGTCCTCCGACAACCCGCATCAGTCAAAGCACGCAAACTCCAACGAACAAAGAAAGCGACGACTCAACCAGAAGCGTCCTAGTCCGCGTCTCTGCGTCTCCGCGTGAGATATTTCCCAACGACTTCGCGTATGATCGACGGCCAAACTCGCATCATCGGCATCTTCGGCGACCCAATCGCGCACACACGCTCCCCAGCGATGCACAATGCCGCCTTTCGAGCGTGCAATCTCCCCTACGCCTACGTCCCCTTTCTCGTGCTACCCAAAGAACTCGCGCGAGCCGTGCGAAGCATTCGATCTCTCAATCTGGTTGGGGTGAACGTCACCGTCCCACATAAAGAGCGAGTGGTACGCCACCTTGATGCGCTCAGCACCGAGGCAGAACTGTGCGGTGCCGTGAACACGATCGTGAATCGAAATGGGGAGCTGTTCGGCGACAATACCGATGGACGTGGTTTTCTTGCTTCTCTCCAGGAACGGGGTTTTTCTCCACGCCGACGTGAAGTCATTCTGATTGGGGCCGGGGGCTCAGCGCGTGCGGTGTTGGTCTCGCTTACCCGCGCAGGGTGTAAGCAAGTGACAATCGTCAATCGCACGTGGGCCAATGCTCAGGCGCTGGTCCGAACTTATCGTTCAGTGGGAAAGACACGCTTAGAAGCACTCTCGCTTGAAGCGCTGCGTGAACCGGAGTTACTGGGAAGTGCCGCACTGGTCATCAACAGTACTTCCGTCGGGCTCCACGGGGAGTCATTTTTTCCGCTTGCCTACGAAGCAACGTCTCGAACATGTGTGTTTTACGATTTACTTTACCGGCCCGATCTCACTTCTTTTCTCAAGCCTGCCAAGAAAACCCGTCGCCCCGTTTATGACGGACGAGGTATGTTACTGCATCAAGGCGCGCTTGCGTTCACCCTCTGGACGAATACTCCCGCACCGTTAGCAGCAATGGCTCGAGCCCTCGCTCAAGCGTTGCGGCGGTCAGCGTAACCTTCACACCACAGCCGTTTAATTTTTCCCGTCCGCTGCCGATGGTTAAGGATAAGAGTGGCCCTTTGTCTCTCGAACCCTTGCATAGCTCACCGTTTCCCTTGTAAGAGGGACGAGTACGGGTATGACATTTAAGAGAATTGAGAGTTCGCCGATAAAGTAAATACTACGATTCTTATCTCATTTTGGGGTGCATTATGGCAATTTTTATTTGGCAAGGTACTGGCCCGCGTGGAGAAACACTTCAGGGAGAAATGGAAGCGGAAAATCGGGATGCGGTGATCTCTCGTTTGCGCTCCCAACGTATCCGTCCGAAGGCGAACAAGGTTCGTGCAAAGGGCAGGTTCGATCAAGAACTCAAGATTCCTGGGTTCGGGGAAAAAATTACCTCAAAAGACATTGTGATCTTCACACGGCAACTGACGACGATGATTGATTCCGGGTTACCGATCGTGCAGTCACTCGAAATTCTCTCCCAACAGGCCGAAAATAAGACCTTTAGCAAAGCCATCAAGCAGATTAAACAGGATGTTGAAGGCGGCACCACTTTTGGCGACGCGCTGCGTAAACATCCCAAGCAGTTTGATGACCTCTACACCAACATGGTCGATGCTGGTGAAATTGGCGGTATTCTCGACACGATTTTGGCCCGCCTTTCCGGCTACATGGAAAAGGCAATGAAACTCAAGTCGAAAATTAAAGGAGCTATGATCTATCCGGTCAGCATCGTGTCAGTCGCGATCATCGTCACCACCATTTTGTTGATTTTCGTCATCCCAACCTTTGCAGATATGTTCGGTAGCTTTGGTAAAGCGCTCCCGCTGCCAACACAAATTGCTATGAACCTGAGCTACGTTACGGTTGCCTATTTCAAATATATCGTCGCTCTTTGGGTGGCAGTCTTTTTTGCTATCCGTATGTGGTATCGCACAGAAAAAGGCAGATATGCGATTGATGGGTTCTTGTTGAAACTCCCGATTTTTGGCGACCTTTTTCGCAAAGCCGCAGTAGCGCGGTTTACGCGTACGCTCAGTACGCTTATTTCTTCTGGCGTCCCGATACTCGACTCGCTCTACATCACCGGGAAAACAGCGGGAAACAAAGTAGTTGAAAAAGTCATTTTGGATGCTCGACAGAGTATTAGTGAGGGAAGAACTTTGACCGAGCCTCTGACTGAAAGTCACGTGTTCCCGCCGATGGTATGCCAAATGATTAACGTCGGTGAGACAACCGGCGCGCTCGACTCCATGTTGAACAAAATCGCCGATTTCTACGACGATGAAGTTGATAGTGCTGTCTCGAACCTCACGGCACTCATGGAACCGTTGGTGATTGTCTTCCTTGGTGTCGTCATTGGCGGTTTAGTCGTGGCAATGTATATGCCGATCTTCCAATTGGGAGACGTGCTGAACTAAATCGAACTATACGAGATTGGTACAGTCGTCGCCCGGCTCAAGCACCGGGCTCAAGTAACAAAGGGGACTGAAGTCCCCTCAGAGCTTGGTTTACCAGGCTTCGTACAGTGAGCCCGATGATTCATCGTCGGGCGGAGACAGGGCAGAGCATGTGACGAAGTGTACGAATGTTCTGTGGTCCGATTTAGTTTTGAGGGGTTACAGTTCGTCATGCCCGCGTAGGCGGGCATCCAGGAATCTCAAGCAGAAGACCCGAGTTATCCCACCTGGATTCCCGCTTTCGCGGGAATGACGCTGCGACAAAGGCGCCTTTTCTTATGAATGATTCCCAAATCGCCCTACGCCAACGCTTGACGTGGTTTCTTCTGCTGCGGTTAGGAATCACGTCGTGCCTGCTTGGTGTCGTTTTCCTCTCGTACTCCCATGCGGGTGTTCGTTCTTCACCAGAGAAGTTGCTCTTTGGATCCATTGGGTTTCTCTATCTTGTCTCACTCGTCTCGGGATTACTGCTGACACGAGTACAGAACCTTGCCGTGTTTTCATACACGCAAGTGGTCTTCGATATCCTCTTCATAACCGGGACTATCATTCTGACTGGCGGTATTGAGAGTCCTTTTCTTTTTCTCTATCACTTCGCCATTCTCAACGCCGCATTCCTCCTTTTCCGCCGCGGTGCACTCATTGCTGCGTCCTTAGCAACCCTGACCTACGGTGGAACTGTCGATCTGTTGTACTATGGAGTACTGCCCTATTCAGGCTACGGCTCTCCAACGTTCTTGTTCGCCAGTCCAGCACCAGGTCTTGAGTTCACAATCCGCCTTGCCGCCAATTTTCTGTCGTTTTATGCTATTGCGTTCCTGGGGAGCTATCTCACGCAACGCCTTTTTCAGGTGGAAACGCTGCTTGCAGAGCGTAATCTGGCGTTCGGGCACCTCTCCTCGCTCTATCAGGGGGTTATTCAGAACCTAGAGAGTGGTCTCCTCATCATAAGTGCCGAAGGCACGGTTGAGTATGCAAACCTCCCTATAGCGGAGATCCTGAGCATCCGCTCAAATGAATTCACCGGCAAAACGCTTCACGAGCTTTTCCCCCAGTTATCGAGCCAATCACTGATCAATGGACCGGTTGAGTTTGCATTCAGAAACAACGGAAACACCTCTGAGCAAGTTCTGCGGCTGACACAGTCCCCCCTGACGGACACCTACGGCAACCAGATTGGGGCATTGTACAGCGTGCAAGACGTGACCGGTATAAAAGCCCTTGAGCGTGGACTCAAAGAGACCCAAGAACTTGAGCGGATCGGGTCTCACAGCACGGAACAGATGGAGAGTTTCGCTGGACTAATCGGACGTAGCGAGGCGATGAATACCGTCTATCAACTCGTCGCAAAAGTGGCAGATAGTACCAGTACGATCTTGATTAGCGGTGAGAGCGGGACAGGGAAAGAACTCGTCGCCTGCGCGATTCATGACAAAAGTCTTCGTGCAGGTCGGCCCTTCGTCCCAGTGAACTGCGGAGCCATCCCTGAATCGTTGATAGAAAGCGAACTCTTCGGACACGTCAAAGGCGCCTTTACTGGAGCGATCAATAATCGGCCAGGACTGTTTCGCGAAGCCGACAGCGGCACGATTTTTCTCGACGAAATCGGCGAACTTCCACTTGCGCTCCAAGTCAAACTCCTCCGCGTCCTACAAGAAAGAGAAGTAACTCCCGTCGGCAGCAACAAGGGCATACACGTTGATGTCCGTGTGGTGGCGGCAACCAACCGCAATCTCGAAGCTGAGATCGCGGCTGGACGGTTTCGCGAGGACCTGTTCTATCGCCTCAATGTCATCACCATCCCGCTGCCACCACTGCGAGATCGGACAGGTGATCTACCATTGCTCATTCATCACTTCCTCGCCCAGTTCTCGGCTGCCAATGGAAAAACCGTGAAACATGTGTCCCCGCAAGCAATGAAGACGCTGCTTGAACATGCCTATCCAGGCAATATCCGGGAGTTGGAGAATCTTATTCAGCATGCAGTCACGATGACGGAAGAGGATACGATTCACTGCGAAGACTTTCCCGCTTCCCTCCAAAACCGCTCTCAACATGGTCCTAGTGTTACTGTTTCGACAAGAGTGACACAAAACGGCAACGGCCATCAGTCCGACTTCTTCGGCAAGGGCGTCAGTCTTGATGCGGAACTAGAAGAATACGAACAACACATCCTGCAAGCTGCCTTGGAAAAAGCTGGCGGCGTTCAGAAGAAAGCGGCAGAGTTCCTCGGCATCAACTATCGCTCCCTCCGGCATCGTTTGCAAAAATATCATCTCTCCTGATCTACGCTCCAAGACCTGCTTATAGCGGTGTTCGTTTGGGTGAATAGAGGCAAACATCCTGGCATTACCTTGCTCGATCACTTCCCCACGACTATTTTGTTTCTATGATTACAACTGTTACCCAGAAAAACATGGTCACCATACCAGCCGAGGTAGCGCGGAAGCTCGGCATCAAACCGGGCTATAAGCTCGACTGGCAGCCTGTGGAGGGAAAGGACGAAATTGCAGTCAAGGTTATTCCTAATCGCGGCGAGCTGGCGCGTCGGCTGTGCGGAATGGGCTCCGAGGTAGTGCCGAGTCGCGACCTCGCCGCCAAGTTGGATGAGGAACGCGAACGCGAAGACCTTGAGCGTATGAAGGCACTGGAAGGATGATCGTAAGCGTTCAGCCGTCAGCTTTCAGCAAAAACAGGAAGAAACGTCTTCCGAGGCTCTGCCTCGTGTCAAAAGGTGGGCAAAATCTTCTGTGTTTCCCTCTCTGGCTGACGCCTGAAAGCTGATAGCTGAACGCTCACCATGGCAGCTATACCGTCAGAGGTTCTGCCCCCGCTGGACTTGGCCCGGCGCTAAGAGTCTATGAGCATAACTGCTCAGTCTTTTTCGTCCCGTAGCCAGCAACGTAGGCTGGGGATGACCAACGGGAATCCCAGCGTGGTGTGCACAGCCCCCTAGGCTGGAATTCGCTGCGCTCATTGCCAGCCTACGTCTGCATCCCGATCGCGCACGATTCACCGCGTTGCGGCGCGACGTGGTGGGTGTGGCGGTTCCGCTTAACCGGCCTTGAAAGGCCAGTCTATCCTCAGTCACCGCTCTGCGGCTGATCAGTTACCTTTGTTTAGCACAACCATTATCGTCAAAATTTTAACGACCAACGACATAATACGTCATTTCCCCAGTTCTCGTGCCTTGATCTGATCCGAAACGTTTTCCGCAAAAAGTATTAAGTTACTGAAAATTCTACGATTATATCCGTATCCTCGTCGAATATTCATTTTCACTGAATCTAGCACGGCGGTTGCTTAAACAATCATTCAAGAAACGTAAGAAAGTAAAGAGCACAGGAGGAGGGAAAAGAAAATCCACCTAATCAAAGAGAGTAAAAAGACGGCAAGAGCAAGCGGTGAATTCGCAACTTGGAACCGAACAACCTAACGACAATCATAATTACCAGAGGAGGTATTTATCATGGTCCTGAAGAATCAAAAAGGTTTTACACTGATCGAACTGTTAGTCGTGGTCGCTATCATCGGTATCCTGGCCGCAATCGCCATCCCGCAGTTCGCTGCGTATCGTGCGAATGCATTCTGCGCCAGCGTTGAGGCGGATGTGAAAAACACTGTGACTGCTCAAGAAGGGGTTTTCTCTACCACGCAAGCGTATGATAACACGACTTTAGTCGCAACTACCCACGGCACCAATCAAAACACGATTGTCTCCAACATGATAGCTGGTGGCGGTGGCACCGTTACCGGAGCTAGCACAGCCGGATGTCCAAAGGTTCTCTACACTTATAATCAAACGGCTGGCACGTACAGCTGGTAAGAGTTAGGACCTTATAGTCAAAAAAAGGGCGCTGCTCAGAGAGCAGCGCCCTTTTTTTGTTCCAGAAGCAGACGAGAGGGACATTACGACGGACTGCCCCTCTCGTCTGCTTCTGGTCCTTGATTCTTTCGCAACAACTCACACAGTTGCCCACCCTCAAATATCCCACTGATTGTCATTATGCTCTCTCGATGCCATATTTCGGCACTACTCACCGCCTGGATTGACGCTAGCTAAGGTCTCTCCCTCCTGCAACCTTATCTCCACTTCCACGGTCTATAGCTTCTCCAAAGTGCGAAACCTGTCTCTCTTGGTAAATTTACAGAGTCCCACCATTCACAAAGGGAACGACAAGAGACACACCCATCATTTGGTCCGTCTCTTGCTTAGACTCTTAAGAAACGTCCCTCAGGAAATCGAGATTCTAGGAACTCACCTTACGCGCCCGGTACAAAAAAGGTGTAGAATCAGCGACATGAAAGCCCACGCGATAGGGGATTTATATTCGGATTACTTGGTGGCGTCCTTTGGGGCCACCACGGCAACGGGGCTGAGCGAACTCCTGGAAGGAGAAGTCAGCCCCGATCAAGTGACTCGGTA
>SHZE01000086.1 GCA_009692435.1 Deltaproteobacteria bacterium | reverse complement strand
CGTTACCACGAGCGGATGTGGACGGCGATCGCGACCTGCAAAAAACAGCAACGGAACTTCTTCTCCTTCCTCTACGAGGCGCTCAAGGCCAAAGCCGACAACCGCCCCGCCCCAAGCCTCCTCCGCTCATAACCCGTGAACGGGTACGGGCATTGATGCCCGCGCGGAGCAGGGCGATACGTCTCAGCGCGCGCTATAACCAGCACCCCATTTTCGGTTAGAGAGCAACACCCATGACAACACAGCCAACCCAGACCCATTCCGTCCACACCCTCGCGCCAGGCAAGACAAGCTATAACAGCGTGGCGTGGTCACCCGATAGCACGTCCCTGGCGCTGGGCGGAGACGATGGCGCGGTGTACCTCTGCACAGCGGCGGGCCACCTGCTCAGACGCTTGGCGGGCCACACCGCCGTGGTCTGGAGCGTGGCGTTTGCGCCGGACGGGCGCTGGCTCGCCTCCGCGTCTGCTGACGAGAGCGTGCGGCTGTGGGAGGTGGCCAGCGGGCGCGAGGTGCGGCAGTTCCTGGGCCACACCACCTGGGTTTGGAGCGTGGCGTTTGCGCCGGATGGGCGCTGGCTCGCCTCTGCGTCTCAGGACCAGAGCGTGCGGCTGTGGGAGGTGGCCAGCGGGCGGGAGGTGCGGCAGTTCCTGGGCCACACCGACTGGGTTAGGAGCGTGGCGTTTGCGCCGGACGGGCGCTGGCTCGCCTCCGCGTCCGATGACCGGAGCATCCGGCTGTGGGAGGTGGCCAGCGGGCGCGAGGTGCGGCAGTTCCTGGGCCACACCCACTGGGTCTGGAGCGTGGCGTTTGCGCCGGACGGGCGCTGGCTCGCCTCCGCGTCTGGGGACCGGAACGTCTGCATCTGGGATGTGTCCGACTTGGTCACCCCGACGGTCACGGTCTCTTCGTCGGCGAGCGCGGTTGGGCAGTGGCTGGCCCGCCAGGCGGCCACGGTCGGGCGGCGGCTTGCTGGAAGCGTTCCGCAAGCGGTTGCGTCCACCCTGTCCACTCCTCAGGCTGTGTCCGCCGAACTGGCGTCCCTACCCGCGGCCTTGGTTGCTCTGCATCGCCTTCAGCAGTATCCCCCGTTAGGATGGGTCCAGGACTTACAGGCATTACTGACTGGACAGCGGGTTCCCGAAGCGCTCGCGGCCCTGAGTGCCCAGCCCGGTGTGGTCCACTTGCGCGGCCTGCACTGGCCCCAAGCTGCCCGCGTGGGCTTGCTCGCCTTGCTGCTGCGCCACTATCAACAAGACGACTGGCGCCCGCCCGCCGAGCTGAGCTTCCGAGAAGTCCGGCGGCAGTTGACGACGGCGTTAGCGGGCGAACCGGTGCCTCCCGACGCGCCGCCTCCACCGCTGGCGTTGGTGACGCAAGCCGCCGAGACCATAGACGAGCGGGTGCGGACGCTGCTGAGCGCCCTTGGTGCTGAGGCGGTGGCCCGCGATCCGGGCTTGCCGCTGCGCCTGTTGCCCCAGGTCGCCCAGTTACCCAAACTCGCGGAGGCACAACACCGCCTCCTGAGTGTCCGCCTCGCGCCGCTGGAAACAGGCCCGGCCCAGGGCAGTGGCCTTGGGGTGGATCGCACCGGCATCGCGCCCAAGGGGCCACTCACGGCCCTCGTCCCGTCGCAACTGGCCTATCCCCAGAACGTGTTCGCGTGGCGGTATCAGACCAATACCTTACTGTATCGGGCGCGCACCGGGCGAGAACCGCCACGCTTGCGGCCAGCAGTGATCGTGCTTGATGTCTCGCCCCCCTGTTATGGGCCCGTGGAGGCGCTCACCCGCGTGGCGGCGCATAGTCTGGCCAGTAGCTTACGCCACCAGGGCGTGCCAGTAGTGTTGCTCACGGCGGGCGGGCCGTGTGGCGTGTATCCATTGGAACATCCCGCGGACTTGCTCACGGTATTCACGGCCCGGACGCTGAAGGCGGTGGAGGCCCAGACGACCCTACAAGTCGCGCAACGGTTATGTCCGAGTCTGGCGCATGAGGGGACGGAGGCGGTGATTCTCTTGTTGACGCATGCGTGGTGGGGAGCGGAAGAGCCGGAGATGCCGGGCATAGTGGGATTGCGGGGATTCTTTGTGCAGTATCCGGGGCAGCACATCACTCCGGCGTGGGCGCATCGCTGTGAGCGGTGGGAGTCGTTGGGGCCAACGCAGTTCGCGTCTTTGCCCACGGCGCTGGGGCGGCTGTTGGGGTGAGGAACAGGGGAAAGGGTGCGAGGAAGAACCGCCGGTGATCTGTTCGTGCTCGCACCCTGCTCACGACGGCAATCCCCTCCCCCTCACTCTTTTCCCCGAAAGGGGCGAGGGAATTGGATAGGAACGCGCCCTCCGGACCCGTATGCGAAAACCCTTGACTGTATGGAGCACATGATGAGCAGCACACCGCATATCTATTGGCAGCCAGCCCAATTCTGGCAGGCGGAAGGCGAGCGATTGCTTTGTACGCTCTGTCCCTTTCGTTGCGCGCTCAGCGATGGCCAAGTTGGTCTCTGTCGGGTCCGTCGTCGTCAGGGCGATCACTTGGAAACGGCCACCTTCGCCAGTTCCGTGCATCATTGGCAAACGATTGAACGCAAACCGCTCTACCATTTTCGCCCCGGTCGTCACACCCTGACGCTGGCGGCGCCCGGTTGCACGTTCCGTTGCGACTATTGCCAGAACTCCCGCATTTCGCAGTATGGACGTGACGACAGCGTTGAGTGGACAGCATTACCCGTCGATTCCGCACAGGTCGTCGCCGAAGCGCGTGCCAAGGATGCGATGATCGCGCTGTCCTATTCCGAACCCACGCTGGCGGCGGAGTTGACCTTGGCGTTGGCATACGAAGCACGCGAGACCGGAGTAGAGATCGTGTGGAAAAGTAACGGCTTTGTCACCCCGGAAGCGCTCGCGCTGATTGCCCCCGCCCTGGCGGCGGTCAATATCGACCTCAAGGCCGTGGATGACGATGCCCATCGGCGGTTGACCGGCGCCCCGGTCGCGCCGCTGCTCGCCAATTTGCATGCTTTCCGAGCGCGCGGGATTTGGCTGGAAATCAGCACACCACTGATTACCGGCTTCAATACCGATACCGCCTCGCTGGTGGCTTTGGCCGAGCAGGTGTATGCCATTGGCGCGGAGGTGCCCTGGCATCTGTTGCGCTTTCATCCGGATTACCACCGTTTGCACGCGGACCCGACCACGCCCGAGTTGCTGGCGCGGGCGGTGGCCATCGCCAAAGATGTGGGGTTACGCTATGTCTACGTTGAACGGGCTTTGGGCGCGCGCGGGCGTTGCACCTATTGCCCGCAATGTGGCTACGAGGTAATAACGCGGGACATTTGGGCATTGCGTCAGAACGCATTACACGATGGCGCTTGTCCAGCATGTGGGGAAATCGTTCCCGGAAAATGGTGACAACATGACACAATTTCGTTTCGTCGAGCATATTCCTGACTTGATCCACCCGGAAGAATACCCATCCGATCCCCAAGGGCGCCGCGTGCGCCTGCGAATTCGGCACACCGACCAGGGTATCGAGATCATTGGTGACGCCATTCGTCCCGATGAACTGGAAAATCTCCTCACCCGCCTGGATGTGGACACGATTGAGCAGATGCTCTGCGGCTAACTGACGCTCAGTTCAATTCTCAATTCTCAATTCTTAATTCTTAATTGTTCCGAAAGAACCCCATGGCTTACATCGCAACGCTTGGCGAGCAAACGCATAAGATCGAAGTGCAGGAACTCGAAGAAGACCACCTCTATCGCGTGGTCATTGACGGCGTGGAACGGATTGTCGATGGCCGCAAGGTGTCGGGGCATATTTACTCGCTCCTGATCGACAATCGCTCCTTCACTCTTGATGTCGCCGTCAAGGAAGATACCTACACCGTCGCCTGTGAAGGCAAGAGCGTTCGCTTGCAGTTGCTAGATGAACGACGAGCACTCCGTCCGGGCGAGGGAAGTGGCAGCACCCGTGATGGTGGCAAACTGGTTCGCTCCTTTATGCCAGGCAAGGTGATCGCGGTCCTGGTCGCAGTCGGAGACGAGGTGGAAAAGAACCAAGGACTGCTGGTCATTGAAGCGATGAAAATGGAAAACGAAATACGCGTAGCCACTGCGGGCAAAATCAAAGAGATCCGGGTAGCGCCAGGGCAAACAGTAGAGTCCGGAGAATTGCTGATCGAGCTCGAGTAAGCAATGGAACCGTTTTCGCCCACTGAACAACAACAGCTTGCTCCCTTTTTCACCAACCTCACCGATCCGATTTTTGGTCTCATGCTCCCGCAAGAAGTCGCGGGGGCGCTGTTCTCCCGCTACAGCCGTTCGGCGAAAACCCTGCGGCGCATTTTCCTTGACGAATTCCTCGGCCATTTCGATCCCGCCCTGAACGCGCTCGCCAATAGTGCCGCAAGCCCCGCGGAGCAAACCGCCGGGCTCAAGAAGGCGCGGGAGTTCTATGACCGAGTCTTGATCGGCTACGGCGATGATTCAGTGGCGCAACTGGGCGGGGCCCATGTCGCTTGCGAACAGATTTCCAATGTCGCCGCCAAATTCCTCGAAGACGCGCGCATCGGCATCGCACCGTTAGAAAAATCGACTCGCTATGTTCGCTTCGATACCAAAGGAGAAGACGGCGACTTTTTGTTCTACAAAGAGCCTCGCCTCATGGCCTCCCGGCATCGAGACACTTACCTTTCCACGATGCGGCTGTTGTTCGAGACCTACGCGGCCCAGATCGAACCGATGATCGAGTTCGTACGGCGCAGTCTGCCTATCGAGTCGGTGGAATGGAAACATCCCCAGACCGGCGACCCGTTGACCTACCAAGAGACGGCCGACGATGAGCAACTGCGCAAATGGGCGGAGACGGCGTATCGCTCCACCGTGCGCGCGCAAGCCTGTGACATCCTGCGTTCCTATCTGCCCGCCGCGACCCTCACGAATGTTGGTATCTTCGGCGTCGGTCAAGCCTTCGAACATTTGCTCAACAAACTCTATTCACAGGAGCTGAGCGAGGGGCAACAGATCGCCACCGGCATCCAGCGCGCCTTGGAGCCGCTGATTCCCTCATTCGTGAAACGAGCGCGACGCAGTGAGTATCTGGCGGAAACGTTCGCCGCCGTTCGTCGAGCATCAGTCCAGTGTCTTGGCCAAGCACCCGTGGCCGCTAGTCAGCCAGTCACCTTGATTGATTACGACGAGGCCGCCGAAGAGAAAATCGTCGCGGCCATCCTCTATCCGCATGCGCACCAGCCATTAGAACAGCTCCGCGAGTTGGTACGCACCTTCACCACGGAACAGCGCCAACAATTGCTTGACGAATATCTTCAGCGCCGTCGGCACCGTCGCGACAAACCGGGACGCGCGCTCGAACAGGTTTCGTACACATTCGATATTATCGCCAACCTGGGACTGTACCGAGATTTGCAGCGCCATCGCATTCTCACGCAGGAGCGGCAAGATTTCACGACGCGCCACGGGTACGACACGCCACTCGAAATCGAAGAGGCGGGATTTCTCCCTGACTTCACGCGCTGTATGGACCAGGCGGCGACCCTCTACGAACAGCTCGTGCGCGAGTTTCCGCAAGAAGCGCAGTATGTCGTGCCCTTCGCGTATCGTATCCGCTGGTACATGAAGATGAATCTGCGTGAAGCGGTGCATATCGGTGAGTTACGCACCATGCCACAAGGACATCCCGACTATCGGTTCATCGCGCAGGAAATGTGGCGGTTGATCGGCGCGGCCCACCCTACCCTTGCCCACTGCGCGCGGTTTCTCGACTGGAATACGTACCGCTTGGGGCGGTTACAAGCGGAGATGCGGAGCGAGTACAAGCGATCCTCGGTCAAGGACCACGAATGACAGCTCGATCACACGGCGACGGGCAATAGAGGGAGAGGGGAAAATCACAAGACCACGTTGTCAGAGAAGGAAATTCAGCGCGCGCATGGCACGGGCCATCCAACTGGCTCAATGCCGTGTGGGCTTTGGATTCAGCTTCCCTACGGCTATCAGCCCGACACGATCTTGCACTCGTCCAGGGTCATTGAATTTTAGCAGCCGCGCGGTCGCCCGTCCCGTCGTTGTACATCCATTCACAGTACCGTCAACGTTAAGTTCAAAATGATCGTTCCATTCCTGCGTACGCGGGTTGAAGAGTATCGCGATCTCGTTCGTTTGTGGATCAATTGACGTTAGATTCGGACCTTTACAACGGTTGCAGTCAAAACAGGCATAAGCAAGGTTCGCCAACTCCGTCAGGCCACCATGTTGCCCAGCAATGATGTGATCGACCTCATGGAAGGCGAAGTCGGCCTCTTCGGGGAGATGACAATACTCGCAACGCTCCTGGGCACGCAGGCGGACTTGAGATCGCAGAGCACGTGTATCAAGTGGAGGACATTAGGAAGCCACTCGCATATCCTTCATCGCTTGAATCTTGAACTTTCGCAGAAACTATTGAGGCGTTCATACTCGTCCAGTTCGGCGAATTCCGCTGGCGTCAATTCGCCAGAGCAATTCTTCTCCAGCAGTTCACTAATGCGCTCTTGCATCCGTGGAGTTGGCTTGAAGTTGAGTATGGCCGCGGGAGATGGGTTTCCCGAAAGGAACACCAAAATATAGCGATACGCTTCATTAAGAGGCGGTGACAGCTCCCTGAGTCCGCGTGCTAATACCTCGGACAACCGATCCCGCATTGGTGCGAGCTTCTGAGCAAGTTCTTCTGATACTTCGATAGTGATCTGAGCCATGGTCGCGCTCCTCTTTCAGACTGTCGTACTGACGAAGCAGTGGAGTGTCAAGGCAAAGACGGACAAGGCAAAGACGGACAAGCGATATAATTTTCCTAAATCAATGGTTCGGACAGAATCAGGCTGCAATTGCCCCGTAAGTTCTGAGTTCATCGTAACACGGGTGATTTTTCACCCAAGTTGGGTCGAGAGCTAAGTTGTCAATAAACAGATCGAGCAAGCGTTCGTTGAACTGGCGTTGTTTCC
>SHZE01000085.1 GCA_009692435.1 Deltaproteobacteria bacterium | reverse complement strand
GACTCTATACCGACGATGAACTCGTGGCTGAAGTAGCCAGGGCGCTTGGGTTCCAGCGGCTAGGCTCGAGCATTATGGGCGCCATCAAGGCCGCCATTCGCTTAGTGCGCCCCCGTTAAACGTCGTGGAGTTCCCGCCCGTCGCCGAGTAGGTCGCGGGACGTGATGCAAGAGCCGGTCGCGGACCGACCTCACGACCCCAGTTTTCCAAGGCTCCGTCTTCCCCGTGCTCGGTGGACAAGGGACCGTGAGATTTCGAGCGCCGGACTGGAAGGTTGAACCGTCCAAGCCAGAGCCCGGACTGAAGCGAACACAATGGCGACATAGCAGTGCGGAGGTGTGGGTCATGATTATCGAAGAACGAGGCCGTGTTTCGCAGTCACAGTTACCCGACATCGCGTTTTCTTTCCTCAAGGATCAAGACCCCAGCGCGAGAGTTCTCGTGAGGGGAGCTCGCGTCGTCAATGGAAAGTCCTTACTGTTCCAAGAAGTGTCCGCCAAGATCGACGGCATCGACGTGGTGTTCTATGGGCACTACTACTCGGACGACTCTGGAACAATTCAGATTACGGGTTGGACGGTGCCCAATCTCCTCAAAGAACACAGGATCACCATTGATGGCTTTGTAGCAGGGTTCCAGATGAAGGACTAGCTGGTTAGAAGCTCGCTCGCGCTTGGCTCGCGCTGTTTGCTACTACAATTTCGCGCCAGCGGATCAGACCATCCGCGTGCCCCGGTAATGCAGGCTGGAATCGCGGATCATGTTTGGTCAGTTGAATAAATCGTCAATCTGCTCGGATAGGAGGCTACGTTGGCTGGCGGAACCTTCACGTTCAACGGAATAGGAACAACCCTTTACGGCAACAGGGACGCTGGCCCAGACGGTTCCTACGTCACGACCGAATGGGTGGTCTTTGTCTACGTGCCGGTCTTCCCGCTGCGTTCCTGGCGTGTTCTTCCGACCGGAAAGGGAACTTCTGCGATCGTTTACAACTCCGCGAGCTATCAGCGAGTCCAGGTGCCGCTTAACGGCCATCAGGTGCGGAACGGCTACGCGGTCACATTGGCAGTTGTCGCAGTATTTGTCGGGCTTTATGTTTGGGGCTGATTAGGCGAACTGACCACTACAGTCCGTTATCCGTTTGTATCGCGATGCCCCATGCTAAGAATTGCTACCAGTTTCGGATTGGGGTTATTCGTCCAAGGCGTAGCGGCCTTTCCGACATCGGCGGTTCTGGAGACGCAACGGTCGCAAGCGAAGCGTGATGATCACGACATCGAGGACGATGTTGAAGACACCTAACTAGAGGAACTTACTGGCGTCGGCCGTAATACGTGACGTTTGCCAGGCCGATGGCAGCTTTGCACGCAAGATGCTGACTGCGGCTCAACTTGGTATAGGTCTTTTTCGATTCGCTTTGCACGATCAACTGGCGACCCGGACGCCACGAAAGTAGTCGTACGCTCGCGAAATCTCTTTGAATTTCTCTTCCGCCAGCCTAGCGAACTCAGGCCCTCTGTGCGCCACTACATCGGGATGATACATCTTAGCCTTCTCGCGATAGGCCCGTTTGATTTCGCTGGGTGTAGCGGTTACTGCGACCCCCAACAATGCAGCGTAATAAGTCGCGAGGTCAGGAGGAACCTGAGGCTCCTCTTCTCTTGGCTCCGGTCCGCCTTCGCCAGCCTCATCATGACCTGGCTGACGATTCGTATCGCTGCTGTACAGGTCATCCCATGCCTTGTCCACTTCTGCAGTAGAGAGTCCGAGCCACATGGCTCCCGCGCGGAGCGCCCGAGTCTCGGCGCGACTTATGTAGCCGTCACTCGCGGCAATCAGAATTGCAGTGCGAAGGAAGATGAGCCGAGTCTGCTCATTTGAGTGTGTTGAAACGAATGAGCACGCGTCTTTCAGTAGGGCGAACAATCGGTCAGGGTCTGAGCCGTCGTTCAGGAAGTGCCGTTCGCAGTCCCTCGCTGTCTGCTCGACCTCTCGAAGTTCAACCTCGGAGAAACCCGCCCTTGCGTAAGTGGCTTGAATGATCTGGATCTCACGCGGCGTAATCTCACCATCAGCGAGGGCGATGTAAGACAGAACCCGCGCCGAAGAGTGCAGGTACTCGAAACGTTCCGTCGCAACGCGGGTCCGCCGAACTATGAAGGACCAACCTAGGAATACTTGGTAGATGCCCCAAGGAATCCCAGTCCACCACCAAGGTGAGTAGGCAAGAGTCAGGGCCGCGATCGCCGCTGCAGCTACAGACGCGCCGACCGCGATTCGCCGCAAACCCCATTGCGCCGGCCCGGTAAGTGCAAATGCAACGACCGCACACACGACGGCAATGAAGACGGCGACGCCTGCTGGATCAAATCCGTCACCCAGCATGACTGACCGTAAGGGTGGAAGCTGCTCCGCCTTCTCGACGATCCAAATTCTCGAACCGAACCAGATCGATGCTTGGACAGTCAGCACACTTGGGTGTCAGGTCTCTGTACTGAACCTGACACCTCGGGCAATAGGACGTCATACTGGGATCGTCCTGCGAAGGCGATCGGAAAATGTCTGCGCCAAGGCGCCCCAACGTAGCCTCTGCTTCGCCTTCGATGGTTTGACGGAACCACTCTGAACACTTCGCTATTGGCGAAGATGGCTGAGACGCAATCTCTTCCTTGGCCGTCCCTGAGAGGTCAAACCACAGCCGTCGAAGGACAGCGAGGGAATCTTCTGGCGAGCACATGACGGGAACCACGGCCATCGGATTGTTCCAGCGCAACAGCTCTCTACTGAGCCGATCAACGGATCGAATTGAAGCGATGGGAAAAAGAACCATCGACACTGACTGCACCCACCTGTCGTACGGTAGAGTCGGATACAGTCGGGCGTGAACACGAAAGAAGAGAATCGCAATCGTGGTGCTGAGGCCAAATAGGCCGACGGCAAGCCAAAGCCAGGACTGGAGCGGTCCCCACCAAAACAGACATGTCGGAACGACAACAAACGTGTAGGCAAAACCGGCGATACTACACCATTTCAGGACTCGAGTGTCTCTTCGAAACGCGCTCCACCTTCTCTTGATGGCGCTCAGATCAAACGACCGTGATACCTCTGCCGCGATCGCTGCCGACCGCTCTTGTAGCGGCAGCGCGTGGACCCCTTGAATCAGCCTGGACGCGTTTTCTGCCATTAGTGAAGAGCCGAGCTGAAGAAAAGTCTTGCCATTGATCCGGACGTCACCGAACTGCACTTCAATGAGATCAATCTGCTCGAACGAGATGTATTCGGAATATCGAGCGTTGTGACCCGGAGGAAAGATAACCTCTGACGTCAGACCATCCGGGCTGATTGCAAAAGGCCATGGGTCACATTCAACGATTGCGCCGGAAAGACGAAACGGATCGGACAGAGCTGCGCCGAGGCCGTCGGTTCCTGGAAGACTCGCGGCACTAGCTGCCGTCCAGGCACCCTTTACGGGTATCTGAAAACAGCACCAAGCATTGCGATCCAGCCACACACAACATTCGAGCACGTAGAGAGCAGCGGCAACGCTGCCGAGTAGTACCCATTCAGACATTCGGTCGCCGGGGCTCAGCTTGCTGCCCGCTGCTCAAGCTGGCGATCAGTCGCTTGGCGGCTGCCGCCAGGGCAACAAAACCCATCGCGATCAGTTTCCAGAATTTCTGAAGTAGTCCGGTCTTGACAAGAGCGACGCCGACTCCACCTGTCACCAGGCCAGCCAGCCCATACTGAGCGACCTTGTCTCCTCGAGTGAACTCGGAATAGCGGCTACCCGCATTAAAGGCAAACCCGGTTAACAATTCGTTGAATACCGGAACCGCGTCGCCCACCTGTTCTGGGGAAAGCACTAAGTTGGCTTTCATCACTCCGCGCCGCCCCAAAAGTCGGGTTGAGTGGTTAACGACCCTCTCGGCGCCGGCACTTCCGAGGATCGCCCAAGTCAAATTATTGCTGGTTGCGTCATAGAAGGGCGGCTGCTGCCAACCGACGATCGACATCGTCTCCCAGCCGCGGTCGCGTCGAACCTTGTTTGCCGCTTCGGTGCCTTCACGGATAGACGACAGAATCAGTTCGGCATCCAAGCTGCGATCGTCATCCTCTACATACCCTTCTTCGTCAAACTCGAATGCGACGAACCACATTTCGGCACTATGCAGGAGAACCCCCAGTTCCTTGCCGTCGGAAGGATTCTCAATCAGTTCCATGAACTTTCCGGCGCCACCCCTTCCCACAAACTGAAATCCCTCAGGAACAGACAAGGAGGCGATGTTGCCGAGCCTGACCTCGACTGGTCCCTCCTGCCAAGGTAGCGCCTTAAATTCTGCGGCGGCATCTTGAGCACGGAGGGCCGTAGGCACACTAAGCAGGAAGACCAGTCCGAACCAGACGACGTGACGGCGGTGTGAGTAGCTCATGGCTAACTCCTAGTCGATGGGTTCCGAATTGTCCGGGAAAGCACCATACTCGCGATTTGCTGCTGAGCTGTCAAGGCTGGGGCAGACGCGCAGAAACAGCTGATCGACGTGAGCGTGCGTGTTCCACGACGAGCCGAAATTGGCTCTGGACCCGTTCCAAGGTGCTCTGGTTTGGGCGGCTCCCATCCGGTAGGTACTTCGACCGTTTCGCGCAGACCCACAGGAATCTGTTACCAAATCCGTTCCCCGCCTCTGTCGCAGTGTGATGCGACCGGCCGTGCCGTCGCCCGATCCAGCGCAGGGATCGCCCCTTCGCCCGCAATCTCGCTGAGCCGAGCCTAGTCGCCGCTCGGTCTCGTGTACGAGTGCGTTGCATGTCATGGAACTGGGCTGGAACATCAGTTCCGATCTACTGCGTCGGGATCTCGGGGCCTCGCCCTGCGCTTAAACTCGAACGCAAGGAAACACGTAAAAGTTCGCAGAAATGGGAGAGTAACTTCCATCTCCGTTCCTGTGCAGGGCAGTGCGTTCAGGTCCGAAAACGAATTCCCATAGCCGAAGTGCTGGCAGAGGTCCTACTGGAAGTAGCGTGACTGAGACGATGCAATACTCAAAGTCCTCACGGAGTTCGAACCTTCAACTACAAGCCGGAACTCTACGTCGCCGAAAGTCGTGATCGCGCCCTTTCGGATGTTCGCAGCGACCCATTCGCTTGCCATCTCTGAGCTACCTCCGTGGAAATCCACGGTCGCGAGAAATTGAAGTTCACGCCGAGCCTCTTCGGTCGTCATGTTCATGGCGCTGAGGGTCAGGTATTCAATTCGAGTCGGCCCGCCCCCAACCATCTCGAAGCGAAGGCCTTGCCCCTTGGTACAAGTCCAAGACGCGCCTGCTGACATGAGCTGCATGCCATCGCAGTCATATCCGCGTGCAGCGAACGACGCGGTCACGTCTCCGCTCTGAAGGCCGGGAATCGTTGCGGCATTTGGCGTTGCCGTTGCTGCTGGCTTCGGTGGGGCTGGGTGCTCGGCTTGGTATTTCTTAAAAGACTCTGCATATCTGCGTTCTCGCTCAATCACCGCTGGGTCCGGAGCGCGTTCCGTCCCGTAGATCATGAAACTGGGCGCAGAAAGAAACGCGGCCGCAATAAGCGACAACAGAAATCGGTCACGAGTAAGTGGCCGAAGGATGAAGGCGCAAAACGCGAAGAGCAACAACACGCCAGCGCCGCGGACCTCCTCAACCGGTATTAGAGTTGCCAGGAACGCAGTCCCGGCCACGGCGGCGGCCACGCGGCCGACTTCAAGTGTCCCGATCTTCTTCTTCTGGAAGTCTCCTTCGGAAATGATTCCCCTGTCCCTTAGGGACGCCAAGTTTTCGAGATCTTCTATGCCGGACGATTGATTTGGCCTGGGCTTGGGCGCATTAATCCGTTTCTGGAGTTCATCTCTTAGTGTGTCGAACGCTGGTTGTTGACTCGCTCGAAACATGACTGTGTTTTCGTCACCCGCGCCTTGCAGGATTCCTCCTTTTGCCTCTTGCCCGCCGACGAACGCGACTTGCATGTACCCATTCACTAACAAGTAGGCTTTTTTGAACTGAATAGACGAGATCTGTGAGATCTGGATCTCTTTGTCACCCTTAATTCCCTGAGTGAGGAAAGCCAAAGCGCCCTTTCGTTTAATCCGAAGTACGGAGTCGGTCAGTTCGAGTTGGCCATTGTGGCCTTTGGCTTCTAGAATCACATCGCTCATCTAACTTGCTCCCGCCTTGGAAGAACGCTCTGAATCGGGCCGGGCCGGTTGGCAAGTTCGGCCCCTGAGAGCCACCGCATTTATCTCTGCTGCGAACCCGTGCGCAGTCGTGCCGTCGCTCTCGCCATTCCGAGGTCGGCCATCAACGGTCACGACGTCCTCAAGCCGAGAGCGGAAACTACCATGAGTGTCCGGCATCGGATCAATCTTATTTGGCTGGACAGTGGGCGCAGGCCGTCCAATAGCCGCTGATGCCCGGGTAGGGTCCCCGGCTCCGTCCGGATCGCCCGTGCTGACCCCGCCAGCGTCGCCAGCATCGCGAGCGCCCTGCCTGTCTGGCAGCGCATCAAGGCGGCAGTGTCCTCCGGGCCGTTGAGCTTTGCCGAGATTGCCGAAGAGACGGGCATCAAGGAAGGCACCATTCGCCAGACCGTGAACCGGAAGAAGAACGGCATGTTCACGGTCATTGAGGGCAGCAACGGGCTTCAAAAGGTGGCCCTGCTCGAAACCCGGAGGGCATCTTGAAGCCGGTTGTACATCTGGACTACACACCCCCTAAAGGGGGTGGTGTGTATGTCCAAGACAGTAGAACGCTGTCTACTACAACTGTCTAACGAGGCGGGGGATTCCATGAGTAGCGCTTCCAGGCCGCAGAAAGCCCCAGGTGTCCGCGATACCGCCCCTCTGGGCCACCCTCGCAGCAATTACACGCTTCTGCGTATTATTTAATATCCAGCTGTAGGTGACAGGAGGATGGCTCCTAAAAGAGGACACACGCGTGAAAATGGCCTAATTCGGCTGGATGCTCGGAGCTTACCGCGCAGGAGTGGCGCACAAAGATCACCGGGGCGGTGCTGACTGCTGGCTTTTCCATTGGGGCTGTGGATATCCGGCGTTGTTCGGACGACTATTTGACGGCCCGAGCCTGCTG
>SHZE01000084.1 GCA_009692435.1 Deltaproteobacteria bacterium | reverse complement strand
CGCGGCGGGCATCTGCTTCAAAATGTTCGCGGCAATTGTCATCGGCCATCCCCTGCGGGAACTAGAGTTGTGCACTCCTATTCAAGCAGGGCGTGGCCTTTTTCGTTACTCCCCTTCACCTTACTCAAAAAATGTCCGAAGTATTGCTTCGTGAACGCGACCTTTATTTTTTCGTGGTGTTTGTTTGCCCTATAAGGAGGATGTTATGAAAACATCTCTCAAGAAAATCACCGCCGCGGTTCTGCCGTTGGTTGTCTTCTTACTCATTGCTCCCTCCTCCGCCCTTGCAAAAAGGAAACACAGACATCACGACTATGACTCCTATAGCCGTTACGATGATGATGACTGTTATCGCGACCGGTCTAACAACCGCCTCAGCCGAGGCCGATGGGACCGCTACTCTAATGGTCGTGATGACAACCGCTACTACGATGACACACGCTCTGGCTGGGGCCACGATCGCCGCTACTACGACGACACGCGCTCTGGCTGGGGCCAAGGCCGCGGCTACTACGATGGCCGCTATTCCGGTGGTCATTACTCCGACCGTCCTTCGTATCCTGGAGCGGTGTACAACAACCCTCCTCTCTATGAGGAGAGCCCCTACGGAAATTCCTCTTCTTACTATCCCCCTACAACCGGCGTGCTCCCTTGGTTGGATATTCTGCTCCCCCGCTAACAGTCTCACCCCAACCCAAAAGTAAAAAATAAAACCGGGGAACCGCGAATATTTCCTTCGACACTCCCTCTATTCGGAGAGGGAGTGTCCACAGTAGGAACAATCCGGGTTTTTCCGCACCTTCTGGACATCAAACCGCAAGTCCGGGAACTCACAGCGAACCAAGGTCGCCCCAGCGGATTGATCGAGCCCCAAGATTATTTTGACAACCTCCGTGACAAGCTGGGCACCAAGAAACAACGCCGCAAGATCCACAAAAGGCGAGGGTGCCTCTTCCCTCGTGGGAAGTTGAACACAATGCGCGCACGGCTGGCTTGCGTCGTATCCTCGACAGGTCAAAAACCAGCACTGCGTTCCCACACTCTGTACACAGAGGAAAGGTCGCCGCGCGATATAACAAGCGTCATGGAGGTGGCTGTCAGGGCCAGATATGGCGAGCGTATAGTTCCGCGCCAGTTGTGAGAGCGCCGTGAGGGGGTGCCCCTCCGTCCCGTGATGATGGACGATCGCGCACTCCGGATTCAACCGCTGAGGGACGGTCGTGAGGGCATCCGAGGACTCCGGCATGAGCACGGAGGAGAGGCCCACCTCTTCATCCGTCAGTATCCCAATCGTGCCAATTCCCACCGCGGCTAGATACAATAGCGCAGTTTCCTGTAACGGCCCGGCCCCATTGAGCAGCACGCTCGCGCGCAGGAGTTTTTCTTGGCCCTTGCCGCCCACCTGGGGCAAAATGATTTGGCGACTGTAGCGTTCGATCTGTTCGTCGGCGAGCATCGTCGTGGTCACTCAATGACGTTTTTCTCAATCGGCTCAACCGTCACGCCTTGGGATCTCATCCAGACAACCGCGCTATCAATTGTCTCCTGTGGGCCTTCCAACTCGACGGCGAGCAAACCCATTTCCTCGGAGACATTGGCACCCCGAATGTTGGGAATCAGATCGAACTTCTTTACCAACAAATAGATGATGGGTTGTTTCACGAGAGCAGGGGGGTATGTCAGATAGAATTTTTCTTTCATCGCACCCTCCGGACGATTAGACGCGTTCTTGTTTTTTATCGAACTCTTTCCACCCGACCCACAAATTCGTACTCAGATATTTGTCGCCAAAATCGGGGAAGAGGGTGACAATCACGCCAGACTCAATCTCACGAGCCAGTTTGAGGGATGCCCAGAGTGCCGCGCCGGACGATTGTCCGACAAGAATTCCTTCTTCTCTCCCGATGCGATAGACCGTCTCATACGCCTCTTCCGTACCAACGGGAATTTTACGATCCAATTCCCCTTCATGATAAATACCCGGCACGATGGAGCTGGCCATATGCTTGAGCCCCTCCAACCCGTGGAAGGCGTCGTCAGGTTCAACAGCGATGATCTGAATCTGGGGATTCTGTTCTTTCAGATACCGACTAGTGCCCATGATCGTGCCACTGGTCCCGATCCCCGCCACGAAGTGTGTCACTTGCCCCTGCGTCTGCCGCCAAATCTCGGGCCCCGTGGTTTCGTAATGCGCTTGGGGATTGGCGGTATTGAAATACTGGTCCGGCTTGAAATAGCGCTCCGGGGCCTCGTGCAGAATCTGACGACACATCCGCATCGCCCCATCCGACCCTTCGAACGGACTGCTGAAGATCATCTTGGCTCCATACGCGGCGATGATCTTCTTGCGCTCAATGCTCACATTTTCAGGAATGACTAACTCGACGGGATAGCCCAAGACGGCCCCAACGAGCGCAAGGGCAATGCCGGTATTACCAGAGGTTGAGTCGATAATGGTCTTGCCCGGCGTCAAGGCTCCGGTGCGCAGTCCTTCGGACACCATTTTAAGGGCGGCCCGATCTTTGACTGATCCGCCCGGATTAAACCCTTCCAGTTTGGTAAAAACTCGCACCTGTGGAGAGAGACCGGCAGTGACCTTGGTGAGTTCAAAGAGTGGGGTGTTCCCCACTAAATGCAGAACCGATGGGACGGACGACATCTGCGAGGGGGGGCCTCCCTCGTCCCAGACTGGTAACAGCGACACGCCTCACCCCCCAGCAATAGCGGGAACAATCGACACCTCATCCCCATCTTTGATTGTCGTTTCGAGGTTATTGAGAAAGCGAATATCATCGCCGTTGACGAAGATGTTCACGAACCGACGGACTTTACCCGCCTCATCGCACAGCCGCTCTTTGAGACCGGGATGACGCTGTTCCAAATTATCAACAACCGCGGCAATCGTGACCCCGTCAGCACTGACTTCTTCCGCACCGCCAGTGAAGCGGCGCAACGGGGTAGGAATCCGCACTCGCGCACCCATGTTTATACCTCCTGAAAAAAATCACCTGTACTGTGGCGACTTTTCTGTCCTCTGGCAACTCCCCTAATGCAACTCCGCCGCAGGGACCGGCGAAGCCGCCGGCGCGGCCAACGACTGATAGAGCGCGTCAAAATCTTGCAGGCGCGCGTTGATGGTAAAGGGCTGGTTCACGTGGCCCATCACCGCTTCGATAGTTTTATACCCGTTTCCGGTAATGCTGATGACAATTGATTCATTGCGAGGAATGCGCCCCTGTTCGATCAATTTCTTCGCCACCGCCACGGTGGTTCCGCCCGCGGGTTCGGTGAAGATGCCCTCCGTTTGCGCGAGCAATTGAATCGCTTCCACAATCTCCTGATCCGTGACCGCCTCACCCCAGCCGCCAGAGTCCCGCACGGCGCGTAACACGTAATACCCATCGGCGGGATTCCCAATGGCTATCGACTTGGCGATCGTATTCGGTTTGACAGGAACAATCAGGTCCGACCCTTTGTGCAACGCATGAATCACAGGTGCGCAGCCCGCAGCTTGGGCGGTGTAAATCTTGGGAGTATGGGGGTCATCAATCAATCCGACCTTCTTCATTTCCTCAAACGCCTTCGCCACTTTCGGCAGGATCGTCCCGCCCGCGGTTGGAACAATGACGTGCTGGGGCAAGCGCCAGCCCAGTTGCTCGGCGATCTCAAAACCGTAGGTCTTTGCCCCTTCGGTGTAATAGGGACGGAGATTGATATTGACAAATGCCCAGCCATATTTGTCCGCGATCTCACTGCACAAGCGGTTCACATCATCGTAGTTGCCGCGAATGCCAACGGCGCGTGGACCGTAAATAGTCGAGCCGATGATTTTGCCCTGTTCCAAATCCGCCGGAATAAAAATGAGGCACCGTAGCCCCGCACGCGCCGCATGCGCGGAAACAGAATTCGCGAGATTCCCCGTAGAGGCACAGGATACCGTATCGAAGCCAAATTCTATCGCTTTGGAGATCGCCACGGACACCACCCGGTCCTTATAAGAAAACGTGGGATGATTGACGGAATCATCCTTCACATACAATTCTTTTACGCCCAGGTGGGCAGCCAGACGGTCGGCTTTGACGAGCGGCGTAAACCCACTATGCAGACCAACCTGCGGTTCCCCATTGACTGGGAGCAGTTCGCGGTAGCGCCAGAGCGATGGTGCCCGTGACTCAATCAGACGACGGCTGATCTGCTTGCGAATACTCTCATAGTCATAGATGACTTCGAGCGGTCCAAAACACATCTCACATACATGCAATGGCGCGATCGGATACTCTTGGCCACATTCGCGGCAGGTCAGTCCAGTAACATTACTCATATCAGCTCCTCCACCGTTCGTAGTCTTCACATCTCCGCGTCTCCGCGCGAGCATACGGTTTCCTGTGTCCGCCCCACACTGTGGAAATTGGCCATCGTAGGAGACTCACCACACAGCGGGCACTGACGACTTCGCCTCACACGAATCTCCCGCCAGCGCGATGTCAGCGCATCATACGTGAGCAAACGATCGGTCAATAGCTCCCCGTCACCACTGAGATACTTCACCGCTTCCGTCGCCTGGATCAATCCCATACTCCCGACGAGACTCCCGATGACGCCACTCTCCTGACAGGTCGGCACCTCATCCTCCGCCGGCGGGACCGGGAACCAACATCGCAGACAGGAGCTGATCCGTGGCAGGACCGTCAACGTCTGCCCCTGGAATTGCACAGCGCCCGCATAAGAAAAGGGCTTTCGCATGAGGACCGCGCCATCGTTAATCAGAAACTTGGTGGCGATTCCGTCAGTCCCATCGATAATGAAGTCGTAATCCTGAAACAGCACGGACAGGTTCTCCGCCCCTAATCGCTCCTGGTGGGACATCACCGAGAGGGCGGGATTGATACGCAGCAGTTTCTCACGCGCGGCATGGACTTTTGGTCGGCCAAGGTCAGGCACGGCGTAGAGAATTTGCCTCTGAAGATTGGACAATTCCACCACATCCGGGTCAATCAATCCAATGGTTCCGACTCCTGCTCGTGCGAGCGCCAAGGCCGCGGGACATCCGAGCCCGCCCACGCCAACGACAAGCACTTTGCCATTGCGCACTCCAGGGCGGGGGGCGTATCCAACCGCTTCGTCCATAGCGTCCTTCCAGAGAACGAAGAGCCTCTTCCGTATGAGAAAGAGGCTCCTGTTGACGGGTGAGGCTAACGGAATCACCTAATGGAGTCAATGAGTTTCATCGAAGGCAAAAGGCAACAGGCAAAAGCAAAAAATTAAAAGGACCGAGGATCGGCGACCGAGGATCGACTCCAGGCCATGAAACCCGAAACTTGAAACCTATTCGGTTCCGTTCTACAGTCCGCTGGCACGAAGGAGGGTCGTCGTTATGAACATTGGCGTGTCTGTCTTTCTTACTGACAAATCTGGGAATCCTGGTGATATCGCGCGGGAGGCGGAAAATTTAGGGTTCGATTCATTTTGGGTCGCTGAACATATTGCCGTTCCCATGCACTATACGACCCACTATCCCCGCTCCGCCGATGGCAAGGTGCCACCGTTCTACGCGGAGTTAGTTGACCCGTTTATCGCACTCATGGCCGCCGCCCAGACGACCAAGAAAATTCGCCTCGGTACCGCAATCTCGTTGCTGCCACAACATGACGCCATCACCCTGGCGAAAACAACGGCAACGCTCGACCTCTACTCGAACGGGCGACTGATTCTTGGTGTGGGGGCCGGGTGGTTCGCTGAGGAAGCCGAACTCTTCGGTGTGCAATTCAAGCGCCGTTGGCAACATGTGCGCGAGGGCGTCGAAGCGTTACGCGAATTGTGGAGTAAGGACGTGGCCCGTTACGACGGAGAGATCATTAAATTTCCTCCGCTCAAGATTGGCCCGAAGCCAGTCCAGAAACCGTACCCACCAATTTACTTGGGAGCGCACGACCCAAAGTATGCCCTCAAGCGTGTGGCTCAGTATGCCGACGGCTGGTTCCCCGCTAACTTGACCCCAGGGCAGTTCAAAACCGCGATCCCTGAAATCAAGCAGATGGCCAAAGCCGCGGGGAGGAATCCCGACGGGATTGAGTTTTCCGTGCTCTTGATGGCCCAGAACGATGGACCCTCGGCTGAGCTGATGAAGCAATACCAAGAGGCCGGGGTAAGTCGCATAATCGTCTTGGCTTGGGCGGCGGCCTCAAGCAGCGGCGTGGAAGCGGTGAAGAGCTTTGCGCCCATCGTGGAGCGCGCGCGGAAAATTTAGAAGAAGGACACAGACATGGAATCCCCCGTGCAACAAAAGTCCTTGGGCAACACCGGAGTCATGATCCCAGAAATTGGTCTCGGAGTATGGAAGTATCGCGGCGGCGTGGAACCGTTACGCCGCGGCGTCGAGTTGGGAGCCTGTCTCATCGACACGGCGGAAATATACCGCACCGAAGATGTTGTGGGCCAAGCAGTCAAAGGCATCCGCGATCAGGTCTTCCTCGCCACCAAGGTCTCGGGGAGTCACCTGCGCTATGACGATGTCCTGCGCGCGGCCGATGCTAGTCTCCACGAACTGGGGATTGCCACTGTGGATCTGTACCAGGTGCACTGGCCAAACTCGTCGGTCCCCATCACGGAAACCATGCGGGCGATGGCCACTCTCGTTGATCGCAAGCAGGTCAAATACATTGGCGTTAGTAACTTCTCGACCCAGGAACTGCGCCGGGCGCAGGCCGCTCTCCCCAATCATCCGATTGTGTCTAATCAGGTGTTGTACAATCTTAATGATCGAGAGATTGAACGCGAGCTGCTTCCCTATTGTCAGCAACATGATGTGACGATTATTGCGTATACGCCATTGGACGATGGTCGTTTGGCCGTCAAGTCACGGTGGCGACGCCGGCAAGGCATGGCCGTGTTAGAAGAGATCGCTACACAGACCCACAAGACGCTCGCGCAGGTCGCCCTCAATTGGTGCGTCTCACAACCAAATGTGATCGTTATTCCGAAATCCGATAGTGTGGCGCGCACCGAAGAGAACTGCCGTGCTTCTGGCTGGCGGCTGACTCCGGCCCAGCTCGCCCTCCTCAATGAAGCGTTCGCATGAAGAAACGCCCTAGACTCAATCGCCGTGAATTTCTCCACCACGCTGGGCTTGCCGTTGCGGCTTCTTCCGTGGCGGCAAGTCCTCTCCGTGGCGGCCACGCCATCGCGGACAACACCGCCCTTTCGATTATTCCACAACAACAGGAGTTACGCGTAAGGGCAAAAAATAGCATTTTAGGGCAATGCTTACCAAGAAGCAGTACGTCGAGTACCTGATCAGCACGCCCAAGAATTGTACGTGCACGTATTGGGCGGACCACTTGGAGGACGTGAGCCAGGATGTGGTCAA
>SHZE01000012.1 GCA_009692435.1 Deltaproteobacteria bacterium | reverse complement strand
TGCTGATGACTTCCTTTAGACGGGTTTTTTCTTCTTTTGTCAGTTTGACAATGGAACGCTTGGCGGGCATCTTGTTCTCCTCAAGAGTGTTGCTCACCTTCAGAGAATTAGCAATATACTACAATTTAGTTAATACGTGCCACTAGCCCAATGATCGCGCGTCCGCCTGATAGTACATGCAGGGAAGCAAAACTCATCGCGGTCATCACCGGCGTGCGGCTCTGGATTGCTACCACACCCGTGCCAAGCTGTACCCGAGATGTGACAGTGGCGTAGCTTGCCAGGACCGTCAGCGCATCAAGCCCATTCACCTCAGCCGTCCATAACGAGCGATAGCCAAGTTGTTCCGCTTCTCGTGCCAGTTCGAGCGTTTTCTGTAGTCCGACGTTTTCCCGTAGCGGGAGCGCTAACCCAAGATTCCGCGATTGCGATGCCATTGTCATACGTGTTCCTTTCTCAACAAATCTCACCAGCGGTAGGCGCGCGAGTCGAACACTGCGCGCGCGTCTTCCACATCAAAACTCCATCTCTCGGAGATCTGAAGCAAGTTGTAACGGCGCGGCGGTCGCCGCTCGGACTTCATCAAGCGAGACCCCTGGCGCTAACTCCTTCAGCAGAAAACCGTGCGCATCGACCTGAATCAGCGCGAGATTCGTGACGACCCACGAGACGCAATGCGACGCTGTCAACGGATAGGTGCACTCCCGGAGCAATTTTAAGCCACCGTCCTTGGTGGTGTGGAACATCACGACAATCAGCGTTCGCGCACCAACCGCGAGGTCCATCGCCCCACCAACCGCGCCAGCACCCATCGTTGGCGTTTTCCAATTCGCTAAATCACCGTTCTCGGCAACCTGAAACCCGCCCAGGACAACCGTATCGATATGCCCGCCACGCGCCATCACAAAAGCGTCGGCACTATGAAAAAAACTCGCGCCCGGTTGGAGGGTCACCAGTTGAGAGCTGGCGTTGTAGAGATCAATGTCCTCTTCGCCCGCCGGAGCGAGGCGACCATAGCCGAGAATGCCGTTTTCAGCATGGAGCGTCACGCCGTCGGGGAGAAAATCGGAAACCAATGTGGGTAAGCCAATACCAAGATTCACGTACTGTCCAGGTTGTAACAATCGCGCGGCGCGCAACGCCATCAATTCTGGGGACAGTCCATGTCCACTTTCTCCGGCGGTTTCGCTGACTTTCACGTTCCGTCCACTCGTACGCATGATGTCCAACACCGTCTCTTTGCGCATCGGCGTGTGACGATGAACGAGGCGCTGGACAAAAATCCCCGGTGTCGCAATTCCCTCCGGGTCTAGCGTTCCCGGCTCAACGATCTCATCGACTTCGGCGATGGTCACATTGGCGGCGGTCGCGAAAGGAGGATGAAAGTTTCGCCCTGTGCGACGATAAACGAGATTGCCATAGGTATCGGCGCGGTGTGCGCGAATCACCGCGAAGTCCGCGCGCAGTGCCGTCTCAAGGAGATATGCGCGCCCATTGAAGACGCGCGTTTCTTTCCCTTCCGCGACGAGGGTGCCTACTCCGGTGGGCGTGAAGAACGCGGGAATGCCAGCACCGCCAGCGCGCAGACGTTCGACGAGCGTTCCTTGCGGTACCATTTCAAATGCAACCTCGCCACGACCAATTTGCTCGGAGAGCGGCGTGGTCCGATACGCATATCCACCGAAGGACGCGATGAGTTTCTTGATCTGGCGATTTTCCGCCAGGATTTGCGGAGAGTATGGACCAAAGCCAGGAGAGTTACAGATCAGCGTGAGATTCTTCACGCCAAGGTCACGCAGCGCGCACAGCACATCATGCGGCCAGCCTTGGAGCACGCCAAAGCCGCCCAAGACAATACTCGCGCCAGCGGCGATGTCAGCGATGGCTTCGGTGGCGGAGACAAGAGGTTTATACATGATTTCTCGCGGTTCCGCCCTACAGAAAAAAACGTCGCCAATGCCCGTAAAGTGTTACCACTTATCAGCATGCCATCCCGTGGCAACATTCCACATCCAGAAAGCGTTGAGGGCAGCGTTAATTCCCATACATATTCGGGCCGGTATTCACATGAATCGTGTAGTCTTTCATGGTCGTGAGCATTATGGGTTTCGTGCTGAAGGGAACCGTCGCGCCAGCGGCGAGGTGGTCAATCGTCACGGTCTCTTGGGTCAGTTGGCGGCCGTGATGATCGAAGAATGTCACATCAACATTGACCCCCGTTGCCGTCGCGGTGGTATTGAGCACCGCGCCGCTCACGACCAGACCACTGGGAGTCTGCTCGAGTTTTCTCTCGACGACGCGAAAGACCTCTTCGGATCGTAATGCCCAGACGAAATACCCGAAAAAAACCGTGAGCACGATGAGCCAGCCAACTGTTCTTCGCCTGTGTCCACCTTCGCGCCTTGCCATGTTTCCGACTCCTCCGTAAGATGCCGCCCAGCGATTATGCTGACCAAGGCCGCCGAGCGCAATCTCGGTTCTGCTCAGTGCGAAGGAGGGAGTTTCGTGGTTGACCGTCCCTGTGACCTCTGCGTCATGGCTCGTTATACCCAATGGTATGCGGAGTTTCATCATCCGTTTCGCTTCACCATTCTTGATTGCGATTCGTGCGATGTCCCAATCGCGGTACTCGGAGAACACCGAGTGAACGTCACCCCGGAAGAAGTCGCCTACATGGAAAAAGCGTTGTCGCTGGTCGCGGAACAGAAGTATGCCGGGAAATTTCCCAAATGGATGTTCGACCATCAGATGCGGCAGATTCCCGACCATTATCATTTTCACGTACGCCCATTGTTATGGTGAACAGCAACACCATGCAGGCGGTTTTTCTCCTGGGGCCGGGACAACTCTCGATCCGCGAGATTCCCATTCCGCAGCCACAGGCGGATGAGATTGTCCTGAAAATCGGCGCGACCCTGACCTGTGGCACGGACCTCAAGGCGTTTCGTCGTGGACATCCCAAATGGCCGCCACCGACGCGATTTGGCCATGAGTACGCGGGAACGGTGGTGGCACGCGGGGCGCAAGTGGCCACCGTGCGTGAAGGTGATGAGGTCATGCTTGTCCCCACCGGGCCCTGCGGAGATTGTTACTATTGCCATCGTCAGCAAGAAAATCTCTGCACCACTCTTATGGAGACCTATGTGCTGGGTGGGTATGCCGAATATCTCACGGTGCCCGCGCGCGTCACTCGCACGAATCTTTTACCCAAGCCCCCTACCCTGTCTTTCATTGAAGCCGCGTTTCTTGAACCACTGTCCTGTGTGATCTTCGCTCTCCAACAAACGACGCTGCGACCGGATGACACGGCGGTGGTCATTGGCGCGGGCGGATTCGGACTACTTCATATCGTGGCGCTCCGTGCCCTTGGCGTGGAACGCGTCTATGTGATCGCTCGCAACCCAGAGCGCGCACGCGCGGCTCAAGCAGTTGGGGCGTACGGTATTATTCCGCAAGCCGCCGAGAATGCCCGACAAGCAGTGTTGGATGTCACTGGAGGGCGCGGGGCGGATATTGTGATCGAGTGCACAGCGCAGCCGCGGGTGTGGGAGGAATCATTGTTGCTCGCCCGCCCAGGTGGACAAGTGGTCTTGTTTGGCGGCTGTCCAGCGGGCACGACCGCGTCCTTTGACACCTATCGCTTCCATTACGATCAAATCCGGGTGTTGAGCCCCTTCCATTTGACGCCGAAAGCTGTACGACAAGCCTACGACTTGCTGAGCGCGGGAAAGATTTCCGTGGAGAAATTCATTAGCGGCACCTACACGCTTGCCCAGTTGCCTCTCGCCCTGGACCTCTTGCAGCGAGGGGAGGGAATCAAGTATGCCGTGGTGCCTGGAGAAAAGTAGTCAGTAGTCAGTAGTCAGATTCAGTAGTCAGTAGTTCGAAAGAGAAAGTAGGACATTATGAAACTGGTGACACCGACCGAAGCCATTCGCGCGATTCCGGATGGCAGTATCGTGATCTTCCCCCACGGCTGCGTTGAGCCAACGACGTTGTATGAGGCGTTTCAGCAAGAGGTCGAACGCTTTCATAACCTGACGATTTACTCCGGGTTGGCGTTTGGTGAGTATACGTTTTTACGCAAGGGGCTTGGTACCAATTTTCGCTACATGACCTGGCAAGCCGCGCCGCGCATTCGTCAAATTTTCAAGGAGAAGCGCGCGGGATTCGTGCCGATGCGCTTTAGCGAGATCACTCGTATCGTCAGTAAAGACGGGCCCATCAAGCCCGATGTGGTGGTGACACAAGTCTCGCCACCGCAGTCCGATGGCACCGTGAGCTTGGGCATCTCCGTCAGCCTGTACCAAGATTTCATCAAGAGCGCCAAACTGGTCATCGCCGAGATCAACACCAATATGCCGGTCACTGGTGGCGACAGTCGCGTGCCCATCGACAAAATTCACCTCGCGGTCGAATCGTCCGCGCCGATAGGCGAATATCACACTCCACACCAGAGCGAACGGGACACCAAAATTGTCGAGTATGTCTTGGACCTGATCCCGGATCACGCCTGGGTACAACTTGGAGTGGGCTCGGTTCCCGACATGGCGCTCTATCGATTAGCGGATAAACCGGGAATCAATTTATATTCGGGTATGCTCTCGCAAGGGCTGATTCATTTCGTTGAGCATACCAAGCATTCTCCGCAGATGATTACTGGCGAACTGGCGGGGGATAAGGAACTGTACGATTTCTGTGGCCGCACACCACAAGTGAAAATGGCGACGGTGAATGTCACCCATAACATTCTCGAACTGGCGAAATTACCCCGCTTCGCCTCGATCAACTCAGCGGTGGAAATCGACCTTCATGGGCAGAGCAACGGCGAGACGATTGGTGAGGTGCAGATTAGCGGGGTGGGCGGCAGTCTTGATTACGTTGAAGCAGCAGCCCTGTCTGACGGTGGGGTATCCATCATCGCCTTACCTTCAACAACCGAAGACGGGAAACACTCAAAGATCGTCCCGCGTCTCGCACCTGGATCAGTCGTGACGACGCCACGCTTCTGTACAGACTACATCGTGACGGAGTATGGAGTCGCCCGCATGAAAGGCAAGGACCTCCGCGCCCGTGCGGAAGCGCTGATTGCTATTGCGCATCCGAATTTTCGTGATGAGTTGGCAAAGAGTCAAAAATAAAAAATAACGCGTAACGCGTAACGCGTAACGCGTAACGCATAAAAAAAGAGGACGCTTTCTTAGTTCTTTTTACGTTTTACGCTTTACGTCCCCCCATGCGCACCCTCATCATCTTTGTCGCGACTGGAGCCTACAGCGGCTATGCCCCGTTTGCCTCAGGCACCGTGGGCACGCTGGTCGCCATCCCGCTTATTTTGCTTTCCGCCCAGCTTTTTTCGTTTTCCGTTGCCTTGCACTTGATCGCTATCGTGCTCGCTATTGCCGGAGCGTGTTGGGTGGCGGGTGTGGCCGATCGTGAATTGGGAGAGCACGATAGCGGCAAAATCGTCATCGACGAATTCATGGGGTTTTTGGTCGCGACAGCAGCCATGGAAGTGACGTGGCCCCAGCTTATTCTCGCCTTTTTTCTCTTTCGCCTCTTTGATATTGTCAAACCGCCACCAGCCAGCTTCTTTGACCAAAAAGTGCCGGGAGGCATCGGGGTCGTGCTCGACGACGTGTGCGCGGGTCTTTATACTAACCTAATCGTGAGGATATTACTATGATCGAACGTGCGGCGATTCTCAGCACCGGTGACGAAATCACCACGGGGAAAGTTGTTGATACCAACTCGAATTATCTCGCTGATAAATTGGTCGAGGCGGGTATTGATGTGGCCGCCGTCCTCACCGTAGGTGATGTTCCCGAACGCATCACTTGGGCCTGGCGACAAGCAATCGAGAAGGCCGACGTGATTATCTCAACTGGCGGGATTGGCCCCACGGCGGATGATTTGACGACAGAGCTCGTCGCGAAACTCGCTGGGGTCGAGCTCTTCTTTTCCGACGAGGTGGCCAACAACATTCGTCGACTTTTCGCCTCGCTGAACCGTGCCATGCCGGAGAACAACCTGAAACAAGCGAAATTTCCCAAAGGGGCGGAAATTATTGCCAACCACCTCGGCACAGCACCTGGATACCGAGTTGATCTCGATACGCCCCACGGGCGGAAGCATCTCATCATCCTTCCCGGCGTGCCGCGCGAGCTCAAACCGATGATGGAAGAAACAGTGTTACCGTGGCTCCGTCAGATGCGTGGTGGGGGCGAAGTGTTTCTCACGCGGGCATTTCAGACGTTTGGCATCAGTGAATCTGGTCTTGATGAAGCGGTGGCTGGAACGGTAGCCGAACACGAGGGACGCTTAGCGTTTCGCGCAAGTTTCCCCCAGATTTCCTTGAAAGTGACAGTGCGCGGAAAACCTCATGAAGTGGAGGCTCGTCTCGAAGAGCTGTCCAACCGCATCCGCTCTCGTGTTGGTTCGTATGTCTATGGCGAGGGCGATGTGACGATGGAAGACGTCGTCGGCAAACTGCTGAAGCAACACGGAAAGACGGTCGCGTTCGCCGAGTCCTGCTCTGGCGGACTGGTCTCACACCGGTTGACTAACGTGCCAGGCAGTTCCGCCTACTTCCACGGCTCGATACTCGCGTATGCCGATACCGCCAAGATCAACCTCTTGGGGGTCAAACCAGAGACGATCAAGTTGCACGGCTCAATTAGTGAAGAGACGGCCCGCGAGATGGCAGCGGGAGTCCGCGAACGCTTAGGCACAGACATCGGGGTTGCTGTCACTGGCATCGCCGGGCCTGGTGGTGGAACACCGGAGAAACCAGTGGGGACGGCGTTTCTGGCCCTTGCGGCGGAGGGGACATTGGTCGCGCGCAAGTATCAATTGTGGGGCAACCGCGACTGGATCAAAACGCTGATTGCCCAACTCACACTCGACTGGGTCCGCCGCTCTTTGCTGGGAATTCCGATTGCCGAGTCCGGGTTTATTCGCAGATAGACGAAGGAGTGAAGAATGAAGAATTGAAAATTGAAAATTAAGAATGGAGAGTGTCCGGGTGGATTTTTGCTCTCAACTCTTCATCCCTAATTCTTCATTCTTCATTCTTCATTTTCCAAGAGGTTCCCGTCTTGATTCGCGCCTTTATTGCCGTTAATCTTGCCCCTGTGGTAATCGAAGAAATAGCGAAAATACAGCTCGCCCTCCAGTCCACCAGAGGAGACATTCGCTGGACACGCGCCGAGGGATGGCACCTGACGCTGAAGTTCCTTGGTGACATCGCGCGCGATCAAGTTGCCCCAATTTTAGAGGTCCTCAGCCAAGCGCTCCGCACGCATCCGTCGTGCCGTGTTGTGGCCCAGGGACTTGGAGCGTTCCCTAACCTCAAACGTCCACGTGTCGTGTGGGCTGGGTTATATGGTGAGGGGCTCGCAGCGCTGAGCGAGAAAATCGAAACGGCGTTGATGTCGCTTGACTGCCCGCCAGAAGGGCGCGCATTTACCCCTCACTTGACTCTCGGACGTGTTCGGTCGCTCCAAGGGTGGGAGCAGGTGCTGGCAGTCATAACAGCGCAGGAGCACACGCGCTTCGGAGAGAGCGAGATTAACCAGGTGACCTTGTATCAGAGTGACCTGCACCCGACCGGAGCAGTCTACCGTCCGCTTGGATCAATTGCCTTGACGCCGTAGCAAATCGCATGAGGAGAACACCTGATGGCTAATGACAAAGACCGTAGCCGCGCCCTTGATCTTGCGGTCAGCCAAATTGAAAAGCAATTTGGTAAAGGCGCGATCATGAAACTTGGGGAAGCGGCAATTATCCAAGACATTCCCGTCATCTCGACGGGCTCACTGACCCTTGATCTCGCACTTGGGATTGGTGGGCTGCCGCGTGGCCGTATTGTGGAAATCTACGGACCAGAGTCCTCCGGTAAAACCACCTTGGCTCTGCAAGTCGTCGCGCAAGCCCAAAAGATCGGGGGTACCTGCACCTACATCGACGCCGAACATGCCCTCGATATGGGCTACGCCCAGAAGCTCGGCGTGAAAGTGGATGAACTGCTCGTCTCTCAACCTGATAACGGCGAACAAGCGCTCGAAATCACCGACACCCTGGTCCGCAGTAGCGCAATTGACGTCATTGTCATTGACTCGGTAGCCGCACTGACCCCACGAGCAGAAATCGAAGGCGAAATGGGCGAACCGCAAATGGGACTGCAAGCGCGGCTGATGTCACAAGCCTTACGCAAACTGGTGGGCAGCATCTCACGGTCCCGCACCCTGATCATCTTTATCAATCAGATCCGCATGAAGATCGGGGTTATGTTTGGCAATCCCGAAACGACGACTGGCGGGAACGCGCTCAAGTTTTACGCTTCCGTACGTCTCGATATTCGCCGCACTGGCGCGGTGAAGCAAGGAGAAGAGATCGTGGGGAACCGCACCAAAGTAAAAGTGGTGAAGAACAAAGTCGCTCCACCGTTCAAGGAAGCAGAGTTTGACGTGCTCTATGGTAGTGGCGTGTCGAAAGAAGGGGAACTGGTTGATATTGGGTCGGAGAACGGGATTGTCGATAAATCCGGCGCCTGGTACTCGTTCAGCGGCGACCGCATCGGGCAAGGACGAGAGAACGCCAAGGAATACCTCAAAGAGCATCCTGAGATTTCTCAGATCATCGAAAGCAAAATTCGCGAGAAGTTTGGGGTGGCGACTGCGGCAGTTGCGGAAGAGGCGTAACCTACTCCCTTCATCGACGGAGCTGAGCCATGTCTTCACAACTCAAAACTTACTTAACCCCGGAAGAATATCTGGCCATTGAGCGGAAAGCTGAATACAAGAGCGAGTATGTCAACGGGGAAATGTTCGGGATGGCGGGCGCGAGTGTCCGCCACGTGCTTATCGTCACGAATCTAGTTGTCTCTTTAGGCGGGCAACTAAGAGGGCGCCCGTGCGCGGTGTATTCGGCGGACTTGCGCGTACGGGTGAGCCCGACCGGCCTGTACACGTATCCCGATGTGATCGTCGTCTGTGGACAGGCTCAGCTCGCGGATGATCAGAAGGACACGCTGCTCAACCCCACCCTCATTATTGAAGTCTTGTCAGACTCCACAAAAGACTACGACCGAGGAGGGAAATTTCAACATTATCGAACGTTTGCTTCCCTCATGGGGTACGTGCTGGTTTCTCAAGAGACATGTCATGTCGAACGTTTCGTGCGACAGCCTGAAAATCGCTGGCTCCTATCAGAAACCGATGACGTGAAGGATACCATGCACCTCTCTTCCATTGAGTGCGAGCTGGTACTCGCCGAGGTCTACGACAAAGTCGATCTATCGGCATGAAAAATCCGCGATCCACGATCCGCGATCCGCAATCCACTACCCTCTCTCCTCTCGAATACGCCTATCGCCTGCTCGCTCAGCGTGATTACAGCGAGCAGGTGCTCAGCTCCAAACTCCTCGTGAAAGGCTTCACGGAAGAGGCCGTCATCCGCACAGTGATGCGCCTCAAGGAACAAAAGTATCTGAATGACTCCCGCCTGGCTGCCGACCAGAGTGAACGTCTGAACGCGCGGGGATTTGGTCCCGCAGGGATCAAGGCAAAGCTCGCGCACAAGGGCTTCTCGTCACATACCATTGACCATGTCCTCACTGCCAACGACGCAATGGAGGTTCATGCTTCGGCGCGCCAACTCCTGGCTAGCCGATTTTCGGCGGACGCGCTACAACAACCTCGGATGTACGCACGGGCATTTCGCTTGTTGTTGCGTCGCGGTTACTCTCAGGAGGTCGTCGAGAGTGTCATGGGCAATGCACCGAGCGACGAATGCGCAACAGCGACAGAAAACGAGAACGAAGACTAAGACTTGAGAGAGAAAAAGCATGTCCATGACAGGAAAAGAAATTCGCGACAGCTTCCTCCACTTCTTTGCGCAACAGGGGCATCAGATTGTGCCGAGTGCCTCGCTCATTCCGGCCAGTGATCCGACGTTGATGTTCACGAACGCGGGCATGGTGTCGTTTAAGAACATTTTTCTTGATCTTGAAAAACCAACCCAGCGACGGGTCGTTAATTCGCAAAAGTGCTTACGTGTCTCCGGCAAACACAACGATCTCGAAGAAGTGGGGCGCGACACTTATCATCACACCTTCTTTGAGATGCTCGGCAATTGGTCGTTCGGCGATTACTACAAGAAAGAGGCGATTTCGTGGGCTTGGCAATTATTGACTGAGGTCTGGAAGCTACCAAAGGACAAGCTGTGGGCGACCGTCTATAACACAGACGATGAGGCCGAAGACTGGTGGCGAACACTGACCGACATCAACGAAGCGCAGATCCTCCGTTTTGCGGAAAAAGATAATTTCTGGGAAATGGGTGAGACCGGGCCTTGCGGTCCATGCTCGGAAATCCACATCGACCGCGGCCCCGGGATATGTGAGAAGGAAAATACGCCTGGCCACACCTGTAGTGTCAATGGGAACTGCCCACGCTACATGGAACTGTGGAACCTCGTCTTTATCCAATACAATCGCAGTGCTGACCAATCGCTGTCCGAGTTACCAGCGAAACATGTCGATACCGGCATGGGCATGGAGCGTATTACCTCTATCCTCCAAGGGGCGCGCGGGAACTACGATACCGACCTCCTCCGGGATGTGATCCGTGCGATGGAAGAGCTCAGCGGCAAACGCTACGGCAGTGATCCCGAACAGGATATTTCCTTTCGCGTCATCGCGGATCATGCCCGTGCAGCCGCGTTTGTGATTGCCGATGGTGTCGTGCCGACCAATGATGGGCGTGGGTATGTGCTACGGCGCATCATGCGGCGCGCGTTGCGTCACGGGCGGCTGCTTGGGTTTGAGGCTCCCTTTTTCTCGCACGCAACCGAGAGCGTCGTGCGCTTAATGGGTGCGGCGTATCCAGAACTGATCGAGCGCAAAGACTATGTCACTGAAGTGGTGCGCACCGAAGAGGTCCGTTTCTCCGATACGTTGGGCCGGGGGCTCTCACTGCTGGAGCAAGAGATTTATTCGGTCCGCAAGAGCGGCCAGACGACCTTGACTGGCGATGCCGCGTTCCGTTTATACGACACCTACGGCTTCCCCTTGGATTTGACCGAGGATTTCCTGTCATCAGAAGGGCTCACGCTTGATCGCGCGGGGTTCGACCAGGCAATGGACGAACAACGCGCCCGCGCCCGTGAAGGACAGAAAGGCACGGTCTACATCAGTGCCGGATTGACCGACCTCCGCTCTCGTTTTGCTGGTGATCGCATCGTGGAATGGGAATCCGAAGTGCTCGCGGTGCTCGTGAATGGTGAACCTCGCACCAATGCCGTGCGGGCGGGAGAAGAGGTAGAGATCGTCACGGCTGAGACTCCTTTCTATGGTGAATCTGGCGGGCAGGTAGGCGATACCGGACGAATTGAGACGAGCCGAGGTGATATTGTCGAAGTCCTTGACACCTTGAAGCCGCAGCCCTTTCTGGTGGTCCATCGTGGGCGGGTTCAGCAAGGGGCACTTCAAACCGGAGACCGGGTACGGTTGGTCATCAACGCTGAGCGGCGCGAAGCGATCCGGCTCAACCATTCGGCGACTCACGTCCTGCACTCGGCCTTGCGCGAGTTGTTGGGGCCGCATGTGCGTCAGGCGGGTTCATTGGTGACACCGGATCGTTTACGTTTCGACTTCACCCATACCAGTCCGGTCAAGGATGAGGTGCTGGAGCGCATTGAAGATATGGTCAACGCGCATATTCGTGAAAACGCGGAAGTGACTAGCCAGGAGATGTCACTCAATGACGCCCTGAAAAGTGGCGCGCTGGCGTTCTTTGGTGAAAAATATGGAGAGCGCGTGCGGGTGATTAAGATGGGGGACTTTTCCACTGAACTCTGCGGTGGCACGCACATCACGCGGACTGGCGATATTGGCCTATTCAAGCTGAAAGCTGAAGCAGGAGTCGCATCCGGTGTCCGGCGGGTCGAAGCAACGACGGGCGATGGAGCCCTGGAGTGGGTACGGCAGCGGGAAAAGGTGCTGAAGGAAGTGGGCACGATTCTCAAAGGCACCGAAGAGGATGCGGTCGAGAAACTGGAAAAACTGCTCGCCGAACGTCGCGACCTCGAAAAACAACTCGCGCAACTCCAAAACAAACTGGCGGGCTCACAAAGCGACGAAATTACCGCGCGCGTGCGGAAAGTGAACGGCGTGAATGTGGTTGCCAGCCGCGTTGAAGGCGTGGAAGACAAAGCGCTACGAGAGATGGCCGACAAGTTGCGTGACAAGTTACAACCGGCTGTGGTGGTGCTGGGCACGGTGCAAGGAGATCGTGCGCTGTTGTTGGTCGGCGTCAGCAAGGAGATCACCAAGACGCACCATGCGGGCAACATCATCAAGCAGATCGCGCCGATCGTAGGCGGTGGAGGCGGTGGCCGCCCGGACTTCGCCCAGGCGGGTGGTAAGGATGTCGCGCGGTTGGATGAGGCATTGCGGAAGGTGTACGAGCTGGTCGAAAAAGGAAGCTAAGAAATTGGAGCACCACACCGAAGACACATCTCGCGTCCAGTTTGACAATCCGCGCTTTTTCCCCGACCTCCTAGGCCATCAGGACGAACATTTGCGCGTCATTGAGCGCGCACTGCACGTCAAGATCGCCGCCGCGAATAACACCCTCGTGATTACCGGCGATGAAACCCAGCGGCTCCTCGCCGGACGCGTCGCCACGCAGCTCTATGGACTGTTGCAGAATGGCTACCCCATCTATCCCAGCGATGTCGATTACGCCATTCGCATTCTGAGCCGTGACCGATCCGCCAATCTCAAGGACATCTTTCTCGATACGGTCTACATCTCTGCCCATCGGCGCACGATTACTCCCAAGAGTATCGCGCAGAAAGCGTACATCGAAGCGATCCGTCGCTTCGATATTGTCTTTGGCATAGGTCCCGCCGGCACTGGGAAAACGTATTTGGCGATGGCGATGGCGGTCGCCGAGCTGATGAAACACAAAGTGAGTCGTGTGGTCCTCACTCGTCCCGCGGTTGAGGCTGGAGAGAAATTGGGATTCCTGCCGGGCGACTTGGCGGAAAAGATCAATCCCTATCTCCGTCCGCTCTATGACGCGCTGTACGACATGGTCGATTACGACCGCGCCAGCAAGATGATTGAACGGGGGACGATTGAGGTCGCGCCTCTGGCCTTCATGCGTGGTCGTACGCTTAATGATTCGTTCGTCATTCTCGACGAAGCCCAGAACACCACGAGTGAGCAAATGAAAATGTTTCTCACCCGCTTGGGGTATGGATCGAAAACAGTCATTACCGGGGATGTCACGCAAGTCGATTTACCGACCGGGACACGCTCCGGGCTCAAGGAAGCGCAGCGGATTCTTCATGGCATTGAGGGGATCAACTTCTCCTTCTTCAGCGAAAAGGATGTCGTGCGCCACCGCCTGGTTCAAGACGTGATTATGGCTTACGAACGAGCGCATGATGAACAAGAACGCTTCGAGGAAGAGAGACGTGAACAGCGCCGACTCCGCACCCAGGAACGGTTTGACCATCGGCATTTCGGGCAAGGCTCCCGGAGTGAGCCGGAGCGAACTGCGCACGTGGGCGCGCACGATCCTGCGCCATCTGCGCCAGACGCGGGCCGAACTCAGTCTAGCGTTAGTGACGGACCCAACGATCCACGCCCTGAACCGCCAGTATCGCGGGAAAGACAAACCGACTGACGTCTTGTCGTTTCCGCTTGCGGATGAGATTCAACCCTTCCTGCTCGGCGATGTGGTCATTTCCATTGAAACAGCCGCGCGCCAGGCCCAGCGTCGTCGGCACTCCTTACCGGAGGAGGTCCAAACTTTACTGATTCACGGCATCCTGCATTTGCTGGGCTACGATCATGAAGTCTCTCGCAGTGAAGCTATTCGCATGCACCGCAAAGAGCGAGAGGTCATGCAGGTGATCCGTCGCACTTCATTTGGTGTGTGAGCGCTTGAAAGCGGAAGCCGAGAGTCGTCGTCAGTTTGAACACTTGAGCGCTGCTCTTGACCCCATGGTCTGGGAGGGAGCAGTCGATCTCGTTGGAGCGGGGATCAGTCTGTTGCTCGACGCGTTTCTGGACATCGGGTAGGGTATCCTTCTTCGTCGCCCTTGATACTTTGCACGCATGTTTTCTTATCGCTCTACTTTACTGGCCAACGAACGTTATCGCTGGTACGCGTTAGGCCTCACGACTTGGGGACAGGCAGCGACCAATATACTGGGCTCCGCCTTTGGGCCACTTGCACCGTTTCTTCAGGATGACCTGCACATCAGTCGTGCGTCAGTCGGGCTCATCTCAACCGCGGTGTTTCTCACGGCGGCCCCCTCTGCTCTGTTCGGTGGGCGCGCGGCGGATCGCGTGGGTGAACGGCGCGTGTTGATCCTCTCCGGTGTCCTTGGTGCCCTGGCCGCGCTCGCTGTCACTTCGAGTGTTGGGTTTTGGACCCTGGTGCTCAGTTGCTTAGGGCTTGGATTAGGCAATGGCATTCAGAATCCCGCCGGTAGTGCGGCGATCATGCGCTGGTTCCCGCAACATCAGCGTGGCTTCGCGATGGGAATTCGGCAGACCGGGGTGCCGATCGGCGGTATGCTTGCCGCCGGTGTGGCCCCGATCCTGGCGCTGCACTATGGGTGGCGCTCCGCGTATCTTGCCGGAGGAATCCTGTCGTTGATTGGCGCGATACTGATCGTGGTGGCCTACTTCGATCCCCCACGCAAGCCGATCGCAGGGGCTGCGGCCATGCGCTCGCTCAAAGACCTCGCACGCGATAAACGCCTCTTGCGCCTGGCGGTTATCTTTAACTGCCAAGTCTTTACGCAAATGGCGGCGACCACATATTTCGTCCTCTTTCTCCACGAGACCTTCGCGGTCTCCGTTGTCACAGCGGGAGCGTTGTTCGTCGTCGTCAATGTCGCCGCGATGGTGGCACGCATTGGTTGGGGGTTGGTGAGCGACCGGCGTTTTCAAGGAAAACGGCGACCGGTGCTGGTTATGATCCTCGCGCTATCGGTGTGCAGTACCCTTTGCGCGGCATTACTTCCATCTTCCACTCCGCTCTGGATCGTTGGCGCGTTGTCCATTCTTTTCGGTATTTCAGCCTTTGCATGGACGGGGATTCTCGGGACGTTAGTGATTGAAATCGCCGGCCCAGAGTCGGCGGGGTCCGCCATCTCGCTGGTCCAAGTGCTGTCAGCGCCAGCAACGCTACTGGCGCCGCCCCTCTTTGGCTTGTTAGCCGACGTATCGGGGACCTATCATGCCTCGTGGCTCGTCTTAACGCTGATCGGTACGGTGGGGTTGATTACGGTCCGTTGGGTGCAAGAAGTCGAGCCCGCCTAATTCAGACAACAACTTATGGAGGGACTGAGCTACGCGGCGGTTAGTCCAACGTGATGAAGAGCGACTTCCGAGGTTTTCCACCAACTGCCCGGCTGATGTGTCCTTGGCCGGTTGTATCTTCCGCCAGCAGGATATCCCCTGTCCGTAAGAGGCGCTTCGTACCGTCACCAACCTCAATTTCCACCTCACCTTCCAAGTTGACGACGTACTGGCGTCGCGGGGCATTATGGAAGTCAAAGTTATAGTCCCCACCGGTCTCCCGAAAGATGACGCCCGTGGCCTTGACCAAATCCGACAAGGACCCAGCTTTGCCACCACTTTTGAGCGGGACTTCGATGTCCTCGAAATGCGATTTGTTATCTGCTCCGGTATAGACACGAACAATTTTCATAGCCTGTCTCCCTTCTTGTGACGATTGTTGCTGTTGGTCCATCTCTTCCGCATAGGCGTCTCCACGTGGAGACGGATACCACTTCAGAGAGCTGAGATAATCTCCTCCGAACCCTCTCATCCCGACGCCAAACATAAAAACAATAAAAATACGGCCTATTATCCTCAAGCGCGTTAAATTTCCGTGAGACATACCTATCCCTCTCAGCGAATTTTCGACCGTCTCGATGTCGTGTTTCGAGTGGTTCTGACACAGATGGAGAATTTGTACAATCTGGAGGGCCGTGACGCGCGATTTTCACGAGTGGCAGAAGACGCGCGCTGAACTGAAAGACGGAAAAAGGTGGGGCAAAAAACATTCCGGCTGCGGGAGTGGCGCAGTGAGCACCACTCCCGCAGCCGGAAGAGTAGACAAAGGGACGAGGAAATTATCGAACGCTGGCGGCAAAGAAGATCTTAAAGACCTTTAGCCCAATGATCAGCGCGAACACATACCGCATACGGAACAAACCATCTTCAACCTGCGACATGAAATTCTGCATTTCTTTCGTTTGGGTTCCGGTAATCGGGGCTGGTTCACTCGCTGGTTTTTTCTCTGCGAGCACGGAAATCTGCGCATCCCCTTTTTTCGACTGCACGGAACGGGTCTCCTTCCCCTCAGTTAGGGGATTTTTCTTTTCTCCGGGATTGAGGTTGGTGATGTGCACCACGTCGTCCTTACGGAAGGCGAAGGAACCCAGTGAGGTGTACACCTTCACTGTGCTACCAATCTCTTCGTAGTTTGAGACAGTCATACGCTGACCATCGGCGAACTCAATGAGATATTTCGCGGAAGCAGTAGACGGTTGGAACAGGAGCAACGCACCTAATAAGAAGAAGAGTCGGATCGGATAGTAGTGGCGGTACATGGGAGTCTCCTATGCAAAACAATTTTTTTCGTCTTGTGCTGTCTATCGGTTTTACACGAAGCGAACTTTAATCTTTTTTACACATTTTTATCGAAAGAAAAAAATGTCCCTTCACCAATCAGATAAAAATCAAAAACTTCAACCCTGATAGTAGGTTACCTTCTTGTTTGTCGATACCATCCAGGAAAAAAAATCCTGCGTCCATTATGGTCGACGAGTGGAATGAGTAGGTCGTGTTCGAAGGCATAAGAAAGCGTTCCTCGTGAGACATCGGCCTCTTTGCGCTCTTTCCCGTGTATTCTATCGTCCTTCAACGAACCCGATATTGAGCCCCTTGGCATCCTTAATTTCGCGCAGGAGAAAGTCTTTGAGTTTTTTCTTCAATCGGCTCTCCAATTGGCGAATGCGCTCGCGGCTGATGCCATACTGATCGCCAATTTCTTGGAGGGTGACGGGCTCTTCCGCCAACAGCCGTGTACGAAAGATGACTTCTTCCTTCCCCTTGAGCGTCTGGGCAAACGCGGCCATTTTTTCGCGCATCAGTGCTTGATATTCAGCGACCGCGACCGTTTCTTCGGCATTGGTATGCTTGTCGGCGATAAAGTCGATCAAGCTTGCCCCGTCTTCTTCCTCGGAATCAATCGGCGTGTCGAGCGACAGATCGCGGGACGACATGCGCTGTTCCATTTCCACGACTTCTTCTTCTTTGACCCCGAGATTTTGTGCAATAAGCTTTGGCGCGGGAAAGAACCCTTCCGCCTCAAGCCGTTCTTTCTCTCGTTGGAGGTTAAAGAACAGTTTGCGTTGCGCTTGGGTCGTCCCCAGCTTGACCATGCGCCAGTTGTTCATGAGATAGCGGATGATGTAAGCCCGTACCCACCACACAGCATACGAAGGAAAGCGGACCCCACGGTAGGGATCAAAGTTCCGCACCGCTTCCATCAGTCCGATACTGCCTTCTTGAATCAGGTCGAGGAGGTTATGCACAGCGCGTTCATAGCGTCGAGCAAACATGACAACGAGGCGGAGATTGGCGGTCACCAGCCGATAGGCAGCTTCAATCTCGCCGTGCTCTTTGTAGCGGATGGCCAAATCGTGCTCCTCCTCAATAGTGAGGAGTGGATATCGCCTGATTTCGGCAAGATACCGCTGGAGGGGATCATACAGGACCAGCGCGGTATCGGTCTTCTCTTCTTTATCGTCGCTGTGTGGAAGTGGTTCTGGCTCAACGAGTGCCGTAAGCCCATCCAAGGGCTCTTCTTCTATCTCTTCCTGCGCCTCTTCTTCATCAAGAATCTCGGGCGAGGCGGATTCCGTAGCCTCGGGCTCTGGGTGAGCAATGTGCACGGTATGAATTTTACGGGCGCGGGGCATAGCGTAGTGAATATACGGGAACAAGGGAGCAAACCGAATCCCCCTGGAACACTAGAGCCGTAGATGTTGACGGGGATCTTCCACGTAATACTGGTCCAACAACTCGGCCGCCTGCCGGGCCGAGTCACCACCAACTTTCGGGACTTGGATCATAAGCTTCAAGTAGAGGTCTCCGGTCGTGTGCGCCTTAGCATCGGTAACGCCTTTGCCCTTGAGGCGTAAGGTTTGGCCACTTTGGCTGCCTGGTGGAATCTTCACCTTAACATCTCCACCCGGAGTGGGAACGGTAACGATGGCTCCATTGACGGCTTCGCTAACCTTGACTGGAACATCAAGGGAGAGATCGAGTCCGTTGCGACTGAGGACTGGATGCGGCTGCACCCGAATCACCAAATAGAGGTCTCCAGTCGGTCCCCCAGGAGAAAGCGCCGCTCCTTTGCCAGCGAGGCGAATCCGCGAGCCATCATCAACACCAGCCGGAATTTTGACGGTGAGTCGCTCTGGAGTCGTGACCCGACCGCTCCCACCACAAGGGGAACAATTCCCTGCGCTCAGACGGCCTTCTCCTCCACAGCGGGCACAGGTACGCATGAAAGAGACGGTCCCTACCTGCACCTGCCCATGTCCCTGACATTCTGGGCACACGGTCGCACGTCGTGTCCCACGACCCCCAGTGCCATGACAGGTCGGACAGGGGGTTGGCCGTTGCACGGAGACGGTCTTTTCCGCTCCACGAATGGTCTCGAGGAGATTCAGGTCCAAACCATACTCAAGGTCCTCTCCAGGTTCGGCACCCGCTGAGGCGCGTCTTCCGCCACCACGGAATAAATCCCCAACCAAATCTTCAAAGTTGAAGCCAGCGTTCGGGGAAGATCGCCGCCCACTCCGGCCAAAGGCAGCTCCACTGTCACCGCCCCATTGTTTATAGGCCCGCATCTTTTCGGCGTCGAACCCTGCTTGTAGCCCGTCTTCGCCGAACTCGTCGTAGAGCTTACGTTTCCGTTCATCCGCAAGCGTGTCGTGGGCGAGGGAGATTTCCTTGAACCGTTCTTCGGTGTCTTTCTTGCCAGGGTTGACGTCGGGGTGGTATTTGCGGGCGAGTTGGCGATATGCCTTCTTGATCTCTTCCGGCGAGGCGGTGCGACTAACGCCGAGCACCGTATAAAAATCTTTTCGTGCCACCTATTTGGTCTCTTCAACGGGATGATGAACTGGCCACACTTTCCCGGCGGCAATCTCGCGCAGGGCGGTCACCGCTTCTTTATTCTCGGAGCTGACCATCGGGGGGGCCCCCTTTAATAAGTCTTTTGCACGACGAGCGGCAACGACAATCAGTTCAAAGCGATTGGGAATCCTTTTTAAGCAATCTTCAACAGTGATACGTGCCACGTAGTGTCTCCTTTGCCCCCGACATTAGAGGGCGCGGTGGGCTCTTAGTTGCAGTCATACCGCAAAGCGGAAAGTAAGGGAACGGGCAGTGCCTACGTGTAGGGTGGTCACTCATCGTCGTCTCTCGGTATACCGCTCTCTCCACCACGGAGAGGGCGCGGGGCAAAGTGGCCTTGGACGGAAGCCGCCGAGGGTGGGGTCCACGTTTGTCCTTGCGGCGGGCTACTACTTCCGCTTCCACTTCCGCCCCCTCCTCCAGGACGTGGGCCACGAGGCCGGTTGTGGCGCTGTTGCTGATCGTTCCGCCACGGCTTTTGCTGCCTGTGGTCCGGCCCTGCTGTCGGTGGAGGTTGTTTGAGACGGTTGCTCATAAAGCCAACGCGTTCTTCGAGACGTTTGAGGGAGGCAATCACCGGATTCATTTGTTCCATCAGATTGCGACGAATGAGGTCGGCAACCACCGATAAGAAGGCGTCCGTAGTCGCCGGACCATCGGGTACGGGCGGCTCCGGGGCGGTGATCTTGAGGGTGTGTATCTCCGCTGTCACGGAGGAGAGCCCGCCAACAATTTTTTCCTCTAGAGCATTGAGCCGTTCGGTGACAACCGCCAGCAGATCGAGGACCGGTGGGACGATTGGTTCGGGCAGAGGGCTCTCCTTTGCTACCCGGGTGCGGGTCTTTAAAGTGGAGGCCGTGCTTTTGGTCGTGATCCGTTTCGGCGCGGTCGAAGGTGTCGCCGTATTCGTTTTTGTCATGCCTGTCCTTTCTTATCTTGCAGAAATTCTGCGTGCTATTTTTTGAGAAACCGCACGACTCAGCAACAACAGCAGCTCTGTTACAGCAAACTGGTCGCATATTCGAGCAGCTCGCCGAGCTTACGAATCTTCCCAGCCCGCGCCGCTAATTCGTGTGTGGGGGCCTGCGCGAAGTCTTCGAGTTGAAGCTGGAGACTCTGTTCAATGGCCGTCAGGCAAGCGTGGAGATGCGCGTGCTCCCGTTGCCGTCTCCGGCCCTGAATGATGTCATCAAAGCGAATAATTTCAGCCATGATACGTGAGGGGGCCTGGCGTCGGGCCAACAAATTGTGAATCCGTCGTCACGTCCGGCAAACGCCACCCATAACCGGCATACCATTCGATTTGCCGAGCCAGACCGAGAAGAATCCGCACATCGCGCTCTTCGAGACCCGCGCGTCCGAAGAACCGTCGGAGCGCGAGCATTATGTGTTCGGGATTATCCTTATGGAGGAAGCCAATCCGCAAGAGCGCGTGCTTCAGCTTCTCATACATCATTTCTTGCCGATCGGCGACCGCGAGAGCCGGAGCGAGAGAGGCACTTTCGCTCTGGGCGGTCAGGAAAATCTCGGAACAACAGAGGACAACGGCTTGGGCGAGATTCAGCGAGGTGTAGGTGGCATTGGTCGGAATCGTGAGCAACTGATGGCAATAGCGCAGGTCCTCATTAGAAAGTCCACTATCTTCCGGACCGAAGACCAGCGCCACGCGGTTGGTCGCTGCCGCGGCGACCAAGGTGGGAGCCAGTGTCCGTAGGGGGACCGCATGTTCGCGATATAACCCGGGACGACAAGTCGTCCCGATCACCAAGCCACAGTCGGCAACCGCCGCGTGGAGTGAGGGATAGAGCTGCATGGCGTCGAGAATCTCACGGGCATGCACCGCCATCATCTCGGCCTGCTGACGATGTACTGGGGCCGGGTTGACGAGCGCGAGGCTCCGCATGCCAAAATTGTCCATCGCCCGGGCCACGGCACCGATATTCCCGGAGTATTGCGGTCGAACTAGGACGATCCGCAGATTTGCTACACTCATGAGTCTGCTCTAAGGAGGTCCTGCAAGAGCAGGGGCTCTGCCCGCTGCTGTCGTGGGGCGTCTCGCCGGAGAGCGTCACAATCTCCAGCGATCTGGTGACCACGTCTTATCGTTTGCTCGCGGCGGTCCTGGGAGCAGTGCGTTGTTCCCGCAGCCAGCGAATAATGGCTTCTCGTTGCACAAATGGTCCACGGCGACGGGTATGGTGGCTCTCTCGATAGACAATATCGGCTTCGAGTAACTCTTCAAGATAACGGTGGAGAGGATACGTGCCGTCGCCTTCTCCCATTTCTTGAAGGAGGGTGCGCAAGCGGTCAAGCCATTCGCCGTCGAGTTGTAACTCGACCCGTAAAGGCCGCCCGATGGCGAGGACTTTTGAGCGAATGTGTTTCTCCATGCTCTCCCCAGGGGTGCGCAAGCGGTCATAGTATTTCCTTATTCGCTCTGCTTTGCAAGGCCGGGGGATGGATACCGCGATTGCGACGTTGACCCTCTTCCAGACATCCACTACAACCACTTTGGATCACCTGAACCTGAGCGCGTATGAAAATCGTATCCTTCGGCGATGTGCACATGGCGATTGGCCAGATGAGTAAAATCGCGCTGGAATTAGCCACCGCTGATTTGGTGATCCTCTCTGGTGACCTGACAAATTTTGGTGGCGTTGAGGATACGACGAAAGTCCTCACCGCCGCGAGAAGCTACTGCCCGACAATCCTCGCGCTTCCAGGCAATCTTGACCGTCCCGAAGTCATAGGCTTTCTCCGTGCGGACAATGTCGCGCTTCACGGCGAGAATCGCCGGATTGACAAACTCGGACTCTTTGGCTGTGGGGGTCCAACCTGACGCCCTTTCATACGCCTCTTGAGTATCAAGACGCGCAACTCGGAGAAGTGCTCGCGCAGGCACACGCCGGGGTCACGGATGCGCCCTTGCAATTGATGGTCTGTCATACTCCGCCTTACGCCACCGCCCTGGATCGCCTCACAAACGGGACTCCCGTCGGCAGTTCGGCGGTCCGGCAATTCATTGAGAACCACCAACCACATCTGTGCATCACCGGCCACATTCACGAATCCCCTGGTGTCGATTTCATCGGGCGCACCAAAATTCTCAACGCGGGGCCGTTTGCCGCCGGCGGCTATATCGTTATCACATACGACAATGACACTGTGGATGCCGAATTGAAATTCGCGTAGCACGGTGCGGATTTCCTCTTTGAGCAAGCCTATGGCAACTCTGTACGCAACCGCCACCGCTTATCCCCCGTATCGCTACGAACAGGATGACGTCATTCGCGCCCTGCCGTTGTGGTTAGCCGGTGACGAACGGATGTTCGCCTTGGCGCGCCGGGTGTTTGAGAATGCCGCCGTTCAGACTCGTTACGGGTGTCGTCCATTGATCGACCTCGCGTGCCCACTCTCACTCACTGAGACAAGCCAGCTCTATCAACGCACCGCGCGGACCTTGGGCGAACAGGTCGTCGGAGACTGCTTGACGCAAGCGGACGTGACCCCCCAGGCCGTCGATCTCATCATCTCAACTTCGTGTACGGGATTCATGATCCCGTCACTTGACGCCTATCTGGCAAATCATTTCGACTTCTCCCCACATGTGAAACGCTTGCCGCTGACTGAGCTAGGATGCGCGGCGGGGGCAATGGCGCTAGCGCGCGCGTATGAGTATCTCCGGGCCTTCCCACACCACACGGTGCTGGTCGTTGCTGTGGAATTGCCCTCGCTCACGTTCCAACTCCAGGACTTCTCGGCTGCGAATGTCGTATCGAGTGCGCTCTTTGGTGATGGAGCGGTCGCGGTTTTACTGAAGGGGGAAAGACACCAAGGAAAGCCGCGCATCATCGCCACCGAGAGTACGTTGTTCCCACACACCACGGAGGTGATGGGGTTTGATCTCAAGGATTCCGGGTTTCATATTGTGTTGTCCACGGAGATTCCTGATCTTGTTCGTGCGGAAGTACCGGGCTTAGTGGCACGATTCCTGGGCCAACATGGCTATAGCGCGCCAGACATGACTCACTTTCTGTTGCATCCCGGTGGGCGGCGGGTGCTGGAAGGATTAGTCGAGGCATTGGGCATTACCTCGGCCCACGTCGACATCAGTCGCACGATTCTGCGCGATTATGGGAATCTCTCGTCCGCCGCGGTGTTGTGTATCCTCGACCGGTTTCTCAAGACTCAGCACCCACGACAGGGGGACCTCGGACTCTTATTAGCGTTTGGGCCGGGGTTTAGTGCCGAAGCAGTGCTGTTGCAATGGGCGTAAAAGTTTCGAGTTTTAGGTTTCGAGTTTTGGGTTCATGGAAGCAAGAACAGAGATATCCTTTTGCCGCCTTCTACCTTGATTGCGGGCTATTAACCAATGCCAACTCCCTCCTTCCCCTGGTACCTGGCGCTGCTGGCTGTGATTGCGGTGGTCCGCGTGATCGAACTGTGGTTCTCCACGCGACATCAAACCCAGCTCTTCGCGGAAGGAGCAACAAAAATATCCGAACCATTCTATCCGCTGATGGTTGGGGTCCATGTCGGTCTGTTGGTGGCGAGTCCCTTGGAAGTTTGGATTGGACAGCGTCCTTTTCTGCCGTGGCTGGGATGGCCCATGGTGATACTGCTTGGCGGTTGTCTGATGGGTCGCCTCTGGGTGTGGCGTAGTCTTGGGGAACAATGGAACGTGCAGGTGATGAAGTCGCAACGACCAATCATTGATAGTGGCCCGTATCGCTTCGTGCGACATCCCAATTACACGATTGTTATCATTGAGATGTTTGCTCTCCCACTCGTGCATTCCGCCTATTGGACCGCGCTCCTCTGCTCGCTGGTGAATGCCATGATTTTGCAGCAACGCATTCAGCACGAGGAAGCCACGCTCTTTGCCCACCCTGAATATGCGGTGAAGATGGGAGCAAAGCCACGCTTCCTGCCAGCTTTAGGCCCGAGAAAATCCTGATGCTGCTGCTCGCGCGCAAGAATCTGCTCCTCCACAAAGGACGATTTGCCCTGGCGGTGATCGGCATCTCCTGCGCGGTCGTGTTGGTGTTGTTGCTCATGAGCCTCTACGACGGGTGGCGAGAGAATATGTCCACCTACTTGCGCCATGTACGGGCGGATTTGTGGGTCGGCAAGAAAGGGGCCTCTGACCTTTTTCATACCTTGTCTTTGCTTCCAACGATGGGGGAACAGCCGCTCCGGGACATTGAGGGCGTCGCTCAGGTCTCCACCTTTGTTGGGCGGTTGATGACCGCAACGGTGCACGGACGAGAACGGCATACCTTTCTTATTGGGGTAGAGGGTGCGGGTAACGGCCCAGTTGAAATCGTCGCTGGTCAGGAGGCCTTGCATGATGGGGAGATTATCATTGATGACGTATTTGCCCGCAAAGAACGCCTCCAGGTAGGAGAGACGATGACTGTCGCCGGGGAGACGCTGCGTGTGATCGGCATCGCCCGTGGGGGTAACTGTTTTTTGTACCAATATGCCTTTGTCACCATAACGCAGGCCAAGCGTCTCTTGGGGCTTGATGATCTGGTCAACTATTTCTTAGTGCAGGTCTCACCAGGCGTACCTGTTTCCGAGATCGCCACACGAATCGAGCAGGCATCCTCTTTCGTCTCCGCCTTTCCCAAAGAGCAATTTATCGCCAACAACTTATCGTTGACGGGTGACAACTTCCTTCCCATCTTGCGAGTGCTTGAAGTGATTGGCGTGATCGTCGGGACGGTCGTGATCGGATTAACGATCTCCGCGCTGACGGCCGAACAGAGCGCTGAATATGGCGTCCTGAAGGCGGTTGGCGCGCCGAACCGGATGCTCTACTGGACGGCGATGCAACAAGCCTTGGGGTGTGGGCTCCTGGGCTGGATAATCGGAGTCCCCGCCAGTTGGGGAGTGGTAGCGCTCGCTCAGTATTTCGTGCCCCAATTTCCCGCGGCTATGTCTCCTCACCAAGCATTCTGGATGCTGGGGTGTACGATTGGGATGAGCGTATTCGCCGCGATCATGCCCGTGCGACGGATTGCGCGGATTGATCCTCTGCTCGCATTCAAATCGTAAGTCAGAGGACTGAGGACTGAGCCATGACGACAGCGACCGCCATGACGCGCAATTCCGAACCCCGAACCCCGAACCCCGAACCCCTCGTGCAGCTTCGTGAGGTGACGAAAGTCTACGGTCATGGGGATACTGCGGTGCGTGCCGTCGATCAGATTAATCTGCAAGCGTGTCCCGGCGAGCTGGTGTTGATTCTCGGCCCGTCTGGCGCGGGGAAGACGACGCTGCTGTCACTGATTGGTGGCCTCCTGCATCCCACGAGCGGGTCCATTCAGATTGCGGGCACGGAACTGACAGCTCTCTCTCCTGCGGCTCTATCACGGTTTCGCCTACAGCAGCTTGGGTTTGTTTTTCAATTTTTTCAGTTACTCAGCGCTCTTACCGCGCTGGAGAATGTCGAGCTGGTTCTTCGTCTTGGCGGTTGCACTTTCTCCCAAGCCCGACAACGCGCGGAAGAGTTGCTTGTTCGTTTTGGACTTGGCCACCGACTCCAGCATCTGCCACGGATGTTGTCTGGTGGGGAACAGCAACGGGTTGCTCTGGCACGGGCCTTGGCACTTCAGCCGCCAGTGGTGATTGCCGATGAACCGACCGGAAGTTTAGACTCACACAGCGGAGAGCAGGTCATTCACCTGTTACGGCAACTCGTCGATGAAGAGCATCGCACGGTCATCGTCGCCAGTCATGACTTGCGTATTCAGCACGTGGCCTCGCGGGTGTTCCGTTGTGGAGATGGCCATCTGGAAGAGCTACCAATGCCGCAATCTGAGTTGTAGCTGAAGGGTATCTACGAACAGCTCTGCGCTCGTTGGTAGCCAGATTCCGTCGCGATTTCTTCACTGACAAAAGGGACCAGGTCCGCCGAATTGACGTCTTGGTATCCTTCACATGAAGGCAGGTAGTACAGATGATCGGTACGATTGGCGTGGATGGCGCCCTCAGAGTGAGGCTCCGCCATTCGGGCATCTCCGAAAGAGTTTTTCAGAGCGACGTGCTCTATTGTCGGAATGTCTTCGGAGGGACCGTCAACGATTGTCAGATTTCTCCGGCGGAAGATCGAGTTTTCTTCCGCCACAACCGCGGTTCCTACCCAGAGTCCAAGGAAAAATACCGACAAGGGACGAATCATACGCCGCCCTCCTCGCAAGAAGTAACAAAGAGTTCTCCTGTGTCATCGGAAAAACGGAGAGAAAACTTAAATGCGCGGAATGTTCCCAGAGCGACGGCGTGGGTTTCCGCTATTTTTCGTGAACGAGGGCATGGTAGGTATCGGGGCGGCGGTCGGCAAGAAAATCCCATTTCTTTCGCAATGCCCGCACCTCGTCCATATCGATGGTAGCGACGATCAGCTCATCCCCGTCGGTTTTCGCTTTTGCCAAGACCTGGCCCGTTGGCGCAATGATCTCACTGCCACCTATGTACTCCGCACCGTCCTCCACTCCAGCTTTTCCGACCGCGACGATAAAGAGTTGGTTTTCCATCGCTCCCGCACGCAAGAGGACTTCAGAGGTCTCTTGCCCCACCGCCGGTGGCTGACCAAAGGTCGGGGTGTTGTAGGGAACGCAAATGAGTTCCGCTCCGCCAAGGGCAAGCGCACGATACCCTTCCGAAAAACGACGGTCGTAGCAGATCAGCATCCCCGTCTGGACCTTGGGTAAAGCGGCAACCGAGAATCCCAGATTCCCCAAGGCAAAGTATCGCTTCTCCAAGATATTCAGCCCTTCCCAGCGCGGTTCAACCCAGCCAGGAATGTGCATCTTCCGATACTTCCCTAGAACCACCCCTTCTGGAGCAACGAGAGCCGCGCTGTTGTAGTACACACCACTGTCTCGTTCCGCATAGGGCAACACAAAGTGCATCTTTGTCCGCTGGGCCGCCTGAAAAAGCGGCTGTGTGGTCGGAGACGGAAGGGTTTCCTCAAAGAAACTATCGACAGCATTGTGGACTTTGGTCGCGAAGTACGGAGTCAACGACAACTCGGGAAAAGAGAGGAGCTCGACTCCCTGTTTGCCCGCTTCCTCCATCAAGTGAACCATGCGTTCGACCGTTTGTGTTTTGGTCGGAGAACTTGGACCAAGTTGTGCCGCCGCAACGGTCAGAGTCTGTGCCATACACAATTCCTCCTAATCAAAAGAAAGTTTTGGGTTTCGGCGTTCTGAGTTTCAGGTGTCGGGTCCCCATGACGTTTACGCGTGACGTTTTACGCTATATTCCACGACCGCCGCCCCAGTGCCCCACACTGGCCCATACGCGAGAACGGTGCCTGGTGTTGTTGGCGTGCCAAGTGTCCCCATGAGCCACGCAAAGGCTTTGAACCCCATGTCAGTGGCCGCCGCCTGGGCATATTCCGCGCTCAGCGTGAGGACTGCCGCATTTTTCCCTTGCGCGATCAAATCAAGGATACGGCGGTTCCAAGTATCATCTTCAGCATGCGCAAACCGATCCGTGCGTGGATCAACTTCTTCCGTGAAAAACCGTCCTGACAATCCCGTGCACGCAACAACGACTGCGCGCTTGTCACTCTCCTCAATAGCCTGGCGCATAGCACGACCAAGAGTGAGAGAATCTTCTTGACCAGCGTAGATGTTACAGGAGACTACGGCCACCGGAATCGTATTGTCAGGGTTCAGAAAGCGGAGCGCCACCAGCGTGCCCGTATCCAACGGAAAGCCGTGATAATTGACGGTTTTCGTGGCCAGTCCCAGTGAGGAGGCAATGGCCGCCGCACGTGTCCCCAAGGCGGCATCGACCCGGAGGTCGAACGGAAGGTCTCCGTACTCGTACCAATTCTCGTCCACATGGAGCCCCTTGGGGTTGGGATTCGTTTGGAAGGAATGCCCCAGCACTGAAATCCATTGCGTACTGTACACAACAATCACATCTGGTTTTGCCGCTTTGACATGGTCACCGGCCTGACGACATCCGCGACGGAGCGTTTCCCAGCTTTCGACAGGAACATTCGCTGTCAGATGCGGTAATCCCGGGACGAGGTATGCGCGTTGAATCGTACCGTTTGGCATAGTGAGCTACCTTCGTTTCTCGGTCTCCAGTCTTCGGTCCTCGGTCCCGGCTTAGACCGTCCCCTGCGTCAAATCCCACTCGACAACCGCATTGCCGGTACCGATCACCGTCCAGTAGCCATGCACCTGAGCAGGAATGTGCGGGAAGCCCATTGCGGAAAGCATCCATGTGAGTCCGCCGGATTTGACTTCAGCAGCGGTTTTCTCCATGAACTCAGGAAGGATGGTCATAAGCTGCTCGGTGTTCCCTTTACGCATGAGTTCCAGCACACGCATATCCCATTGATATTGGCTATTGTTGAAGATCACTTCCTTGTTCATGTCTTCGATCAACTCAGGTTCGCGATCATAGTGTAGATGTGAAAGCGTATTGCTCGCGGCCAACACCGCCCGGCGTCCAGTTTTGGCAATCGCCCGCACGGTCGCCTGGCCGAGCTTGACCATCTGTTCTTGCCCAATCTCCGTCGAATAGAAATAGGGCGAGTTATTCGCCGAGATACCCAGAATCGGAATATCCCAGTCTGGGTTGAGCATGTGGAGCGAGACAATGGTGCCGTAGTCCACGCGGAAGTTGGGGTTGGTCATCTTCTTAGCCACCAGCCCCGTCTGTCGCGCTTCTTCATAACAGGCGTCCGCCAGCTCGACATCAACGTTCATTTCATAGTTGTACCGGAAGATATGGGGGAAGATTGGATCAACCGACAACCCTTTGAGATGCGGCACACGAAGGAAATGGTGACCGACAATCGTCATCCAATGCGGACTATGGACGAGGATCACATCGGGTTTCCACGCTTTGATTTTTTCGCGACATTTTTCGTAAGCCCAGCGCAGCAGCTCCCACCCGCCAGTGGAGCGCGGTTCATTGCGGTCAGGGTTTTCACCGTAGACGAGATGGGGTGGATGGGGCGCGAGAAAACCAGCGAGAATGGTACCGTTCGCCATACTGCTCCTCCTCTACAATTATGCGTGGAGATTCTCCTCCTCCGTGGGAAGGGTTGTCAAGGTGAACGTGGTCAGCGATGATATGCCGCCAATGGATAGGAATTGCGCTTGTTCTCTGGGTAGGGTGCGCACCCCGCACCTAGCACCTAGCCCCCAATCTTCATGGAGGAGCATCCGTGGCAGACACACACGCACCATCACGCTGGCGTCACTTGGTCATCAGTCTTATCGTCAGCCTTGGTTTTTTGTATCTTGCGTTTCGCAATGTCAAATTCGATGAGTTAAGCGCGGCATTCGGGAGACTCGACACTCGTTGGCTCTTGGTCGCTATCAGCGTGAGTTTGCTTATCATGGTGTTTCGCGCCTGGCGCTGGCAGTTGGAGTTGCGTCCACTGGAACATGTGCCATTTGGACGCTTGTGGATGATCGTCTCGGTCGCCTACATGGCGATTAACCTGTTGCCGGTCAGACTTGGAGAAGTCGTACGCCCCTGGTTACTCTCACGACGGTCCACCGTGTCGTTCTCAAACGTGGTCGGTAATATCGTTTTTGAGAAAACGCTGGATTCCGTGTGCATCGTCTTCTATATCCTCCTTGGTCTCCTCACTGTTGAAAATCTGCCCCTGTGGGTGCGCCGTGGAGCGTTGTTCCCGGCTGCGGCGGCCACAATCTTGGTGTCATTGGTGCTGCTCTTCTGGTGGCGTGGGGAGACGTTTGTTGACCAGTGGGTATTGCACCGCCTGCCTGAACGTTTCCGAGCGACCGTCAAGAAGGTCCTGGCTTCAATCGCGGACGGCATGCGGGTGATTCCTAATCCTTGGTTACTCCTCTCGGTGTTCCTCGTCTCGCTTGCCCAGTGGTTTCTTCCGATCCTCTCCACCTACATTATGATCCTCGCCTTTGACTTTCACGTCCCGTTCGGTGCCGCGCTCATCACCTTTATCTTGATCGGCTTTGGCACGGCGTTACCGGGCTTGCCGGGCATGATTGGTCCGTACCAATATGCCTGCCAACTCGGGCTTGGCATGTTTGGGGTCAGTGAGGTCGATGCCCTGGCCTACGGACTCGTGCTCAATGCCGTGCAGTTTCTGTCGCTGATCGCGCAAGGATTGATCGCGCTGCCCGCGACTGGCGTCAGTTTCGCGGAGATGCGCCGTGCGCGGGAAGAGGTGCCGGAACCTGGGACGGCAGTACCGTGAACATCCTTCTCCTGCGTATGAGGTCTGCGGAACACGGTATGCGCTGACAGGTTCGCTCAGCGCGTTGCTACCGCAATCGCGAAGAAAAAAATGCTGCCTTTCCCCACCCTGCTGTCCACCCACACACGACCATGATGGGCGTTGATAATTCCCTTCACCAGCGCGAGCCCCAGGCCAGTGCCACCAATGGTCTGAGTGGCCTCGCTCTCGACTCGAAAAAACTTGGTGAAGAGGCGAGGAATCGCTTCCTGGGGGATGCCGATGCCTCGGTCAGAGCAGACTCCAGTGCCAGTCCCTCATCGTTCGTCTCAGCCATGCGGGACTCCTCGATTGACGGTGAAGGGTTTCATAGGTCACAGGGATGGGGTTGTATACAAGACAGGAGAGCGGGCTCGGTTCACAACCACCCCACCTTACGTCGCCCCTCTACTCCTCGTCCCGTCAGAATACACCGGACGACAGACCACGCAGCGGAGAATCCACGGTTCAACACCAGGGCATCACTCGCAAGAAAGCGTGCCCAGACACCCGCTTGATTCGGCAAAGTCGAGGCTCCAGCATAGAGTCCGTTCACCCCATTCAACGTGGCTCTCAGTCCCTCCAGTAATTCGGGGATTGACGAAGACGAGAACACCCAGACCGTGCCTTGCGCTTGGAAGTGGTGCAGCACGCCAGGAGTCGCAAGCGTCCGTTCCTCGCTACTGATCCGCACTCGATCTCGACAAAGCAACCGGCCATCCGAGCGTCGCACCGAGGTCTCGCTCATGAGTGATCCGAACTGCTGGTTCCGCGTGGCAGGATCATGGACGAGGAACGCATCCCCAGCTATCGCCGTGGCGCTAGGATCAAGAACAATGTCGAGGGTCGTCCGCAGATGCGCCTGTGGAAAGAGAATCATCGGGCCGGGGAGATATTCAACGAACGCGTCCGCCGCCGCCGAGATCGTTACCGCTTGAGAGGCATGCCGGTGCTCGGCCATCGAATGCACCACGGTCGCGCTCTGGGTCGTGCAATGCGTCTGCGCACCGACATCCGCGGTCACGGACATCGCCAGTCGTTCATCTTGATAGAGTCCGCCCGACACCGACTGCGGGATCAGGGAGGGCACCCCTGGCCGTGTGTCGTCAAGATAAAAGGCTGCGTGAGAAAAAAGGGGGAGGTCACGAACTGCCGAGCCAGAAAGGTTCGGCGAGTCGGATCACACGCGAAATGGAGGGCCAGTTGCGGAGGCATGAGTGTGGAGGCATCCGACATTGGTGCTGACCCCCTAGCGCTCACGCAGCCAGTGGGAGCCGATTTAGAACCCCAGTAGCGGACGTAGTTCAGCGACGCTCTGGAGAATGTGATCTGGTGACTCAAGGGCCAAGACCTCGTGCGGGCTGGTCCCGGTGAGGACACCAATAGTGTAGAGACCAGCGGCTTTCCCGGCGCGAATATCGATCGGCGAATCACCAATAAAGACCGCCTCGTGCGGGTCAAGCTGTAAGTGGCCGAGACATTTGAGGACCGGTTCGGGATGAGGTTTGTGACTTGTGACATCCTCGCGTCCCACGATGCCATGAAACAAATGGCGCACCCCCCATTGATCGAGAAACGGCAGTGCGCGCCCCGATGAGGTGGCGATGCCCAGGCGGAGTCCTTTGGTCGAGAGTTCGTGGAGTAACTCGACGCTGCCAGGAATCGCCTCGGTTTCGTAGTGATATCGCCGCATCCATTCAGACATGCGAGCATCAATAATGCGTTTCAGCGTGGCTTCGGCGTCAGGATAATCCGACGGAAAGAGCTTCACTAATGGATTCTCATCTCCGACCCGCATCAACGCATACACCTGTTCTTTCGGAGCCGCAGGCACACCCGCCAGATGGAGCACCTCCACCGCGACCTCGTAGAACGCCTCCACGGAGTCGGCGATGGTGCCATCGACATCGAAGATGACGCCTTTGACTCGCAATGGCCTTGTCATAAGGCTACTCGGCTCCACGCGGTCCCGATTGCCTGTCGCAACTCTTCGAGTGAGCCGTCATTCTCAATGACCACCTGCGCGTATTTCCGCCGTTCGTTATCCGAAAGCTGACTGGCGATCCGCGCTTCGGTATCTTTGGCCGCCATGCCGCGTTGGGTCGCGACTCGATCAATGACCGCGTTTTTATTGGTCACGACTAACCAGACTTCATCGGCGAGCGGCAGCCAGTTCGCTTCAATCAAGATGGCCGCCTCGACGACAATCGGTTTGGTGAATCCCTCGGCTCGTTTGGCTTTGATACGCCGGTCAATGTCCTGGAACATCAGCGGATGCACGATCCCATTCAGCTTTTTGCGCGCGTCGTCGCTGCCAAAGACAAGGGCTCCCAGTTTTTTGCGGTCAATTGTCTCATCGGGAGCCAAGATGTCACGCCCGAAAGCGATAGTGAGCTGGTGCCAGGCTTCTTTGCCAGGCAGATAAATTTCATGTCCGACTTTATCCGCGTCAATCACAAACGCGCCAAGTTCGGCCAGTATTTGTGAAACTGTGCTCTTCCCTGAGCCAATACCGCCGGTGAGTCCAATCGTTGTCATGGAGTTGCGTGTCCTTGCTGGTGAGGCGTTGCGGTTTGTTGTGGCAGAGATCGGAAAGTTCCGCAAGGACTTGGCAAGGGCCTCGAAATGACGATACAAAGCGAGAACTTATGACGAAACGTACGAAGAACCCGCCGCTGCGGGCCCGCCGCCCATTGCCTCCCCGCCGTGAGGACCATACCGAACTCGTCAAGGCGCTGATCCTCAAGGGGTTGGACGCATTCGAGGCGTCTTTTCGTCGTCAGTATCCGGAACTGTCACAGGAGGCCCTCCGTGACCGGATGACCGCATATCTGTCCGAACGGACGCGGTTCGATCATGCACATCCCAAACGTTCATTTCGCTATGGCCGATATAATTGAAACCTGCTGGTAAATCGAACTTTGAGAAACCCGGAGTTTCTAAGGAATCTATCTGTGATCCCCCTCGCCCTAACCTTCGCCCAACCGGGAGAGGGAATTTTTGTACGGTCCCACACGAGAGAGGAGAGGCGATGCCATACGCAGCCGTTCGTGGAGTAAATCTCTATTACGAAGACCGAGGCCAAGGTCTGCCCCTGCTCTTGATTCCAGGGGCATTGGGGACGGGGCTGACGGATTTTGGACCACAACTTGAGGCATTGCCACAGGCTGGCGTGCGGGTGATCGCTCCTGATGCCCGTGGATATGGGAAGTCACGCCCCCCGCGGCGGCAGTTCCCCCTCGATTTTTATGAACAGGACGCGCAAGACTGTGCCGCCTTGATGGAAACACTGGGGTGTCCGTCATACGCAGTGGGCGGTTGGAGTGATGGCGCGATCATTGGCTTATTATTGACGCTACAACAGCCACGGCGCGTCTCCAAACTCGCTATCTGGGGTGGCAACGCTTACTTAGCGACCGAGGACATCGCCGCGTATGAGACCACACGGTCACTGTCTTCGTGGTCGCCACGCATGGTCGAGACGATGGGGGCGGTGTATGGCGAGCAATTGCAGGACTTGTGGTCACGATGGTGCGACGGGATGCTGGCGATCTACTGTTCCGGTGGCGAACTCTGTCGTCAGCGGCTGCCGGCGATCCAGTGTCCCACATTGATTCTTCACGGTGGGAAAGACCCATTAGTGCCGACCTTTCATGCGGAGGTCCTCAAAGAAGGGATTGCCCATGCGCGGTTGCACATGTTTCCTAACGGCAAACATAATATCCATACGGCCTTCGCGCCGGAGTTTCATCGACTCTTGCTGGATTTTTTACGCTCATAAATTAAGTAAGGAGGATTGTGATGGCAAAAGTTGAGTTCTTTTATGATTATTCCAGTCCGTGGACGTATCTCGCCTATACCAAGATTCATGGTATCTGTCAGAAATACAGTGCAACGCTCGAATGGCGGCCCATTTTGGTTGGGGGCATTTTCAATACGGTGAATCCGTCCGTGTACGAGTTTCGTGAACGTGGGGTACCCGCCAAAACGAAATACTCGGCGAAAGACTTACAAGATTGGGCACGGTTCTATGGGATCACGATCAAGAGCCCGACGGTGTTCCCGGTAAACTCGGTCAAGGCGTTACGCGGGGCGATCGTGGCGCTCGAACACCCCGAAACATTTCTCCGCTACAGTCAGCGAGTGTTCGAGTCGTATTGGGGAGAGGACAAGGACATCAGTAAGGATGACGTGCTACGCGGGATTGTCGAAGAAGCCGGACTCAATGCCCAAGAATTCTTCGAGAAGATCAACCGTCAGGAATATAAAGACCGCATTCGCGTGAACACGGATGAGGTAATGGCGCGGGGCGGGTACGGGACGCCGACGATCTTTGTTAATGGCGCAATGTTTTTTGGTAACGACCGACTGGTATTAGTGGAGGAAGAGTTGCGGCGCGAGCAGCGGGGGCAATGAAACAGGGAATCGGAGAATCGATGAGGGGAAGAGGGCCTGCTATCTCCGATTCTCCCCGCCACCGTTTCTCCGTTTCGTTTTTTATCCTGCCCAGCCCCATTTCTGTTTGTTCGCGGAAATTTCATCGGCATTCGGGTGCGCGATCTTCTTGTGTGGCGACACCTTGAAGTCGCTGTTGTCCTTCATCGCATAATTGAGCGGCGTGTCGTCCGTGAAAACGGTGGGGACCGAAACTTCTTCAAAGATCGCTTGCCATGGGCATTCAGGTTCGCAGGCGCCACAGTCAATACATTCATCGGGGTGGATATACAGTTGGTTCGGGAATTGCGCCTTGTCGCTCCCTGTATATTCATAGATGCAATCGACCGGACAGACCGCAACACATCCCGTATCTACACAATCTCGGCATAACCGCGTGATGATATACGTCATCGTTGTCTCCTTAGCCCTGGTTCTTTAATTTCTTAGGAAAGGCCCCAGTTGGGGAAATTTTTCGTCCCTTTTGGTATCGTATCGCCGGACTGAGGTCAATTGGAGGGCTCTTTCAATACTGGCCGGCAGTGTCGGCATGAAACCGCCAATAGTCGCTTGCTAAGCGCAACGCGCGCGCGGCGCGCTGATGAGTGGCGAAGGTCGCGAGCCCACGCGCATGAAATTGTTCGCGCACTTGGAGCAAGGCCGCTTCACGATCAAACGGTTGCAGCACGACCAAGAACGGCTTCGTTGAACGCGCGGCAAAGTTCGTCAAGGTATCGAGCAACCCTTCGAGGGTTTTCGGGTGGGATTGCCACTGTCCGGCGACCAGTCCCGCGCCGGAGTCCATGACGATCGCGTCGATATGCGGGTCACGTTCAAGCAGAGACAGCAACCGTTCCAGATTGTCGCTCGTCTGTCCCATCCCAATCGTGTGCCCGGAATCAAGCGGGTTACGAAAGCTCCCACCAATCACCGTAAAGAATGAAGAGAGTTCCTGATACGAGGCTTCACTTAACAACGGCACCGAGAGGCCCGCATGTTCGAAGGCGTCGGTAATCACGACCGACGGTCCCCCGCTCATGGCGATCAACCCAACGCCGGTTTTCGTCGTGGGTTTGACGAATTGCAGCAACTTGATCGTATCGAGGAGTTCGTCAAACGTCTCGGCGGGAATCGCGCCAGCTTGGTGCACCATCGCGGTCCAGACCGCCGCCGGAACCGCGAGTGAGCCGGTGTGGGAAGAAATCGCCCGCTTCCCCGCTTCGGTCATCCCGCCTTTCCAAATCACCACGGGTTTCTTGGGAGTGACCTCACGCAGCAGCGAGAAAAAACGCCGTCCTTCGCGGACGCCCTCAAGGTACATGCCGATGCTTTTGGTTTCAGGGTCCGCCGCGAGATAGTCGAGATAGTCACTGGCATCAAGCACGGCCGCGTTCCCAAAGCTGACCGCTTTACTAATTTTCACGCCATGATGAGGAGCGGCCAAACTGAAGGTAATGCTATGCGTCCCACTTTGCGCGATAAACCCGACCGTGCCAGCCTCACCGGCGGGGAGTTCGGCATAATTCCGCAACCCGATGCGCGGATGGTAGAGGACCATGCAGTTGGGGCCAATCAGCGCCATATTCGCGGCGCGCGCGGTTTCGGCCATCGTCTGTTCAAGCTGCTTGCCTTCGTCATCGCCAATTTCGGAAAATCCCGACGTGAAGAACATCACCCCGGAGACTTTTTTGGCGGCGCAGTCGGCGACGATGCGCGGGGCGATCTGGCGCGGGACAGCGGTCATCACATAGTCAATCTCCTCGGGAATAGCGGCAAGGCTGGGATAATTGGGCACGCCAAGGGCCGCGATCCCAGGGAGTTTGCGTTCATCAATTTGCACGGAGTACACTTTTCCCTGAAACGTACTCTGGCTGCGCAGCCACATATAATTCATCGCGCGTTTGTCGCCGATCACGGCAACCGCTCTGGGGTTGAACGCGCGATCCAGCGCCGCCCGCGTTGTCGCTGACAGCGGACGAGGAGCAGTGGTTGGCGTCGTCTGATGAAGAATGATGCGCGCATCGACGGCCAGGCACCCAGTGGCGTAGGAGAAGATCGGATTGAGATCGAGTTCCTTGATGTCTGGCTGCGCTTCAATGAAAGCGGAGACTTGCAACAGCAACTGCTCCAGGGCCGCCAGGTCCGCGGCGGGCTGTCCGCGATAGCCAGACAGCAGCGCGAATCCCTTGATCTCACGAATCATGGCATGAGCGTCGCGCGGAGTGAGTGGAGCCAGACGGAAGGCGACATCTTTCAATATTTCCACCGAGACCCCACCAAGCCCGAACATGACGATTGGACCAAACAGCGGATCACTCGTCACGCCAACGATCACTTCGAGTCCGGCGGTCGCCATCGGTTGGACCGAGACGCCGTCAATGGTCGCCGTCGGGTGAGACTGTCGAGCGGAAGTCATCATAGCTCACCTTACGCGCCCGGTGCAAAAAAGGTGTAGAATCAGCGACATGAAAGCCCACGCGATAGCGGATTGATATTCGGATTACTTGGTGGCGTCCTTTGGGGCCACCACGGCAACGGGGCTGAGCGAACTCCTGGAAGGAGAAGTCA
>SHZE01000083.1 GCA_009692435.1 Deltaproteobacteria bacterium | reverse complement strand
TCGTAGTAATCCCTTCGCTGAGATCGGGTCGATACGCACCTGGACCAAACACGGCTTTGCCTCCCTTGTTTGAATGTTGGGACCCAAACTATACGATACATGCTCCTCGAAGGCCATAATAAAACCCGGCAAAGATGCTATAGTCTCCACGGCCCAGTGGGTTTAACCGCTCAGTTGAGTTTGGCGTATATGCCCGCTGGAATATTGGCCGTCATTCCGGCCCACCGGCGGACAACCCGGACGATTGTTACCTGAAAGACTTGCTCTTTGGTGTGGCTCCGTATGACGTCGTGGGGGTATCGAACATGACCTGGTGGCATACAGATCCCGACAAATGGCAGTCCGTGTGGGCGTTTGTGCCAACGATTCGCCGTGTTCGCCGTCTGACCGCCTCGAACTCTTCCGAAGGGATGTTCGGTTCAACCTTGGCTCGAGATGATGCGTACGGTTGGGCCGGGAAAATTCAGTACATGAAGTGGAAGTATATTGGGGTGAAAGACATGTTAGTCCCCATTGCGCCCACGGGAATCGAAAAGGCCATGGTTGCTGGCGACCCCTCGCCGAAGAAACTCGCGGCTACCCCCGATCTCATCAAGGCGAAAGGGCAAATTCCTGCCGGCCAAGTTGCTCGTATTACCTGGTCACCAGAAGAACGTGTTATCCCCGGTTATGAGAAAGAAGGATGGACGGGGGCAGCATTCGCACCAGCGAACCTGAAGCCGGCGAAACGCAAATGCTGGGTGGTCGAAGCGACCCCTAAGGATCCCTACTACGCTTACGGTCGCCGTGTGGTGTATATCGACAAGACAGCGTACTGGGCCTACTGGGCGACCCTGTATGATCGCGCGGGCGAATACTGGAAAACCGTACTGTGGGAAGACAAAATGGCCTACACGCCAGGCCGCGACATGACCACACGCCATCCATTTTTTGGTTCCTCCGAAGATGTGCGCCAAAACATGGCGACCTTCTTCGACGGCAATCGAAAGGATACTACACGGAGTATGAATTAGGATTCCCAGATAGCCTCTGGAGCACATCGAATCTCTCGTCGATGGGCAAGTAGGATTTCCGAAAACGAAACGGAGAATCGGCGATGGGGAGAATCGGCGAAGAAAAAATCTCCGCTCCCTATCTTGTCGCCGCTTCTCCGCTTCCCCGCGTTCCTCCCGGATTTTTCCCGCTCCTCCGTTCCATTCCCAAATGCGTCCCCCTTGTGAAGGGAACGCCGTCATGGCATCACCTACGGGAATAAACGTCCCGAGAAGAAGATTTTGCTTGTTAGGAGGAGGCTTTACATGCTCAATGCCGCTTGTACCTGCCGCGATCCCCCAGAACTCGACTAAACCATTTGAGAGTCTACTACATCGAACCCTTCTGAAAATCGTAAGATTGGAACAATTGAAAAAGGAGCACCCTCAATTATGCAATTATCTCGATGGGGACTGGCGGCCCTGGCCGTTGCCAGCCTCGCAACTATCGCGCCGGCATCCGCGGATCTGAAACCTGGCACCAAATTAGACAAAGCCAATTGCCAGGAAGCCAAAGACCTCCTGCCTGAGCATGTGATGGATAAATTTTGTAACGGGCAGTACGAGGCGGAAATCATCGAAGTCAAAGACGCTGATTTTCAATACAGCTCCAAGTTTAAGGCTGGTTCCGAATCCAATGCAGGAAAGTACTATGTGACTGACCAAGGCTACATGTACGAAACCGCCAGCAAAAGTTGGCCCCATTTCTGGTACGGCTTTCCTTTTCCAGGACAAATTGACGAGAAAGACCCCCAAGCAGCCAACAAAATCATGTATAATCACCAGGTTGCGCGGTTCCAGGTTGACGACGTCTACTGGTTTCTCGCCATCAAATGGGCGCGCCCCAGCGGATTTGACCGCTCAGTTGAGTTCGGTGCGTATGCCCGCTGGAACATTGGCCGTCATTCCGGCGCACCGACCGACAACCCGGACGATTGCTATCTGAAAGACTTGCTCTTTGGTGTGGCTCCGTATGACGTCGTTGGTGTGTCGAACATGACGTGGTGGCACACTGACCCTGACAAGTGGCAGTCCGTGTGGGCCTTCGTTCCCACCATCCGTCGTGTCCGTCGTCTGACCGCGTCGAACTCTTCGGAAGGGATGTTCGGTTCGACCATGGCCCGCGATGACGCGTACGGTTGGGGCGGCAAAATTCAGTACATGAACTGGAAGCTGATTGGTATGAAAGAGGTATTAGTGCCAATCGCTCCTACGGGAATCGAAAAGGCCATGATTGCTGGCGACCCGGCGCCGAAGAAACTTACGTCTGACCCCAGCATCACTAAGGTGAAAGGGCAGGTCCCGGCTGGACAAGTTCCCCGCATTACCTGGTCCCCAGAAGAAAAAATTATTCCTGGTTATGAAAAAGAGGGATGGACTGGTGCCGCTTTTGCCCCAACCAATTTGAAATTGGCCAAGCGGAAATGCTGGGTGGTCGAGGCGATTCCGAAGGATCCCTACTACGCGTACGGTCGGCGTGTGATCTACATTGATCAAGCTGCGTACTGGGCGTATTGGGCAACCCTCTATGATCGCGCTGGCGAATACTGGAAGACGATTCTATGGGAAGATAAAATGGCCTACACGCCAGGCCGTGACATGACGACTCGGCATCCGTTCTTCGGCTCGGCTGAAGACGTTCGTCAGAATATGGCGACCTTCTTCGATGTGCAGTCGAAAGGGTACTTCACCGAGTATCAAATCGGACTCCCGGATTCGACCTTCACCACATCGAACCTGTCTTCGATGGGCAAGTAGACGCTCTTAAAAAAGAAACGGAGAATCGGCGACGGGGAGAAGCGGAGACAAAAAATTTCTGATTTCTTCTTGTCGCTGATTCTCCGCTTTTCCGCTTCCCCCGCTTCTCCTCTCTCCTTTCTCTCCACTTTGCGACGTGGTACTCATACGCGGGCGTAGCACTGTCCCTCGTCAGTCTGATGTATGAGAATTTTAGTCATTGAAGACGAAAAGAAAGTCGCCAGTTTCATCCAGCGTGGACTGGAAGCCGAACATTATCAGGTCGATGTGGCCCATGACGGCGAGGCTGGGTTCTTGCAACTGTTTGATAATGACTATGACGCGCTGATTCTTGACGTGATGCTGCCCAAGCGTGACGGATTGTCCATCTTACGAGACCTCCGCACGCGAAAGCTCGCGGTGCCGGTCCTCATGCTCACGGCGCGCGATACCATTGCCGATAAAGTCGCCGGACTCGACCAGGGTGCGGACGACTATCTCACCAAACCATTTGCGTTCGAGGAATTGCTCGCTCGTCTACGTGCGCTCCTGCGACGCGGCGTGTCCTCTCCCGCTCCAGAGCTTACCCTTGCTGACGTGCGTCTTGATCTTGTCACTCACCAAGTCACCCGTGCGGGCAAACGCATTGACCTTACGGCCAAGGAGTTTGCCTTGCTCGAATTCTTCCTCCGTCAGCCAGGCCGGGTCTTGAGCCGAGCGCTCATCGCCCAACATGTGTGGGGAGTCGATTTTGACACTTTCACCAATGTGATTGACGTATACGTGAACTATTTACGGAAAAAAATCGACACCGATTTCGAGCCGAAACTCCTCCACACGGTGCGCGGGGTCGGGTACGTCATGAAAACGCCAGAGTTGTAACCATGCGGTTGTGGCCTCGCACGCTCAGAGCCCGGCTGACGTTGTGGTACACCGCTTTCTTCTCTGGGATGCTGGCGGTCTTGGGGATCGGTGCGTTGGTGCTGTTGGATCGCGGCTTACGCGACAACATTGATGCGTCCCTCAAGTCCGTCGCGCAAGCCATCGCCGAATCCTCACGGCGGGAGGCTTCGTTTGGCACGCCGTTCGATGACCTGCTCGACTCAATGCTGCCTCCTGGTCTCACCGAGCGCTTTTTCAGTTTGCTTGATCCCTTTGGTCGTCCTGACCCGCGTGTCGCCTCGCGCAGTCGGCTCCACCTGCCACTCAGCGTGGAAGCTCTCCGCAACGCCGAGCAGGGGCGAGAAACCTATCAGACCCTGCCGATGCGGGGGGTGACCGATTTCTCCATCCGTATGTTGACGTCGCCAGTCATCGAACGTGGGCGCATCATTCATCTCGTGCAAGTCGCCATGCCGCTCGAAAGCGCCGAGACGGCACGGTCGCGATTCTTACTTATCTTGTTAACCCTGGCTCCGCTGGCGTTAGGGGGAGTCGCCGCCGGAGGATGGTTTCTCGCGGGTCGCACCTTGGCTCCAGTGGACCGCATGGTGGACACCGCGCGAAAAATCGAGGCCGAGGATTTATCCCAACGAATCGCGACCGGGGGCAGTAACGACGAGTTAGGACGACTCGCCAGCGTCTTGAATGACATGCTGATGCGCCTGGAAAGTTCGTTCGCGGCGGTGCGGCATTTCAGCGCCGACGCGGCGCATGAATTACGGACGCCGCTGACCATTCTGAAAGGCGAGATTGAAGTGGCCCTGCGCGCGTCACGATCGGAGGATGAATATCGCCGTGTGCTGGCGAGTTGCCTGGAAGAAGTGGATCGGTTGAGCACGCTGGTGCAGGACCTGTTGTTTCTGGCCCGTTCGGACAGCGGCAACATGGAAGTCGGCACAACGCCAGTCAACGTAGCGGAGGTCGTGACGGATGTCGCGCCCTCGCTTCAAGCGTTGGCCGAGGCCACGGGCGTGACATTCACCGTCGCCGCGACAACACCGGCATGGGTGGCAGGCAATGCGTCGATGCTGTTTCGTCTGCTGTTCAACCTCGGAGAGAATGCCATCAAATACACTCCGAGTGGGGGGACCGTTGAAGTTTCTCTGCAACGGAACGGTCAGGAAGCAACACTCGAAGTGAGAGACACTGGACCGGGGATTCCCTCGGAAGAGCAAGCCCGCATCTTTGACCGATTCTATCGCAGTGATCCCGCCCGCAGTCGCGGCGGGACGGGCCTGGGCCTCGCCTTAGCGCGGTCAATTGTTCTGCTGCATCATGGGCACCTGGCGGTCCAAAGTAGCGAGGGACAAGGCAGTTGTTTTCGGGTGGTGTTGCCGGTGGTGGATTCGCGGGCAACGTGAACCGTATGCGCAAAGATTCCTTCTCCCGGCTGGAGGAGGGTGCGAGTAGGGGGATCAAAGAGAGCTGCCTTGAAAACTTCCACTTCCCTTCTGGAGCTTTTGATACACCTCCGACGCCATCCGCGCGCCGATCACCTTGCGGAAGGCTTCTTCATTCATAAAACGGGCAAAGATTTCTTCATTCTGCTCCATCCGCTCGACAAAGAGGGTATCGAGCAAATGAGTGAACACCAGCGCGAATTTATCCACAGGATTAACCCGTGCCGCTTGTTGCAGACCGGCATCCGCCAACGCGGCTTCCATGATTTGATCGAAGAAGAGCTGATCCGCCTCGGTGAAGTCCGTTCCGAATCGTTGGTTGACGACATCAATCAATCGCGAAAACCGCACGACTTCCTCTCGCACCAATCCACTCCCCACCTCGGTCGGTCCATCAAGCGGTCTCGCGCTTCCTTCTTTGAGACTGATGGACCCCTCGCTCATCTTCTGTAAGCGGTAATACTCCAGTCGCACCTCATCATCAAAATTATAACGCGGACCACTGTTCCGTTTCGGCAACTTCGCCGATAAATGACGAAGAAAGGCGTAGAGCCGTTCGAGATCGGAATCCTGATAGGGAATGATCTGGCTGAGGAACGCATACAAATTGCGAAACGCTTGCAGCTTATCACGCCAGAGTTCGGCTTCTTCTTCGTCGTTCTCTTGCAACGCCTGGAAGCGATCCACTGCCGGGTCGAGTACCGCGTTCATCGCTTGATGGTCCGCAGGGCTTTGCCGCTCTTTAGGCTTAAAGAAGATTGCGCAGAAACGCTGGACCTCCTCCGCGAGATACCCCCCGGTTCCGTCGAGGGCCGCTTTGATGTGATACATGCGAGCCGGATCAACCTCCTCTCCCATCTCCGCGCCTTCGTAGAATTGCTTGAAGGCATCTTGAATTTCCTGTCGGTCGTTGACGAAGTCGAGGACGAAAGTGTCTTCTTTCAGTGGGTGCATCCGATTCAAGCGCGAAAGCGTCTGCACTGCCTGAATCCCCGCAAATCGTTTGTCCACATACATGGTGTGTAAAAATGGCTGATCGAATCCAGTTTGGTATTTTTCAGCGACGAGCAACACACGGTATTCTGGAGTCGCGAATTTTTCCGGCAACTCCTTTTCCTTGACGCCGTTGTTCATCCCCTCTTCGGTGTAGGTTTTGTCGGGAATTTTGTCGTCGATAACCGTTCCTGAAAACGCGACCAGCGTCTTGATCGGATAGCCCTGCTCTTTGATGTAGTCGTCAAAACTTTCCTTGTAGCGCACTGCTTCCAGCCGTGAGCCGGTCACCACCATCGCCTTGGCTTTGCCGCCCATCTTGTGGCGTGTGACCGCGTTGAAGTGCTCGACCATGATTTCGGTCTTTTGGGCGATATTGTGCGGATGCAAGCGGAGAAACCGGGCCAGTGCCTTGGCCGCTTTCTTTCGTTCGACATTGGGATCATCTTCGCACGCTTTGAGGAGTCTGAAGTAGGTGGCGTAGGTCGTATAGTGCCGCAACACATCCATGATGAACCCTTCTTCAATCGCCTGGCGCATGGTGTAGCGATGAAAAGGCTGACCGTTGCGACCGAATACCGCCAGTGTCTTGTGCTTGGGCGTCGCGGTAAAGGCAAAAAAGCTTAAGTTCGCTTGGCGTCCGCGTTTCGCCATACTGCGAAACAGCGGCGTCATGTCTTCCAGACCTTCCTCCGCCGCGCGTTGCCGTGCTTCCTTCCGCAGGTCTTCACCGCCTCATACACCTTTCAACTCGGTTGATGCTTCGCCAGATTGTGAGCTGTGAGCCTCGTCAATGATGACCGCGTAACGGTGAGTAGGCAGAACCTCGGTTCCTTTCTCCCCGCGCTCTTCGGCGAGTTTCAACAACTGCCGCGACACGAATGGGAACTTTTGCTGTGTGGTGATAATGATCGGCACGCCACTTTCGAGTGCCTCCGCGAGCTGTCGAGAGTTTTCGTCAATCTTCTGTACCACGCCTTGGCGATGCTCGAACTGATAGATGGTGTCCTGCAATTGCTGGTCGAGCACGAGTCGGTCAGTCACGACAATCACACTGTCGAAGACCCGCAGGTCCTGTTCGTTGTGCAACGAGGCTAAGCGATGCGCGAGCCAGCCGATGGTATTGCTCTTGCCGCTGCCCGCGGAGTGCTCAATCAAGTAGTTAGACATTATCGGGGATAGTGTCTACTGGTGGGATGTTAACCTATTTGACGTTACAAGAGCGTCCGCGAGAGTTTCTGGCCGCGACTGGCCTGACACAGGAAGAGTTTACGCAGTTGTTGCCCGCCTTTGCGGCAGCTTATGCCGTGG
>SHZE01000082.1 GCA_009692435.1 Deltaproteobacteria bacterium | reverse complement strand
TGAGTGCTTCACCTAGGGTCTCGGCGTCGCACTCTAAAGGCTTGTGGGCCAAGTCCGGCCAACTGTGGCCAGCCATGCCGGGCCAACTAGCTGGCACTTTCAATCGGCCCTCTGTAAGTGCCAGCACTGGCACCAGGATTGCCTTGCCGGACTCACACCATTCTTGAGTAGCGCGGTGGAACTCGAGCAAGTTGACGGCGTAGTTCATCACCTGATCGCGATCAGCGCGTCCGAGTTTCGAGCGCTTGAACTCGACAAGAAAGAGAACGCCGTCTCCCAGCAACAGACAGTCCATTCGAAGGCCGCGCCGACGAAAGTCATACTCAAGAACGACATCCCGGATAGCCTCGCCGCCTGGGGATGCGAGCGCTCTCTGCAAGATCGGAATGCGTTCATCCAAGCTCTTCTGTAGAAGCCCGACGCTTCGCTCCCACTCTTCGCTCTGGTGTGCTTCGATCTCGAGACTTTCCTTGGCGGCACGTCCGGCTAACTGGTTTGCGATTTGCTCTCTTGGCGTCGCCAGAAAGGCTGCTCTCGAGCTGTGGTACCAGGCAGATGGATCCGGCAAGTCGGTGTCCTCCCGAGGGCTACCCAGCGCCTGGCATCAGGTCCGTCTGCGATAGTTGGCCATCCGGCCAGTTAGATCTTCAACGACTTCGTTGATGCGCCGACCGACCGTTACCCGCGCTGTCTCAATTGCCGACATAGAATACCCGCAACAGCAATGATCGGCTCTCCCTTCCTGACCGCCGTCGATGAAGCACGGCTCAACATTCGCGGCTCGAGAGACCCACTAGGGCTGGTGCCTCTGTGGGGCAAGCTTGGCCGCCGAGTGGTTGGCAACCTGACAACTGCGACCACTTCAGTTCGCAGTTTCACGGCAATGCTGCTGGGGTACTACTTCGCCGAGGAGTTTGTGCCGGCCGGCCGAGACGCCGAAGCCCTTCGCCTTGGCGCGTTTCTGAAGTTCGAGCAGCTCACCGGCTATGCCCGGTGGCATGTCAACGGGGATGGCAACCTGAGGGGCATCAACGAAGTTAGGCGCCGTCTTGCGGAGCAAGGCACCATTCGCATCGCCGCAGATAGTTCCGGCCAAATCCTGTCGAATCAGAAGACCTACGGACTTTGGGGTCTCTACACGATGCCCTCTCGAGCGTCGGGTCTGATTGCCCAGGACGCCCTTTGTTTGACCCCGTTGGCGAGGGAGTTTGTCGAGAGTCATGTTCTTCGCGTGCTGCGAAAAGCCAAACCGGATGCAGAAAAGCGCATCGGAGAGATTCTGAGGCGTGAGCACACCGACATCGAACCCGACGGCAAGGACAGCGGCCTTTTGTCGGCGCTCGCCAAGGCATTGGCGCCAGCTGTTTCAGATGCCGACCGCGAGTTCTACCGCTCTTACTTGGTCCTCGGAAAGGCAGGGAGTTGCGAATGGCAGGAGACCTTCGCCACGATGGTTGAAGAACACCTGCCAGCAGCCGACGACTTCTGTCTCAAGCACCTAGGCGAGTTGATTAAGCAGGCTCGTCGGCGCGGAAACTCTCAATTGGCGGAGCACCTTCAGAGCATTCGCGAGTTGGAAGCTCTTCTTGTGCCGCTGGCAGACTTGTTTGGCTATCTCCAGTCGAGGGATGGCGCAAAGGTGTCCGCTGTTACGGGGGAACTCCGGGACACCTGGGGCAAGGGGCTAACGCACGTCGAGCCTAAGGCCATCACTGAACTAAGTGGCGCGATCGGCGAGGTCTACGGAGACGCATTGGCTGCGACGAGGTTTGCCGACTTAGCCTCGGCATTCCGGGCTGGAGATTTTCACTCTGCGGTATCGCTGTGTCTCGCCCACAACGAGTTCGTGATGCGAAGCCGGGGCGGAGCATCGCCGTGGGTGATTGTGTCTGATGGTCGTTTAGATGTGCGATTCAGAGACGAGGGTCTCGACGGTCTCTCGCCTGCGAAGACATTGGCGGCAGTTTGGCGAAACGGCTTCTATCTCGATCCCCTGAAGCTGATCGCCGACGAGCTTCGGGCCGCGTAGATCATGCCGATCCCACGCCAGGTGTTGTCCGACACCCTTCGAAAGCTATTGTCGGGCAGACGAGTTACCGCCGGCGTGTTCACGACCTACACGTTCGAACCCCAGTTCTTCGAGGAGGAGATTGTCTCGCTTCTCTCAGACGAAATGGTCAGCGCGGAACCGAAGCTTCGCATGCTGCAGCTCGAAGAATTGCTCCGGTCGACAATCGGCCCGCTCGCCGTCTATTACGATAGGGGCGGGCTCCGTGGTGATGGAGCGGCGCGTCTCGACATTCGATATCTTCCAGTTCATCTCCGCACCGGAGTATTCCATCCCAAGGTAATCCTGCTGCTGACCAAGCCTAGCGGTCCCGCCGACGTTGATGGCGAGGCCTCACTGATCTGCGGCATCCTTTCGGCGAACATAACGAAGACCGGATGGTGGTCTCTCCTTGAATGCGCGCACTTCGAGATCGCCGAAGAAGGCCAGCGTTGCAGCTATCGACAGGACCTCATTGATCTGCTCAAAGGCATCCGAGGAATCGGGGGAGCCGCCGATGCCGATCACCGCGCTCTGGACGCGGTCCTCAGCTTTGTTGGAGCCCTCGACAGGGTCGAGCACGCTACTCTCAACGGTCGCCTCCGGCCACGAATTGTTGCTGGTACGAGGCCGCTTGCCCCTTTTCTGGACGAGATCAGGGGCGACGCCTTGAGAGGAGCAACGCTTGAGGTGATCTCGCCCTTCTTTGACGAACACAATGCCTCGCCGCTTCGGCAACTAGTGACCGTCCTCAAGCCCAAACGCGCGTTCGTATACTTGCCGAGAAACTCTGACGGATCAGTCGCATGTTCGGCGTCGGTCTATGAGGACGTCAGCACCATCACCGGCGCAAACTGGGCGCAATTCAAGGGCGAAGACACGCTGCTTAGGATTGGTAAGGACAAACACGCCAAAGCGAGGAGCGTGCATGCCAAGGTGTATCGCTTCACGGATCGAGCGACTGCGTACGAGTCGCTAGTCGTAGGGTCGCACAATCTGACCACGGCCGCCACTGGCAAGGGTGGAAATTTCGAGGCATCCTACTTCGTCGAGGTGGAAGCTGGCGCACGCTTGGAGACATGGCTCGAAACAGACGAGAAGCGCCCGAAGGCATTTGATGTCTGTGACCCCGCTCTCGAATCCTCCATGCCGCAGGACGACGCGGTCGTGCCTCTTCAGGTGAAGTTCAATTGGGAAAAGCCTCGAACAGCCAGGCTGCTTTGGGATGCTGACACCACGTCACCTACATTGCAGGTTGCTCTAAAGGGCGCTGAGGTCCTGTCGTGTGACTCGCTGCCTCCCCGGCAGTGGAAAGCCTTGTCAGAGCCGGAAACCGTTGCACTTGAATCAGTCTTAGTGAGTTCCGCTCTGCTCACTGTTCGACTGAGCGACGGCAACTCCGGCACGATCCTGGTGCAGGAGGAGGGAATGGCTCGCAAGCCGAGCATTCTTCTCTCGTTGTCGCCTACAGAAATTCTGGCCTATTGGGCGAGGCTGACGGTTGAGCAACGCGTTCAGTATCTTGAGGAGCGAATGGGAGGGCTGGACGCGGCCTCTCTGAGTCAAGAAGGACTTGACCTTCTTGAACGCCAGAGCGCGACGTCGATGTTCGAGACATACGCGGGGATATTTCACGGGTTCGAGATGCTCCGTGAGCGCGTCGAAGAGAGCTTGGCTGCTGGACAGGATAAGCAGGCCGACTACTTATTGTTTGGGGAACGCCACGATTCCCTTCCGCGACTGCTGCATCGTGTGCTTGCGAACGAAGACGAGAAGCTCGATGCCGTGAGCCGTTACCTGATGGTGCTATCTGCCCGTCAGCTAGTGCGGTGGCTCAAACGCTCGCAGGGTGACTTTGTGAGCCAGCACACCAGGGACATGGGAGAGCTCACTAGATTGACTGAGGCCACCGAGGAGATTCGCGCTCAGTTGACAGTCGGCCGTGATCATGTGGCGTTCCTTGATTGGTTCGAAGGGCAATTTCTTCGACGAGCGCCGTCGTCGCAGAGGTCGGAACGTGGCTGAAGCTCTATCAATCACCACCGCACGCCAATTACTGGATTTCACCGGGGGCAGTGCTGGAGGAATCATTGGGCCGCAAGTGGCTGAAGAGCAGCTTGAAGGTGCGGTTGCCCTGCACAACTTGCTTACGAGGCAGAACGTCGCTTATCTCGCCGACGAAGTTGGCATGGGCAAGACGTATGTTGCCCTTGGAGTGGTAGCGCTCTTTCGGCACTTCGACCCAGGATTCCGAGTGTTGGTTGTCGCGCCGAGAGAGAATATTCAGGACAAGTGGATTCGCGAATGGCGAAATTGTGTGCGCCGCATCGTTTGTGTCGAAGACCTTCGCGTAAAGGGGATCGGTGGCGAACCGGCGCGTGCTCTCGTGAAAGCAGCCACTCTGGCGGACTTGGTATCGAAGGCTTCTCGCGACCACGACCGTGACTTCTTTGCCCGCCTCACGAGCTTTAGCTTGCCAGTGTCGGCCTCAGAAGAAGGCGCGGAGAAACCACGTAGAGAACTGCTCGCGGCGCTGCCCTGGCTAGACAGCGATCTGCTGAGCCGGCGCAACAAAGAAGACTACAAACGCAACTTCGCCCGCGCCGTTAACTGCGCATTGCCGAAGTTCGATCTCGTCATCGTCGATGAAGGCCACAACCTCAAAGCAGGCTGGCGATTGAAGGGCGCGACCCGCAACGTCGTTGTCGGATGTGCCCTGGGAGGGCGGGAGAGAGAGGCAGCAATAGCCGATGGCTTTCGGGGCTATGGCCTGAAGGCCGAACGGGTGCTCTTCCTTAGCGCCACGCCAATTGAGCATGACTTTGTCCAGCTCTGGAACCAACTTGACCTGTTAGGTCATGGCAGCCGTTGGAAGCGCCTTGCTGACAGTTCGGTGTCTGACGAGGAGCGCCGAGAGATTGCACAAGGCCTGCTGATACGGCGGGTGGGAAGGCTCAAGGCCGGCGAAGAGGCCCTGACGAAGAACCAGTACCGGCGCGAGTGGCGAAAAGGCGGTGCGACTGCACACGACGAGCCGATGGCCATTCCTGATGATCGCCAGAAGCTGACGGTTGCGTTGGTCCAGAAGAAGGTCTCCGAGGTGCTGGGTCGCTCAGAGCACAGACACTCGTTTCAAGTTGGCTTGCTCGCCAGCTTTGAGAGCTTTGCGGAAACCGCTCGAGTGCGCAAGCATCAACCATCCCCTGGTGCCAACGCTGGTGACGAAGGCAGCGACCCGGATCGGCTCTTCTACACCCATCCCAGTGCTTCGCGAGATGTCGACGACCGGGAAGGGTTGGATATCGACTCTGTAAATCTGATCGCCCGCGACTATCATCGCAAGTTTGGCAAGACGCTGCCCCATCCGAAGATGGATGCCCTGGTCGACCAGTTAGCAAAGGCTTTCGCGAGCGGTAACAAGTCGCTCGTGTTTGTTCGGCGGGTGGCTTCCGTCGATGAGCTTCAGCGCAAGCTGGAAGAGCGATACGACGACCTGCTGTTTGACAGATTGCGCTCAGAGATTCGGTCGCCGAAGGTGATGGCCGAACTCAATCTTCAGTTCGACAATTACCGGGTCCAGCGAGATCAGGAGCGCCATGCTCGGAGAGCGGTGAACGATGCATTGCCCCAGCACCATCGAAATGAGGGCGCGCGCGAGACCAGCAATTGCGATAGTTTCTTCTCCTGGTTCTTCCGAGGCGAGGGCCCAGGTGACATCGTGAGCGGTGCGCGGCTTGCCGACCGGTTCGACCAAGTCAGTGGAGACTACGCGACCTTCTTCGAAGATAACCACGTCGCTGGGATCCTTGGTGTGCCTCCACCATTAGCGTTGCGGTCTCTCGCTGCAGCCACCGGCATGCCTGAGGATTCCCTCCGATTGGCCCTTCGTGCGCGAGTCCTCAAGCACCTGCCGAGTTCGCCGAAGATGCTTCGCCTTGTGACGTATCGCGCGTTTCAGCGTGCGGCTCTGGAGCTACTGGCAGAGCGGTCAGAAGAGCATCGGCTGGAGACTCAGACCCTAGTTGAAGAGGTGTGTTCGGCTGTTCGCAAATTGGACAGCTTGGGGTCGGTGGCGCCCGAACCTGACGAGTGGATCGGCCTGGAAACAATGTTCACCGCGTTGCGCTTGCCGGAACGGGCGAGCCTTAGAAGCCAGCTATGGCCGGAGTCGGCAGCGGGCACGATTCGAGAACGGATACGGGAGCGAGAATTGCGGCGTCTTCTCTTGGCGACCATGGCTCGAAAGGGCCATCCGATCATCGATCTGTTCATCGCCGTGGCAAACCGAGTGGGTACGCTCGAGCTCCGAAAGAGAGACGTTCGAAGCGGTGATTTGTCTGCGGACTTCCTTGACCTGCTCCAATCGCAAACTGATGGTCCAGGGGGCGTGTTCAATAGTCACGCGGAACTCTCGGCTGCGGCCGCTAGCTTTCAACTCATCCTGACCCAGAATGTTCCAGAAGCCCGCGAAGCACCTCTGACCGAAGTGCCGACTCTGTATGGGCGGCTTCTCCGATCCCAACGACCAGTTGGGGGGATGGCCGGGTCGGTGAACACCGTGATGGTCCGGCAGTTTCGGATGCCCGGTTACCCTCTGGTGCTAGTGTCCACCGACCTACTTCAGGAGGGCGAAGACCTCCACACGTTCTGCTCCAGCGTGTTTCACTATGGGATTGCCTGGATGCCTTCCGCCCTCGAACAGAGGGTGGGCCGCGTCGACCGTGTTGGTTCCCAAACGGAGCGACGATTGGCCGCGGCGGGTCGGGCCCCAACGGGCGACGAGAAGCTTCAAGTTTACTACCCTCACCTGCGAGAGACAGTGGAGGTCCTCCAGGTTCAGCGTGTCCTGCATCGATTGAATAGGTTCTTGAGGTTGATGCACGAGAACCTTGGACTGCCCGAAATAGAGGAGGCTGCGATTGATGTCAAAGAGGCAATGCTGCTCCCGCCCGTGGATGCGTTGCCCATCGACGAGGGTCTGGTCAGTGCTTTCGATGTGACGGCAGAAATGCTGCGAGGGCGTACTCGGCCGCTCTCGTCCGACGCGACGGCTGTCAAGCGTCGCGCCGATGAGTTCGCCGGATTACCGGCGGCACTTCAGGAGTTGTCCATTACTTGGCTTGGCGGAGCACGGAGCAACCAATTGTCAGGCGTGCGTCGAATCGGCTGGAGAGTTCAACCCTTCACTCTGCTGCTGCGTTCGCTGAGAGGCTTCCCGGTCATGCGCTGCATCAGCCCTGTTGGTGAGGTGCCCCGTGGAGCATTGGATGCTGATGCACTGCAGAAGGCTGCCCGTCGGCCCTTCGTGCGGGTGTCCCTGCTCCTTAACGAGCGGATTGATGTCTACGAGGTCGCTGTTGAAGGCGACCTCGTGTTCGATGGCTTGTCCGTCAACGCCACAAGGGTCTCCACCCTGATTCAAGCCGTCACCGATGCTGCTGATGATGTCGAGCGCGCTTATCAGCCTGGTGACCCTGAATACGACTCGATCAACAAAGAGTTGCCTAAGGAAGCCGACGTTGAGCGTTGATTGGCGAGTTGTGGCCCGGGCGGCCGGCTACAGAGTGGTTGGCGCAGACGTCACTGTCACACTAGGTAGTGGCCGACAGCAAAAAGTCACCGTTGATGACGCTCGTACCCCGGAAGCAATTCGCTTCTGGTCAATCATCCTCGGGCCAAAGGCAACAGGGGAACTCGGAGACGGTCAACCCCTGGAATATGCGTGGGAGCGAAACAGGCTTAGCGATCTAATCGGCTTCACCCTGGATTCCAGTGGCCGGCTGATCGGCGAGACGTGGCTACCCATC
>SHZE01000011.1 GCA_009692435.1 Deltaproteobacteria bacterium | reverse complement strand
GCCGTGGTGCGCCATATCGCCCTCAATCGCTTACGCCAAGACACCCGCACCAAACTCGACCTCCACAACAAACGGCTCAAGGCGGGGTGGGATGACGCCTATCTCGCGACCCCTCGTGTTTGGACACACCTTTTAATGCAATCGCCCTACCTGGTGAGAGAGGAGTAGTGACAGCGCACTCCTCACGCATGCGAGGGCGGAGGATGGACTCCATTGTCGCCGAGTTGATACTGCTCGACGAGTACTTTCAAGGTTTTTCCAACCGCGAGTAAATCCTCAGTCGCGCTCTGGATCTGCCTCATCCCCACGGCATTCCGCGCCGTTGCTGTTTTGACGTTGGCAATAGCCGTGGCAATCTGCTCCATGCCAATGACTTGCTGTTGATTGGATGCCGAAATTTGCGTCACCGCCTGTGCCGCGCCGCCAAATCCTCTGCGTGGTCGCCCGTGTCGATTGTTCGGCCAGATTCTTCACCTCACGGGCGACCACCGCGAACCCTTTCCCATGCTCCCCAGCATTGGCAGCCTCAATGGCCGCATTGACCGCCAACAGAATTGGACTGCTCGGCAAGCGCGGCCACCGAGTTGATAATGTTGCCAACCGTTTGACTCTGCTCGCCTAGTTTGATGACACTATCCAGCGTGATTTGCTGTGCGGCCGTAAGTCGCTGCCATCCCCAATCGCTACTTGCACTCAAGGTTGTGAGCGCCTGAACCATGATAATGACCACTGAAATGGCGGCAACAAAAATCGTGATCGCAATGAGGGCAAACTTTTTCCCAATGGGGAGATTCCTCAGGAGTTCCACGGTATCCCCGTTCTTTACATGAGTGGCATAGCGAGTAGCCACCAGCGAGTGGCCACTCTGTAGAAGATTTCGTCCCGTATGGGAAAATTCTTCGGAACAATACGGGAATTTCGCAAGTTCACGCTGAAAAGAACCTGGCGAACACGGACGGGAAGAAGAGGTTTTGCCCTTCACACCTTGACCGAACCGGCTCTGGTACGCTAAGCGACATGCAGGAGGACCGGGGACGCGTGGTGGACACTGAGCGGCTGAATCAACTGATCTGGAGCATGGGGTTGAAATTTCGGGCGGCACTCGTTCAGGAAACTGCTCCCGTCCCGGACTGGTTCCCCGTGCAGCAAGCCTTGACGCTCGCGGCGACGCACATTTTTCTCACCTTGCCCGACGCAATCCGACGAACACTCCAGCACACCACCGCCGAACAGCTTGCCCAACGTGGAAAGCGGTTAGGGGCAACGGTGTCCCCATTAACAATCTGGGCGTTCGCCTACTCGTTTCTCGTGGGGCGGGAAATCCTGATCGACTTCGGTGTAATCACCCCACGGACTGGGACCGCGGACATTGATCTCGTGCTCGACTTCTGGCGTCGGCTCTCCTTTACGCATCGCGGAGATGGCCACCTTGATAATAGCGAAGCCGCCGCCACCAATGTCTTTCTCCCAGCTACGATTACCCATGGAATTTACGACGCGCTGCTCCCGATTGATCCGAGTATTCGTCGGCGGGTGGAACAATTCCTCACGACCACGGACGAATACCTCTTGCTCCTGAATGGCGAGACGCGGCTTGGCATCGCGGATTCCGGCCCCTATCCACTGAACGTTGAACGCGTCCTGGTCGTCCGCGACCTCTTCGACCTCAAAGGGATGTTCTATCCGTGGCGTGACCTCGTCACTGACCTCCCCTTGCACACCTGTTCCTTAGCCTTCACCTTTGACCCAGAAGATTTTCACACGTTCGAATTTAGTGACCAAAGCGCCTTGCGTACCAATCCCACAACCTATACAGCAGCCATCCGTGAGATTGCCTTTCTCAGCAATGATTCCGGCTCCCCGCAGGTGCTTCCCTTCACGGAAATGGATTGGCTCATACGAGCCATCGCCAAGGTGCGACCGAGACTCGAAGATTGGTTCAATCGGCAACCACGCCGGCAACGGATCCTGGCCGGTGCGGTCCCGTGGATCGCGCGCGCCTTCGCGGTGCTGTCCACTGACGAGGTGACTCGGGCATCCGAGCTCTCGCCCCAGGCGCTTGCGCTTCTCCCACACTATGAAGAGGATGATCCGCACGCCGCCCGGTGGATGACCCATCGGTGCTTGGCGCCAGGAACCCTCAGCGCGTTCGTCTCCCTCTCGTGATCGTCTCATGGCAGAGAAAAAAACGGCACTGCCGTCCCTGTTCACCCCACAATTCTTGGCCCGTCTCGAAACGTTGCGGGTCCGCACCAAGCGTCAGTTTCTCGGCAGTCGTCCTGGGGGACATCGCTCACTGCGGCGTGGCAATGGCTTGGAATTCGCCGACTTCCGTCCTTACACAATGGGGGACGATCCTCGGTATATCGACTGGAAGTTGTATAGCCGGACCGACCGGCTCTACATCAAACTCTTTCAAGAAGAGGAAGACCTGTATACCTATCTGTTCCTTGATCTCAGCGCCTCGATGGAGCATCCCACCGGTAACAACAAATATGAATCGGCGCGCGACTTGGCGTTGGCGATAGCATATGTCGTCTTGGCGAATGACGACGCGGTCAAGCTCCATCTGCTGGGCAGTAGTGCGCGCCAATTGGCCACCCCTTTTTTTCGCGGACGACAGCGCCTGTTTGATCTCGCGACCTTTCTCGCTCCCCATCGCCCCACGGGACACGTCGAAACGCCCACCGCGCTCGCCCAGCATCTACGGACGCTCCACCGGCCTGGGAAAGCGATTTGGATTTCCGATTTTCTCTTTCCCGCGCCAGTGTACCAGGCCGGACTCAACCTCTTACACGCCGCGAATTTTGATATCGCGCTCCTTCAGGTCCTGGGGAAGGAAGACGTTGATCCCCCGCTGCTCTCCGCGGGGGCGCGTATGGTTGATAGTGAGAGTGGGGAAGCCGCGCTGGTTCGCTTTGACGCTTCGGCAAAGGAAGCCTATCAGCGTCGCCTGGAGGTGCATAACCGAGCGTTGCGCAGCTCCTGTCACCAGACCGGAGTGCGACATGCCCTGTTCACCACCAGCCAGGAGGTCTCAACTTTTGTCCTCCGCGAGTTGCCAGCCTTTTTGGGGCAAGTCTAAATCGAACCACACGACATTGGCTCAGTGCCGCGAATCCTCCCGCGCGAAGCGCCTTTTCAGGGTAAGCGTTATGAAGCGAGGCTTCACCCTTACGGATGAAGATGAAAATGAGGGCGGACATTTTCTCACCAGGTTTTTCTCGTGGTTCGCGATTTTCGCAGGTTTTCTCTGCGCTTGGGTTTTCTGGTCCGTCGTGCCCGCGCAGGCGGGCACCCAGGCGCAGAGCCTCGTGGACTGCGGGAGTACTGGATTCCCGCCTGCGCGGGAATGACGTTGCCGCCGTCTCTCCGCTAAATGCACATGAACAGACAAAATGATCGTGACACTGTACTAGACTTGTTTGAGACTTTCCGAGACTGACCTACGAGTGTGGAGATCACGATCGACTAACACTTGCAGCGTCACTCCGACCTGCTGGAGGCTCTTCGCGGCTGTCTCAATCTGCCGTATGCCCTCCAGATTCTGCAGCGCCGCTTTCTTAATGTTCTCAATCGCTCTCCCCACTTGATCCATCCCGATCACTTGCTGCTGGCTCGACGCCGCGATCTGCGTGACTGCTAGTGAGGAATCCGTCACGCTCTTCGTCAAGGTCTGAATGGATTCGCCCGCCTCGATTGCTTGTTTTGCCCCCGCCTCAGCCGACCGTGTTCCCTGTTCGGTCACCAACACCGCGGTCTGCGCGGCCTTCTGAATCTCGTTAAGAATCGTGCGCACTTGCGCGGTCGAGCGTTTTGATTGTTCGGCCAACCGTTTGACTTCCTGGGCTACGACCGAAAACCCCTTCCCGGCATCGCCCGCGTTGGCCGCCTCAATCGCCGCATTGACCGCCAGCAGATTCGACTGCTCGGCAATCTCATTCACCGTCGCAATGATATTCCCAATCGTCTGGCTCTGTTCTCCTAGCTTAATCACACTGTCGGCAATGGATTCTATTTGCTCGCGCACGCGCGTCATGCCCACCATGGCCTGTTCGACCGCCTTTTGGCCGTCCTGGGAAATTCGCGCCGTTTTCCGGCTCTCGTCGGAGACTTCCTGTGCCTTACGCGACGAGACGTATGCTGTCTGTTTCACTTCTTCGACCGTGGACGCCGTTTGCGTCACAGAGACCGCCGTTTCGCTCGAGGCGGCCACCACCTGGGACACTGAGGCCATAATGTCGTTCGTCGCCGCGGTCAGTGTTGCCACTCCCTTGGCTACTTGCTGCGCTTGCTCCCGCAGTTCAGCGGTCTGGCCCTCGTTCTCTTGCGTCTTCTGCTGCAATTGTGACTGCATCTGAGTGAAGGCGGTCGCCAACACCCCAATCTCGTCAGTAGAGATACTGGTGATCTGGGTGGAGAAATTGCCTTTACCAATCTCCACCGCCGCCTCGGTCAGGTACACCAGTGGACGCGCTACCACACGAGAAAAGAAGAACACCAGCAACATCACAAGCGCAAGCGTGACACCGATCACCGAGAACGAGACGGTTGCTGCCCGCTGGACGGTCTGAGTTGTACGTGCGGAGGCCTCGACGAGTTCTTCCTTCTCGTGCTCAAGGGCTTCGGCAATGGCTTCATCGAATGCCCCCTCGGCTTCTTCCAACTTCGCTTCCGCCGCTTCGCGGTTCTCGTCCCTTTGTCTCTTCGCGGTGATGAAGGCTTCCGACGTGCGAGACAATTTCTCCGCCGCTTCTTTCAGTGCTGTCGCGAGTGCCTGTCCATCTGCTTCCACGCCAGCGACGTACTGGCTCAGCAGTTCAGGCAGCTTGGCTTTAGCCGCAAGAAATTGCGACTTTCCACTACCGGCGTCTGCTGCGTGGTCACTTGCCTTCCCAGCACTTTTCGACTCTGCTTCGTTTCCCTCACGGCGCTCATCTTCATCTGCTCCCGTGGCCTGCTTTTGCGGCTGGGCCGGTTTCGCCTTACGGTCATCATCGTCATCATCTGCTGCTCCCTTCCCCTTGGGCTGGGCCGTCTCCGCTTTCCGGCTCGGCTTGTCATCACCGTCTTCTTTGCCTTCCAGTGCGGAACTGAGCGCTTCGGCATGCATGCGATAGCCGACAGCTCTGATTTCACCCAAGAGCGTGCTGAGAGGAAAACTAATAGATGTGAGATGCTTCACCTGCTCATGAACATGGCTGATAGCTCGGCGATTGATGATGTTGCCAAAAACCAACAACACCACAAACGCGACAAGGGCGACAATTAATTTCGTGCGAATGGTCATGGTCGTTCTCCCCTCAGTTAGAACTCGTAAATCAGATGCCCAATCACCCGCACGTCATCAGAACGGCTGGTAAGCCCAACTGGAACCCCGACTCCAAACTCCCATCCTCCCGGAAATGTCTTGACGAACCCGGGCGTGTAGTACAGTTGCTCTTCTTCCCCGTGGTTATTCCACTCGTTGGTCGTCCAGGTGAGTTCCGCTGTCACGATGCCCCAGCGGAAAGGAATGAAGAGGCCACTACTCCAGAAGAATTCATGGGCGGCAGGTTCTTTCTCATCCTTATCATCGGGCGTTTTGATCCGGTCCACAAGACCGACACCCATTTGGGTGAAGAGTTGGACATTGTGGAAATTGGGGAAATCGTGAGCGACGATGAGCGAGGGTTCATATTCCATAAACCCCTCGGTCAATTCGTCATCGACATCGCCCACGGGCAAGCCGATCTCAAACTGAAGGGCGGCATGGAGGTTCGTCCCGCCAATGTTCATAAAAGCGTACTTCGTGCTCAGGCTGACATCACTGATGTTGTCTTTCCCTGGTGACTGATGGACAAACGAGTCCCACTCGAACCCAACCTGCCAGGCGTCCGTCAGACCATATTCGACGCTAGCCAGCAGGTGGAAGGTGTCGCGCTCTTTCTCGTTGCGAAACTCAGGAGCCAGCGTCAACTGCATTTCACCTGCTTCCTGGGGGTAGACCGTCTCGGCCTGAAACACCTCTTGCAGCGGTTGGATATATCCCTTCTTGTCATCGGCATCATCGTCTTTGTCTACGGGTGCCGCGGCAAGTTGGGTGGAACTGTGCCCCTGAGCAGGTCCCTTGTCATCATCGTCATCGTCATCGTCATCGTCATCGTCATCGTCATCGTCACCAGCCATGACTGGTGTCCCGAGGTTAAGAATCAACAGTCCCGCGACAGCGATCCACGAGAAAAATTTTATCATATCGTGCAGTGTCCCTTATCTTGTATCTTGACTGGCCGTGTGGGAGCCGTGGGCCAGTGCGGCAGATGCCACTGGCGGCTGAACGAGATTCCGGTCTGCTCGGAAATAGCGGCCTCAATCGAACCACGGAAGATTCGTACACTTCGTCACATACCGTGCCTTGCCTCCGCTCGACGATGAATCTTCAGGCTCACCGTACAAAGTAAGGTAGGCTGGGATGACCAACGGGAATCCCCGCGCAGCGTGTCCCGCCCCCAGGCTGGAATTCGCTGCGCTCATTGCTAGCCTACCTCCGCCCGGGCTGAGCGTGCCTCATGCGGAACGTCCCGTTGAGGAAACCTATCGCTAGACGGTGACGCCATTCTTCGCCAGCTTGTACTGCTCGACCAAAGTGCGGAGTATCTGCCCGACCTCTTGCATGTCCTTCGCCGCCTTTTCTACTTGTTGAATGCCGTAAACGTTTTGCAGGCTGGCCTGCTTGATATTGCCGATAGCGACGGCGACTTGATCCATACCCATCAGTTGTTGTTGGCTTGAGGTCGCAATCTGGGTCACTGCCTGTGCGGAATCCTCAATGGTTTTCGTCAGTGCCCGAATCGACTCTCCGGCCCGCAGGGACTGTTGCACCCCAGTTTCCGCCGACTGCGTCCCCTGTTCGGTGACGTGGGTCGTGGTACTCGCGGCCCTCCGAATATCGGTCAAGAGGGTTTGGACCTGTGCGGTGGCGCGCTTGGAGCGTTCCGCCAAGCTCTTCACTTCCTGTGCGACTACCCCAAACCCTTTCCCGGCGGTTCCAGCTTTGGCCGCTTCGATGGCGGCGTTGATCGCCAGCAAGTTCGACTGCTCCGCCAGATCGTTCACCATGGCCACGATTTCTCCGATGGTTTGGGTGTGTTCCTCCAGTTTCGTAACACTGCCAGCGATGGACGCCATTTGCGTCCGCATGTGGTCCATCCCAGCAACGGCCTCTTCGACTGACTGCGCACCACTCTGGGAGATTTGTACGGTTTTCTGCCCAGCGTCTGACACGTCTTGCGCTTTGCGACTCGCAACAGAAGCCGTTTGTTTCACTTCCTCGACCGTGGTAGCGGTTTGACTCACCGACGTCGCCGTTTCATGCGTGCTGGTAGCAAGTTGCGACGTCGAGGCCAGAATCCGCGCTATCGACGAGGCTAAGACCTGTGCTGCCTCTTGCATCTTGCCGATCATGTCGTGCGAGTTCTCCACCATGGTTCCGAAGCTGCGCGAGAGTACATCGTGCTCTGATCGCGGCACGACCTGTACCGCGAGATTCCCTTTACTAATGTCATCCGCGGCAACGGCAATGCCGCGTATATACACAATCAATTCACGAAAGGCCGCTGCCAACACGCCGGTTTCATCAGCGGCCTGATAGTCCACTCGTTGATTGATGTCTCCCCGCGCGATCTTCGCTGCCGCGGTCGTAAGCTGCGCCAGCGGCTGAGTACTCGAACGTGCAATCCACCATCCCAGTATGGTCACTAAGAATATCGCGACAATCGCTACACGCGGAGCCGTGCGTTTCGCCTGGTAACTTGCTTGCTCACCGAGCGTTCGCGCCTGCACCGCTTCCGCCTCAATGAGACTCTCAGTCAGCACGAAGCTATTCGCGAGTTGCTGAAATTGCGCCTCGAACTCAGGGAGTTTCGCCACCACAACGACGGACTGACCACGGAGCGCAAGGGTGACGAGATTCTGCGCGTTCTGCATGTACGCCTCAAGGTCAGGACGCAACGCCTGGATCGCCTTCTTCGTCTCATCGCTGACCGCAAGCGCCTGGAAATCATCAAGATATGTCTCGAAGGTCCCCACCGCCTCCTCAATTCCCCCCCCCCGATCTCTTGTATTGTCCCTTTGTCTGGATGTTCGCTGAGAAAGACCGCCCGCCAAACCTGCGCATGCAGATCGTCATGGATCATATCTACCTGGAGGATGGTACGGATGGCAGAGTAGAAGACGGGGCTTCGGGCATTGTAGTCACTCAGATGCAGGATACTGCGATATCCCGTGACCCCGACAACGCTTAAGGTACAAAGCCCCACAATGCCAAGGAGCAGCAATTTCGTTGCAATCGGGAGGTTTTTCAAGCTCGGCTTGTTCATAGTGGGTGTCCGTCGCTTACTCTTGAAGAATCAGTTCGTATCCCGGCTCGCTGGGCAAACGGCCATCTACGCGTACGGGTTTGACCGAACCGTCCAGCTCATCAGCACGGACGTAGCCAATCGCCCCGGGCATGTTCGACACGAACGCACGCATCCCGGAGGAAGTGGCAATCATCTTGGGGGCCGTCTTGATCTTGAGGTCTCTGATCGCCGAGAGAAAATGACGAGTGCGCGTTATGTCATTCATCTGGTAAATTCCGCGCCGCACTACCTCGCGCTCCGCGCGGCCCCCTTTTCCAAAGGGGGCTTTCCGGATTCCCCCCTTTGGAAAAGGGGGGCAGGGGGGATTTTGTTCGCACATCATTACTGGACTTGGGGATCAAAATTCATTAGCTCCCGACGTACTGAGCAAGGGCAGAGGATAGCCCGCCTCGCCAGGCAAATGGCCATCGACTCGGACAGGTTTGACGGATTGATCCAGCTCACTCGCACGCAGATACCCGATGGCACCAGGAAGAGTCCTGACAAACTTGCGTACCCCAACTGGGGTGGCGAACACTTTCGGCGCTGATGAGACCATCCCAGTAAACGTCGCCTTTAAGAAGTACCGTGCAAAGTCGGTTTCACTCATCTTGTAAACGTGCTGCAACATCGCAATGCGTTCCGACTGTCCTGGGTTGCGCATCACCACAGTAATCTTCTCGCCATTCTCCCAATGCCTCTGTTCGCCGAGAAAGATTTTGCGCAAATCCGCGAGAGGAAGATTCTCAACCGGGTTAGCCTTATTCACGACGATGACGAGCTGCTGCTCTAGCCCCTGGGCCCACCCGACAGACACCAGCCCCACATTGACCGCTATCGCGAAGGTCACGTAACGACACCACATACACACCTCCCATATCCCCTAAAACGCAAACGCGGCTTGGAGTGTCATCTCATTGAGTGAGCGACGAGCACGGCGCGCAGTGTGATCATACTGAATCTTCAGTGCCGCAAAATCCGTGAGCTCGTACCGAAGCCCAAGTGTGGGACCATGCCGTCGGCCAACGTCTTGGCCAAACAGTGGATCGCTCCCTGGAGCATTGAGATACTGATAGCGGAAGTAGGGACGGAATTTCCCGAACTGCTGAGAAAGCTGAGTGTAGAAACCAGCGGTATGAACCGAGCTCTGTCTACGCGGATCATGACGGATGACCAGCTCTTCATTCAACCATTCAAACGCCGGGGTTTGATACACGGCATGACCAGCAAAAATTGTCTGCCCGATGGAACGCAAGCCTTTCGGCGTCAGCCGGTCGCGGTACACGGACACACCCGTCTGGAATCCTGGCACCCAATCTGGACGGGCAAAGAGTCCGAAGTTCACCGCTTTGCCGTTGTTGTTATCGGTAATATTGCCGACTTGTTCTTCCCCAGGGCTGTACGGGCGGCCATTCCCCACTTCGGCAATGTAGTGCAGTCCGAGTTTGCCAGAAGGGACGCGGCCGGTGGCCGTCACTCCGACGTTATGGATCGGTAAGATTCCATCTTCGTCTTCAAAGGCAAAGAGGAAGGGCCGACCCGTCGCGGTCTGAAACCACGTCCCATGATGATAGGCCGTGTTGTAGTACCCGATGGCGGTATGATAGCGACCAACACCGATGTTGAGATAATCACTCGGCGCATACTGGAGGAGCAACCGCTCAATTTCAAAGCCAAAGGTATTATCATCCCCTCCTTCGAGCACTAATTCACTGAGCACGCTGACATCGTCCGACAACTGGGAGGTGATAAACAAATCGAGTTGCCCAAGCGCAAAAGCGCTTTTCTCGCCACGCCGGTCGCTCAGATGGTATTGGACATCTCCGTAGCCGCGTAATTGCAAAGCCGGAGTTCCTAACACGCCAAACATGCCAGGAGACTCCTCCTCAACGGCAGCCGTTTCTTGTGGTGCCTCAGGGGTCTCCTGCGTCGCGGAACTTGTTGCTGATGGAGGAGCTTACACTTGTTTTGCCGGCTGTCCTTCAAGTGTTTTGACACGTTCCTCAAGCTGCTCAATACGTAACAACAACCGCTTGATGAGTTCACGATCTTGACCCGCGGATGGCTTCGTGTGCTGGGCGAAGACCGTCTGGGTGCCGCTAACCGTAAGCACCAGGGCAATCGTCATCGTAGTAAAGAATCCCCTCCCCTTGGCAACATAAGAGTCTTGCACAGAGGCCCGTCTCGATGCTCCCGCTTTCATATCTCTTTTTGCCCCCATCTCTTTTTCAACCCCATTCGCTCTGGTCATCGGTATCATCAAACAATGCTGAGGGAGATTGAGCGGATTTTTCTTTCCCTACGTATGGCAGCGTTAGAGGATGGGAGAATCAACGGGAATCCCAACCCCTGCCCTAGACTTGTCCGCGACTTGTTCTAGACTTGTCTTGGACTGTGCCCTATGGATTTTGCTTTCCTCTCTCCGCTCGCTTTCAAGCTCTTGTATGCGCTTCCGCTGTTGTTCATCCCGTATCTCTTGCGGGAACGGAACAAGCGCATGATCGTGCCCGCGTTGTTTCTGTATCAGGGACTCCCGGCCACTGCCCGCCGACGATTGTGGGGCAGACCGCATCTGACGCCGCTCTTCTTTTTGCAACTATTGCTCTTGCTCCTGTTGATTATCGCCGCGGCGCGACCGTTTTTGCCCCGGTACGCGGGCAAAGTCGCCATTGTCATCGACACTTCGGCCAGCATGCAGGCCCAGACGGCGGCCACAAAAGACAACATGTTTGCACTCGCCAAACGACAGGCGGCTGACGAAATCGCCGCGCTCTCAGCCGAAGAAACCGTCAGTCTGTTTACCAGTGCCCCGATCCCCATGCTAGTGTCGACATCTCCCGAGATGCCCTCGCCTCGACAGCTCCTCGCCTCACTGACAGTCACCGCTACTCCCGATCCGGGGGATACGGTCCTCGCGGCGTTTTTCTCGCAGTTAGTGCAAGAGCACGGGTTTCAGCGCGTGGTGTTTTTCACGGATCGCCCACTGGCAAAGCCGCTTGGCGTGGGCACACTGGTCGTGCGGACGCTCGCGAGTCCCCGTCCGAATCTGAGTATCTCCGCCGTGCGGTTATATCGCAGCCCCTTTGCCCCCGACGATATTGAAGCCACGGTCGCTCTTCGCGGACCGACGGATCGGGTGAAGGGCCGGGTGGAGATCCTCAATGCTGACACTGGTCAACAACTCGCCACTCAACCGCTCCCGAAAAACAACAAAAGTACCGTGGCTTTTCCGCGCCTTCCCCTGGCGTCAACCTATCGGATTCATTTCGCCGTCGAGGATGGACTCGCGGTCGATAATGACGCGTATGCCGTACTCCCCACGCTGAGTACCGTGCCGGTCCTCGTGGTGTCCCCCGCCGCCAATGTCGTGAAAAGCGTTGGGCAGATTCCCAATCTCGCTGTCACCTTCATGCGCCCGGAAGAGTACACGCCGGAACAGGCCATGCGCTTTCCGCTGGTGCTCTTTCATTTGACCGCGCCGGACATGCTGCCGGCGACCAATGCCGCGTTTCTTCTGCCCCCAGAAGGCAACAGGCTCTTCCCGCTGGGCAAGGGTGCCACCCGCCCTCGCATGACCCAGTGGAGTGCCGATCATCGGCTGACCGCGTACGTGACGTTCTCTTTACTCACTCCGAGTTACGGACAGGCCCTGTTGCCGATCAGTTGGTGCAAGTCGGTCATTAACGGGACCGTGGGGGCTCTTGTGCTCGCGGGCGAGCATGAAGGACGACGCTACGCGGCACTGGGGTTTGACCTGTTCCCGTATCTCGGCAAACAGAATTTGCCCGCGTCGATCTTGACGCTCAATCTCTTAGGCTGGCTCGCGGATCAGACTGGACAACAGGCCAACATTCAAACGGGCACGGTTCTTCAGATCGGAGGTCTAACCACCACGGTGTATCAACCCAATGGGCAAATCGTGGCGGTGGAGAATGGCGCCGTGCGACTCACGCAGCAGGGCGTCTATACTCTTAGCGACCATGGCGTGGTGCGCAAGATCGCGGTGAATCTGAACGATGGGGAAGAATCGCACCTTGGCCGCCCGTTGCACATTCCAGAGATCGCGCCTGCGGTTCCGGTCGCGCCAGAAAAAACCGATCAACCTTTATGGCCGTGGATTCTCTATGGCGTCCTGTTCTTACTTTTGGTGGATTGGCACTTCGGGCAAGTCGGAAAAATGCGGAGTTCGGAGTCGGGGACAGTTCAGAGTTGGGGATAGGGATAAACTTGATTCAGACTTTGAGACTCTAAGACTCCAAACTGCTAAGACTCCGAACTCCGCACTGCTTTGGCTCTGAACTTCCCCCGACTGTCTTTAGGAAGTGAACGCCCTAAGATGATCCGTGGAGGAAAACGCATCTTGCCCACGGCGATACGCGCCAATGCGCTGCCCCGCGTTGCGGTTGACTAACTCGCGCCCCCACATCGGGTGATACAAACTGCGCACCTCGTGCTCAACCACACACAGCGTTTTTCCCGTCTCCGGGTCGATAATGTCTTGGAACCGATATTGGTGCGCGTCACTCTCTTGCGTAATGAGATTACGATTCTTGAGAAAAACATGGGGGCTCGAAAAGTTGGCGATGTAGATGGCGATGTGGTGCCCATCATACGAAGGGAGCTTCTCCGTCGTCTCCCGGAAAATCAACTCTTGCGTGCGTCCCATCCGCACCCGCACGGCATTGCCTTTCTTCCCGCGCGACACCGTGGCTGGCGCTTTCATCACTTCTTGGTAGAACCGCGCGATCCCGGCGGCGGCTTCAGGTGCGACCGCGATTTCCACATACGGAATGCCAATCGTCATCTCGCCGAACTGCGGCCCCGGCGCATAACAGCGGAACTGATTGCCCCAGGGACACGTCACCGCGATATAGCCTTTTTCCACTGACCAGGCGAACGCCGTCCCCGCCAACCGAGCCTCAACACGTTTGAGCCGCGTGCGGAGGCCCTCCCGATCCGGAATCACGATCCCCACATGTCCCCGCACAACTTGGGGAGCACGGGAGGGTAAGTGGAACTGTTGTTGTCCGATATTCACCCACATGTTCTCTTGCCCGACCATCATGTACGGATCACGGGTAAATCCCAGACCTGAGACATAAAAGGTTGTTGCCACGGCTTGGTCAGGAACCGTCACATTGACGTGTTCAAGAGCCAGAATGTTGCCAATATCCTGCATGAACCGATCGTACGTTTGCTCCTCAGTCATAACACCTCTCTTGTGATGGAGTGTCCTAACCATAGGCATGAGCGGTGGCATCTTGCAAGCGGCTGATGGTTGATGGCAAATAGCTGATGGCCCGTTCCCTCCGGTCCTATGGCTTATGGCAAGAACTCCGAGCCATAGAGTGAGCGAAGCGAGCCACCAGCCAAAGTCAGCCCATCAGCACCAACACAATCCCCACCATGACCAGTGCCACGCCAGGCAACTGGCGGACGATTTCCCGTTCACGCCACACGACTAATGCGAGGACAATGGCGAGCACGGCTTCGATCTGGCCGACCGCTTTGGCATACGCCACTAATGTCAACGAGTACACCCAAAACCAGCACAAGCTGCCACCAAACCCGGTCGCACCAATCAACGCCATCCGCCGCCAGTGTACCGGTACCAGCCGAAACTCTTGTGGGCGGCTTAGCAAGAGCGCCACCGTGAGGATCACGACTTCCATCCAGACAGTATGGAACAAGGTGTGCGCCGCCGCGACGAAGCGATCCGTGCCAACCCAGGGGTTCAAGGAGACGAATTCGCTATTGGCCGCCTTGAGCATGAAACTGGCAAAGACGATGAACAGCGCGCATGCCATGGCGAGAAGGGCCCCCTGATCGAAATGAAACGCTCGTCGCCAGCCTTCAGGACCGCGCTCGCGCCCCAAGTTCATCACCAACACGCCGGCGCTACAGACGCTAATGCCGGCCCACCCCAGCGATGAGGGATTCTCGGCGAACAGCAGCATGCCAATCACGGCGGTGAAGGCCACTTCCAATTTATGCAGAATGATCGACTGCGCGAAATTGGCGCGGTTAAACGCCTCAATCAAGGCGATGTTGCCGAGAATCTGCGTGACGCCGGTGGCGGCGCAGTAGGCCACGAAGGTCCACGAGAGCCGCGGCCATCTGTCCCACCATACTAAGAAGCAAATCAGAGGAAATAACAACGGAAAATTAAACGCGAAGCGGGACCAACTATTGAGGGTGGGAGAAACTTTCCCGGCGAGACTGCGCGCGAATGCATTGCGCGCGGTTTGCATACAGCCAGCGACCAGCGCGATCTCGACCCACATTACTTCCACACGCGGCGGAATTCACACTGTGGGAGTGCGTCTTGGAGCGCATCGACAGCGGCGGTGCTGGTCAAGGTACTGCGGAGATTGAGCACCTGGAGTCCCGTCAGTCCCCGGAGGTGGACAAGCCCGGCATCGCTGATTGGCGTGTCGTAAAGCCAGAGCACTTTGAGCCCAGTCAGGTGACGCAGATGTGCTAACCCGGCATTCGACACCCGCGTGCCAGACAATTGTACATATTGCAGGTCCTCTGGACGGAAGGTGCTCAGTGGCGAGAGGTCCGTGGCCGACTGGGGACTCACAACCAAACGCAGGTCGTGGCTCGCGGGAATGGCGACCACGCCGCGCGCCTCGCCCCAGGATTCCCAGAACGCATAGTTCTCAGCCGTTGACTCGCTCTTGCGAATCCACAACGTTCCCATTGACCGCTCCGCGGGAAACCGGACCTGTCGCGGAGGCAGCGCGCCAGCGGCACTCCCCTTGGCTTCTAACAGTCTTCGTTTCAAGACCGAGTCTGGTCGGTCGCTCATAATATCCTTTCTCGCGCACTTTGCGGTTCGTTACCTTACCCAGAGGACTGGGCTCAGGCAAGTCTCGGACACTGTGACAATGTGTTTGAGACTCGCCCTAGACTTATTTGAGACCTGTCCTAAACTTGCCCTGGGCGTGTCCTAGACGTGTCCCAAAAGGAGGGAATATGAAACGAAAACCCGCGGTAAGTCTAGCTCCAGTGCCAGGACGACGTAAAATCTCGATTGAACTGGCGCAACAGTTTGAGAAAGAAGGCTTCAGTGGCATCTATTCGCCGAGTGTCATTGATAACATGACCTGGTGCGCGCTCCTGGCTCAGGTCACGCACGAGATTCCATTCGGGACGAGTATCGCCAATATCTACACCCGACACCCGTTTGATTATGCGCAAACGGCCTCGTTTATTCACGAATTGTCGAACGGACGCTTTCGTTTTGGCATTGGTGTGAGTCACGGTCCGATGCACCAACGCCTCGGATTGCAAGTCGGAAAGCCACTCGGCGATATTCGCAAATTCATCAACGACGTCCGTACCAGTATCCCCCAACCCGCGGATCTCCCGCCCATTGTTCTGGCGACCCTGCGCAAACCAATGGTGAAGTTGGCGGGCGAGATTGCCCAAGGAGCGATGTGGGCCAATGCCGCCCGGTCCCACATGGCGGACTCAATCCGCGCCTTGCCGGATGCGAAACGCACCGATCCCGCCTTTATGATTGCCAATATGGTGCCGACCTGTATTGCCGAGGATCGAGCAGCCGCAGCCGCGGTCAACCGCCGCACGCTGACCAGCTATGTCCGGTTGCCGAACTATCAGCAGTATTGGATCGAAGCGGGCTTTGAGGAAGAGATGTTGGCGATTCGTCAGGCGATTGCCAACAAACAGGAAGAGAAAATTCCCCAGTTGATGTCGGACCGCTGGTTACAACAAGTGACGTTATACGGAACCGCCGCCGAGGTCCGAGATGGCATTGAGGCGTGGTATGAGGCGGGAGTGAATACGTTGATTATCGTGCCATCTTCCGCGCACGGCAATCAGCTCGTGGCGTTTGATGAGTTGCGCGCGGCGTTGCGGTAGAGAACTGAATCGCGGATTGCAGAATGCTGATCGCGGACCCTTGAAAACCGCAACGGGGAATCGAGGAACGTTTGCAGCAACTGTAGGCGGGCAATGAGCGGAGCGAATTCCAGCCTGGGGGCTACGTCCTTTCAGGGGTAGGTTTTTCGCCACAAGAAGAGCAGAGTCGTTATTCCCGCGCAGGCGGGAATCCAGTAATCCCGCAATCCACGGGCTCCGCGCCTGGATGCCCGCCTGCGCGGGCACGACGGACGGGAGAACCCATGCATACGGAAAATCCGGAAAATTGTAGAAAACGAAAAAAACCTGCTCTTCAAAGGGGGCTACGTCTCCGCCACCGGCAGTGAGAAAAAGAACGTACTACCTGTACCGACTTCACTCTCCACCCACACACGCCCGTGGTGCGCATCGACGATCTCTTTCACCAACGCTAAGCCGAGCCCCGTGCCGGAGATATGCCGGGTTAAGGGGTTATCGAGACGAGAAAACCGCTGAAAGAGTTTGGGAATCCACTCTGGCGGAATACCGATTCCGTGATCCGCGACCCAAAACACAACTTCACTCTCTTCCTGCCGCGCGCCCACTGTTACTTCCCCTCCCGCTGGAGAGTATTTGATCGCATTCGACAGCAGATTCATCAGTACCTGACGGATACGATCGGCATCCGCCAAAACCGTCAAAGGGATTTCAGGGAGCACAAGCCGGAGGGAATGCTGACGGTCGTTGTCGGTAAAGAGCACCACGCTCTCGCGCACCAGCGGCAGAATCTCCACCGGGTCAATCTGAAACATTTGGTGTCCAGACGCGATCCGTTGCAGGTCAAGAAAATTGTCAATCACACGAGCTAAGCGTACCGATTCCCTAATGATAATCGACAGGAACTTACGTTGTTGTTCGGGCGGAAAGTCGCGCTGCAACAACAGTTCGGCAAAGCCGCGCATACTGGTCAGCGGCGTACGCAGCTCATGGCTGACGGTCGATACCAACTCATCCTTGAGTCGTTCAACTTCTTTTCGTCCCGTGATGTCTTGGGCCAAGACAATGATGCTTATGATGTCCGCTTGATCGTTACGAACTGGAAGACTATGGAGCAGGTAAATCCTCCCGTTCGCCCCCTTCAGTTCAACCGTCGAGCTTTCTCCCTGTAATGCCCGGAGACACGCTCTTTCCACCGGCGCGGCAACTTCGGGCAAGAGAAACTCACGCGGGGTCTTCCCTTCAGCCGCCTCCTTGGAAAATCTCGTCCGCGCGAGTCCCTCGCCCCCAATGAGAGAGACCCGCAAGTCGAGATCCAAGACCGCGACGATCCCGTTGGGCAGATTTCGCGCCAAAGTTTGATAAAGTTCCTCGCTTTTCCGTAGCGCCTCGTTGGTTTGTCGCAATTCGGCGGTCCGCTCCTCCACCCGTTTCTCCAGGAGGTCCCGGGCCTCACGGACTTCCGCATGCAACCGCGCGCTCTCCAGCGCCGGAGCCGTAATACTGGCGAGCAACGTCAACGCCTTCACTTCTCCTAGCGAGAACTGTCGCTTCCGCTCAGTCGCATTCACGTTGATCACCCCCGTCAAGCGACCACCGATGAGCATCGGCATTGAAATCGCGCAGTGAATATCGGCACGGGGAAAGATCGGCGCAAAATGAACATTCTTGACCTCTCCTTCCAACACGGTCGGCCCCTGAGCTTGGGCAGCCCATCCAGCCACCCCCGCGGTGATCAAGACACGCTGACCTATCAGGTGCTCACGATTCTTGCCGCGGACAACAGCCACATACAATTCGGTTTCATCCGGTGTGGGGAGCATCAGCGACACTTCATCGGCGTGACAGACCTGGAGCGCGGTATCCGCGGCCTTATGCAAGACGGTATTCACGTCAAGGATGAACGACATCGCCGTGCTGAGTTCATGGATGGCGACCATCTCACGCAGTTGGAGGTTTTCCACTCGCAGCCGACGCATCTGCATCGCACGCGTCAACACCGGCAGAATCGTGGACATGCGGAACGGTTTCAAGACATAGTCCAACGCGCCGACTTGCATGGCCTCGACCGCCGTCCGCACCGTGCCTTGGCCGCTCATGATGATCCCGACTAAGTTCGCGTCAATATCAGAGATGGCCCGTAAGACGGCAATCCCGTCCATATCTGGCATGCTCAGGTCGCAGAGCATCACATCGAATTCGCGTTCTCGCAGCAGCGCCAGCGCGGCCGCCCCAGAGGTCACTCCCTGCGCTTCGTAACCGCGCTCGGTGAGCATGGTGCAGAGCGCCACCATCAGATTCACTTCGTCATCGACGACAAGCACTCGCCCTTGGTGGGCTGGCAACGAGGAGCGCGCGACTTGCGGTGCGTCACTTCCCATGATGTCCGGTTCCTCCGTCACATACCGCCGCGAGCGCTTCTCGCAAATCGCGAATCTTTGGAGGTTTACTCAGGACGAGGTCCACATGCGTCGGCGTCTCCCCTTCAGCCTGCAGGCGCTGGCCCCACCCGGTCAACAGAATCACCGGCGTCGTTGGGGACTCGGCCTTCACCGCACGGGCCACCTCGCGTCCATCAATGTGTGGCATGCCAAGGTCAGTGACCACGACCTCGAAGGGCTCTCCCCGTTCTGTGGCGCTCCGAAAGGCCGCGATCCCTTGCTGTCCGCCGTCGGCCACCATGACCCAGTGGCCTTCCGCCGTCAAAATATCCGCCAAGACCTTGCGGAGCATAGGATCATCGTCCACCACCAGTACCCGCCTCCGCAGGAGGAGGACCGGAACGGACCCGGCGGCCGGACGATCATCAATCACGCCCCTTGGAATGAGAAAGAGCAAGCGCATCGTCGTTCCTTTGCCGGGGGTGCTCTCAATCTCCATCGTCCCCGCATGGCGCTGCACCATGCCATATACCATCGCGAGCCCCAGTCCGGTCCCACGCTCTCCTTTCGTCGTATAAAAGGGCTCCACACAGCGCTGACGCGTCTCTTCGTCCATCCCGACCCCGGTATCCGTGACTTCGAGCCTTACATGGGTCGGAGTCGCACTGGTGCGGAGGGTCAGCGTGCCCCCCGCGGGCATGGCATCAACGGCGTTGAAGATGAGGTTCGTCAATCCGTCGCGGATGTCACTCTCGGCTCCTAATATCGTGGGGAGGTCGGCTTGGAGAGTCGTTTCAACGATGTTGGTGATCCCGTGCTGTTGCGCGAGGTCTCGCCACTTGGCCCGCGTGAGCTCGACTACTTGGGAAACGAGCTGATTCACGTTGACCGGCAGGAGTTCTCCGGGCTCTTCCCGCGTGCGATAAAATTCCCGTAGTCGCGCCACCGTCCGCGCCACATCGTCAATCGACTGCTGCATGTTGGTCAGATATTGTCGTCCGCGATCACTGAGCTGAGGCTCCCCTTCGAGCAGGGCATCGGTATAAAGCATCACTGGCGAGATGGCATTGTTGATGTCATGCGCGATGCCACTCGCCATCTGTCCAACCGCGCGTAGGCGCTCCTGTTGCATCGCCGCGTGTTGAGTCTGCCGCAAATCGTCATACGCTTGTTGCAATTCGGCATACAATTGGGCTTGGTGCGCGGCGATCGCGACGTGTTCGCTCAGTTGGCGGAGGAATTCACACTCTCCACTACGCAACCCGTTGACCGTCTGTCGTGCCACCAAGAGGATCCCCAATACGCTCCCCTCGACAATCATGGGAGCCGCCGCCAACGAGTACAGCCCAGCCCTAGCGAATTGTTGGGGAATCGCGGCGTTGACAAGCGCGGTATCCGGCTCATAGACCGTATTGCCCCGCGCACACGCACGCAGGCCATTCTGATCAATCGGCACGTGGGCTCCCTCTTGCATGCCGAGCGTCGTCGCCATCCGCTGTCCCTTCGCGCCAACAGACGCCACGCGGAGCCCCTCTCCGTCGGTATCGAAGAGACAGATACAGCTAAAATCCAACGGAAGACTTTCTTCTAAACTTCCCATCACCACCCGAAAAATACTGTCGAGGTCTTGTCGCTCCCCAATGGCACGGGTGATCTGATTGAGCAGTTGCAGGCGCGTCAGTTGCTGCCGCACCCGCTCCTCGGCCTGAGTCCGTTCGGCGATTTCTTGACGAAGGGTGTCGTTTGCTCGCGCGAGAGCGACGGTTCGCTCCTCTACTCGGAGTTCGAGTTCGGCGCGCGATTGGTGGAGCGCCTCTTCCACACGTTTACGGGCGGTCATATCGCGCGAGACGGCAATGACCTCCTGAACGAGGCCCGTCCGAAGATCCCGAAGGGCCTGCGCGGTCGTTTCGATCCAGCCGGAGCTTCCGTCTTTCCGACGTGACCGATACTCGACCGCCTGTGTCCCCCCCGGCGTTCTCAACAATTGGCGCATGGTGTCTCGCACCCGGGCCGCGTCGTCGGGGTGGGTAAAATCGACTGGCGTTCCGCCGAGCAATTCCTCGGGTTCATACCCAATGAGGACCCGACAAGCAGGCGAGGCATAGGTACACACACCCGTCGGGGTATAGCGCGAGATGAAATCGGCGGCGTAATCCGCCAAGATGCGGTAGCGCTCTTCGCTCTCGCGTAAGGTCTGGTCGGACAAACCGGCACCGTCTCGCGTCGTCAGTTCCGCGACCTGTCTCCGCAAGGCTTGGAGTTCTTCAAGGAGTTGTATCTTGTTCTTCTTTTCGTCCTTCATGGTGTCGATATTCGCGGTTCCCGTTGTTCTTTTCCACGTACTCTGTGGCTCTCGTCTCCAAGACAGCTCGGCGATGCTATAGAAGAAGAGGGAGCAAGACAAGGATTTCACCGAGACTTCCCCCCACTTCACCCCACGGGCGATCACCGCTATAGGAAACAGAGCGCGTACTCCACAAATCTCAGACGCGACAGGAGGGATTCTCTATGTTGAAGCCGATCATCTCAGCGGACTCACATATCACGGAGCCGCCAGGAACATACATTGACCGCATTGACCGTAAATACAAAGATACCGCACCACACGTCGTCCGCGATGAAAAAAAAGGGGATTTGTTTGTCATCGACGGATTGAACCAACCGATTCCCATGGGCTTGGTGGCCGCCGCCGGGCAAAAAGCCGAAGACCTGAAGATGTTCGGGGCCAAATTCGAGGACCTCCACCGCGGGGGCTGGGACCCGGAAGCCCGCATGGCCGAACAGGACCGTGACGGCGTCGCCGCTGAAGTCATCTATCCCACTGTCGGCATGCTCCTCTGTAACCATCCCGATATGGACTACAAAAAGGCCTGCTTCGACGCCTACAACCTGTGGATCGCGGAATACTGTGCCGTGCACCCGAAGCGACTGATCGGCTGCGGGCAAACCGCCATGCGCACAGTGGAAGAAGGCATTGAGGACTTGCGGAAGATTAAAGCCCTTGGGTTACGCGGAGTGATGATGCCCGGCAACCCTGGCATCTCCGACTATGACGATCCCATCTATGCGCCTTTCTTCGAAGCCGCCGTCGATATGCAAATGCCCCTGAGCTTCCACATTCTCACTAGTAAAGGCGATGTCGTCGCGGCACCCGCGCGGGGTCCCAAGATGAATGGGTTCATGTCCATCATCCGTGGCTGTCAAGACATCATGGGCACCTTCATTCTTGGCGCGGTGTTTGAGCGCCATCCCAAACTGAAGGTCGTCTGTGTCGAAGCCGATGCCGGATGGGTCCCTCATTATATGTATCGCATGGACCATGCGTTTGATCGTCATCGCTATTGGCTGACGGCTGGCGCGTTATCCAAGATGCCCAGCGAGTATTTCCGCGAGCACATCTATGTGACGTTCCAGGACGATTGGGTGGCCTTCAAGATGAAAGACCTGTGCAACATCCGTCGCCTGATGTGGGCCAATGATTTTCCGCATAGTGATTCCACGTGGCCCAATTCCCAAGCCTTGTTGAAGCAACATGCCTCGCATCTCACCGAGGAAGAGAAGAACTTTATCCTCCACGATAACGTCGCGGAACTCTATAACCTACAATAACTCACTCGATTGTTCCTGTCCGCGTCCACGCCGAGGGCAGCACCCCCTCGGCGCTTCTCGTCCCGTGGACAGCTTTTTCCATGCTCCTCACGCTTCCCCCCTATGCTTTCAGCCGTCCAGATATTCTCTTGCTGCTCGGCCTCCTTCCGCTCTTCTGGCTCTGGCAGTGGCGCGCGTTTCGTTCGCTCGCGATCTTCGTGAGTCTCCTGTTACATTCGCTGGTGTTCGGCTGCATTGTGTTAGCCGCAGCGGGGCTCCACACCTTTCGCCCCGGTGCGGCGAGTATTCCCGTGCTCGTGCTTGATCTTTCCCAGAGCGTAACCGCGGACCAGCGGCAGTGGATGCGCAACACCATCACGCAACGCATTCGTCCCACCGCGGATACCCCCACCATCGTCTTTGCCGGCACCCATAAACGCCTGCGCTGGCAAGAAGCCGAAGCGCTCCTCACGGCTCCCTCAGCGGATCTCCAACGGACGGAAACCAACCTCGCGGGCGCGCTCACGCCGCTCCTGCACAACGAACCCAACCGCCACATCTATCTCTTCAGTGACGGCTGGGAAGTGGAACCACAAACAACACGGGACGATGCCAGCAGCGCCGACGCGAACAGCGCGGCCACACCTCTCCTTCTCCCGCTTCTCAAAGCCCACGGGTTGAAGCTCTACCCCTTTCTCTTCCCGCCAGCTCAGACGGTCCCGAATGTCACTCTCCAACGGTTCGACTTGCCCCCTACCACCGCCAGTGGAGAAAGCGCACTGCTCAGAGTGGCCCTCGACAATACCAACCCCGGTTCCGTCCGGGGAGAACTCGTGGTGACGAAACGAGACAAAGAAGTTTGGCGTCAATCCGTCACGTTGTCCCCAGGAGCCTCATTGTTGACGCATCCCGTGGTATTTTCCGCCGATGATAGTGGACTGATTCCCCTGCGCGCCACCTTTACCCCCAGCACGCCAGGCGAAGACGCCAATCCCCAAGATAACCGCGCCACGGCCTGGGTCACGGTGGCGGAAAAAGAGAAGATTCTGCTGCTCAGCGCCAAAGCCCAAGACAATCGCTATCTCGAACGCGTGTTTCGTGGTCGTGGGCTTGGTGTGACCGCCATCAACGTCGCGGACCAACCAGCAGCGGCTCTTGGGGCTCTGGGATCATACAAGGCGATCATTCTGAACAATGTCGCGCGCACCCGGTTGCCTGCCACTCTCCTGACCGGTCTTGAGGGCTACGTGCGCGGCGGTGGGGGATTCATCATGATTGGGGGTGAAGAGAGCCTTGGCCTCGGTGGGTATAAAGGGACGGAGGTTGAACGGATTCTTCCGCTCACACTGGTTCCTCCACAAAAAAAAGACGAGCCACGCACCGCCGTGATGCTGGTCATCGACACCTCTGGCAGCATGCGACGAGAGGCGAAATTGCTCTATGCCAAGGAAGGAGCACGAGCGGTCGCGCACAATCTCAAGGACAAAGATTATTTTGGCGTCATTGGGTTCGACACTGAACCGTTTGTGGTGATCCCCCTCAGTCTCATGGCGACGATTCGTGAAGATGTGGAATATCGGTTGAATCGGCTCAAAGCGTCGGGCGGCACGTTTCTCTTCCCCGCGCTCGAAGAAGCCAAACGCCAGATCGAGCGACAATCCGCGACACGCAAGCACATCATCATTCTCACGGATGGCGAAACCGGTGGCAGTGGCAGTGATTACATCGATCTCGTGTCCGCCATGCACCGCGAAGGAAAAATCATTATTTCCGCGATCGCGGTGGGAGAAGAGCCCAATCTGCGGCTGATGTCGCGTGTCGCCGATTATGGCGGCGGCGCGTTTCACCATACGATCGATCCCTCAACGCTCGCCGATCTTTTTATCGACGAACTGCAAGAGAAAAAAAAGCCGGAAGAGAAGACGATGGTCGAAAGAGACTTGGTGCCGATTCCCAATCCCGCCTCTCCCTTCTTGAAAGATCTGGCCACCCGCGAATTCCCCCCACTGAAGGGATATGTGGAAACGCAGGTGAAACCAGGGGCGCGCACTGACGTGTCCTTGCGCACGAATGACAAACGTCCCCCCTTGGCGGCGTCGTGGTCGTATGGACAAGGAAAGGCGATGGCTTTTACCTCTGATGCGAACGGACGCTGGTCCGCCCCGTGGGTGGGTTGGGAAGGCTTTAGTCAATTCTGGTCACAGGCCTTACAATGGTGCCTGCCTGAGCGCAAAGCCGAAGAGCAGAAAGAAACTCACTTCTCGGCCACGCTCGGCCACAGTGATGCTGGCCTGGTGATTGATCTCTTCTCCTATGGCGTCAGTGAAGAGGGAGGCGCGGCGTCCGCCCACGTGCAAGAGCCGAGTGAAAAAAGCGCGGGCCTCTCGCTCCAACGACTTGCCCCTGGACATTATCAAGGAGTCTACCGCACAACGAAGGCCGGAGATTATCGGGTGGACATCACATCGCCTTCTGGTGAACGCCTTGGGCTGTTCGGCTACACGGTCCCACCACCGCGAGTCGCGGAGGTTTCCCAACCGCAACCGAATCTCTCGTTACTCGAAGCGCTCGCGCGTGCGACCGGTGGCACCTTGAATCCTGACGTGTCGTCGCTTGTCCAACCAGTTGCTCCGCCGGAACCATTTCCGTTACTACCGTATCTCATTCCACTGGCCATGGCGCTGTATTTTGTAGAGCTGCTTGTACGACGGATGGGGTGAAGGTGGCTCTGCAAAATGGATTCATGACTCATTCCCCACGCTCCGTGGGTTCGAGTGGCAGGATGGCCATGGGGCATTTACCGTAAGTAAGTCGAATCTCGCGGAGGTCATCATACGTCGCGGACCAGCGAGAACACCACGGTCACAAAATTTTTCAAGAAGAGCTCCGTGCCTTTCTCGACCGACATGAGGTTGAATACGACGAACGTTATCTCTGGGGATGAGCGGAAATCCTCAGGCCTGGCCTCACGCCAGAGACGAATATGGTCCCGTCTCTCCTCTTGGTTCTTCTCCAAGGCCGTTGATACTCTTGTTCGGTATAGTAATAGAAGCACTTCAGCATGCGACAGGAGGCATCATGGGGACCTTGGTCTTACTTCGTCACGGCGAATCACAATGGAATCTAGAAAATCGCTTCACCGGCTGGGTCGATGTGCCACTTTCGCCCAAGGGAGAAGAGGAAGCACGACAAGCGGGGGAGAAATTGAAAGCCGCAGGCATCCGCTTTGCTCTCGCGTTCACGTCAGTGTTGCAACGCGCGATTCGCACCATGGAAATCGCGCTGGATATCCTTGGGCAAACCACGATCCCTATCGAAAAGGACCAGGCTCTCAATGAACGCCATTACGGCGATCTGCAAGGGCTCGACAAAGCGGAAACGGCCAAGAAATTTGGGGATGAGCAAGTCCATATCTGGCGGCGGAGTTATGATATCGCTCCACCCAGCGGAGAAAGTCTGAAGGACACCGCGGCGCGAACGCTCCCCTATTACGAGGCGAAGATTTTTCCGTTGGTCAAAGCTGGAAAGACCGTGCTGGTGGCCGCGCACGGTAACAGTTTGCGTTCACTGGTCATGCACCTGGACCATCTGACGCGCGAGCAGGTGTTGGAACTGAATCTGGGGACGGGCGTCCCGATTGTCTATGAGCTGGACGCGGATGGGAAAGTGCGGGACAAGCGCGTTCTCTGAGACAATGCCGAATGAAAAATGAAGAGCGTGGAATGAAAAGTGGTGAGTGGAAAGATGCTTTCGAATGAGGTGCGATTCTCTCCCTTGCTTCCTTCCACTCGCCACTCCTCTTATTCCGGCAACTTATTGTACTTCCCCTTGAAGAACAGCAGTGGGCGCTTCTCGGAAGCGGAGGCGGTTTGCACTTCACCGACGTAGATGGTGTGATCGCCCCCTTCGTAACCATTAGTGACTTTACATTCGAGATAGCCAACCGTCCCTTCGAGCAGTGGGACGCCAAGGCTGCCCGGCCGCACGGCCACGCCCTCGAACTTCTCAATCCCTTTGGTCGCGAACCGAGTGGACAGTTGGTCCTGCCCTTCGCTGAGGATATTGACGACAAAGACTTTTGATTGCTCGAAACAGGCGTAGCAGTCCACTTTCTTATCGACACACACCAGCACCAACGGCGGATCAAGGGACAGGGACGTATACGAATTCGCCGTAAGTCCAAAGGGCTTTCCGGTTGCATCTTTCGTGGTGATAATCGTCACCCCAGTCGCGAAGGCACCAAACACGTTGCGGAGTTCACGCGAATCAATCGCCATACATGCTCCTACTCTGCAGAGTCCCTGACTGCTAACAGAGCGGCTCTGTCTCTGTCAATTCCTCCGCCGCGAGATCACCGTGCCAACGTACACATACGGCAAGTCGAGGGACGTCACCGCGCGGTCCTGCTCTCGTACCTCGGCCCTCACAACGGTCGCGACAAAGAGCGTATGGTCACCGGCGGGATAGCTTGCCACCACTCGACACTCTAATACTGCCATCGCCAGTTTCAGGAGCGGGATACCTGTTTCTCCGAATTCGTATGCGAAGGGTTCCAGATTATCAGGCCGACGCGAGGCTGCTGAATAGAAATAATCCTCCAGCGCTTTACCCTTCTGCCCCACAACGTTGAGACCAAACACACCTTGTCGTTCGATAAAACCATGACTGAAGTGGCGCTTATCGACGGCGGCCATAAGCAGCGGCGGATCGCCGGACACCTGCGTCACCCAGGAAGACGACATCCCGTGCAGTCGCTCTCCTTCACGAACGGTGAGGACATAAATGCCGGTCGAAATTTCAGCGAGTGCCGCGGCGAGGTGGGGTTCCATACGCATTCTTCCTTTCCCTCGGCCATCTCTGGTCAGCCCCGCGCGGAGGGACCGTGCTTGAGACGAGCGGAATCTTCGCCGGTCAAGGACCGCTTCGTCAGCGACGTGAGGGTTTGTCCGACTTCTTGTAAACTGACCGCCGCGCCTTCCAACTGATGAAGACTCTCCACATTGTGATTGCTCGTTGAACGAATGTGTGTCATCGCGCTGGCGACCTGATCCATCCCGATCAGTTGCTGCTGACTCGAAGCGGCGATTTGGCTGATCGTGAGCACGGCCTCGGTGATGGTCTTCGATAGCGCCTGAATCGTCTCGCCCGCCTTGAGCGATTGCCGCACACCTTGTTCCGCGGACCTGGTGCCTTGTTCCGTCACCGAGACGGCGACATGAGCGGCGGCCTGGATGTCGTTGAGGATGGCGCGCACTTGCGCCGTCGCTCGTTTCGATTGCTCGGCGAGGGTACGGACTTCTTGCGCGACCACGGCAAAGCCTTTCCCCGCCGCTCCCGCCTTGGTCGCCTCGATGGCGGCATTGATGGCGAGTAAATTCGAGCGTTCCGCGAGATCGGCCACCGTGGTGATGATCCCCTCGATCGCTTGGCTCTGCTCACCGAGCCGCGCCACGCTTCGCGCGACCGATGCCATTTGCTCCCGCACGTGAGTCATGCCCGTCACGGCCTTTTCGACGACGTGCTCACCAGCCTTGGAGATCTCGACGGTTTCGCGGCTCGTCTCGGTGATTTCTTGGGCCTTCTGATTGGCGACATACGCGGTCTGTTTCACTTCCTCCACGGTTATCGCCGTTTCGTTCACCGCCGTGGCCGTTTCCGTCGTACTACTCGTACTTTGCGCTAGGAAGGTGGTGATTTGACTGACCGACGCGGCCAATGTCTGGGTTCCCTCTTGCAAGGCGGCCAGTTGGTTTTCGAGTTGCTGGCGATGCAGCTCCAGTTGTTCATCTCGTCCTTGAATCTGATCCAACATCTCGTTGAACCCGCTCACCAAGGTGCCAAGCTCACCACCTCTAGTGATGGCCACACGCACGCGATAATCCTTCTCGTGCGAGACCTTTTGCGTGGCGGCGACAAGCTGCAAAATGGGTGTGAGGATACCGCGTCGCAGTACGGTGGCGAACAGATACGAGACCACCGCGCCACAGCACACGACCAGGGCGACAATCCGAGAGTACCACCGTAACCGCGTCTGCAAATCGCGCGTGTCCGCGAGGATAGTGATGAAACCAATGGGCTCTCCATCAAGGACGACCTTTTGCGTCAATTGCAAGCGGTCTCCAGTGAACTCATGCCCTTCCCGCACCTGCGCCACCGGGACGGGCGTCTGCTTGGCCTCGAGTGGTGGGATATACCGCGCGAACAATTGCCCATCCTTGTCGGAAAGCGTGGCCGACAAGACGTAAGGAACGGAAGCCAGCGTCGCGAACGTTCGCGTCGCGGAGTCCGCGTCGGCGAACGACAACGCGGCGGTGTTATTGGTGCCAATGACTTCCGCCAAGGTAACGACGTCCTTCACCAAAGCGCCACGGAAGAGACGGATTTCGACCATGACGAAGGCCATCCCGGCCAAGAGCAACACCAGGAGGCTGGGGGTCATCGCCATCAGCGTCAGCTTCATCTTCAGCGAGATCGTGCGCGGGCGCAACATGAAAAAGTCCTTCCGTTATGAACCGTCTCTCCCGCTTGCTCGGCGTCCCATCTCAGGAGCCTTCGCCGACGACTTTCGCCATCTGGAGCACCTGGGCACTGATCGTGATCTTCGCGCGGGAGGTCGCGCGAGTATTGACCTCCAGTCGGATCTTGTTTTCGACGAGCAGGAAGTTGACCATCACCCCTTGCTGGCCAATATTCTGAAGGTTGTCGCCAATCGTGAGAATGGGTGCCGCGGCCAAGGCCCGCGCGATTTCCGCGGCCCGACCGCTTTCCGAAGGGCTAATAAAGAGCACCTGACAGCCACACTGCGTCTCGGTCGCGGCAAGCCGCTTGATTTTCAGGGTACGGTTTTTCACCGTCTTTCCATCAAGCGCGTCGAACGCACCGCCAAAGGGGTCTTGGCCAATGACGCCAAGGACAAGTGGCGTCGTGCTGTCAGCGAACGCCGTCGCTGGCCATTCGACAAATTTCACAAAGTAGTACAGAAAAGCCGCCTTGAGTTCGTATTCCGAACCCGCGGCACATGCCGGTGGCGGGAGGCTCCCAACGAGGAACACGGCGAGCACGAGTAGTAACGTCAAGATGTCTTTCATCGCTCCGAGCCTCCAGCCGTTCGTTCGATTGCCTCGGTCTCATCTAGAAGCTGACTTCCACCCCAGCCGCCGGGATGAAATCCGCCCGTAACCCATCATTATTCAACGGAAGAAGACAGGTGAAGAAGAACACAACCGAGTCGGACGGGGCGGCTTTGATCCCCACCGCGAGGTCAACAATATCGGTGCGCAGTCCAGCGGTCCGCGACACGAATTTCCCCGTGGGTTCACCGCCGGTCCCAAACTGAGGAGCCTGCGCGGTAATCTTCTGTGTGGCGATACTCGAACTGCCAATGAGATCGGTCAACAGCGCGAGGCGATCAGGCAGTTGAAAGGTTATGCCGCCCGCGTAGCGCACCCGGCTCCGATCCAGATCATCGGCGTTGATTTCCACTCCTGAGTGCAGATGGAAATCGAACCGTCCATATTCGCAGGCCACGGAGAAATTGGGCGTCAGCGTGACGTCCCCGATTCCTTGAAAGTCCTTCTCTTCCCCGGTGGGGACGCGCAGCGTCAGTCCAGGAGCGAAGGAAAAATTCTCCGCCTCATTGCTGTAGAGCAGATACTTGGTGCGCAATTGCACATCGCCAACACCGGTCTTGTCGTCACTCACCGAATAATCCCGCCCAAGCTGGCGGCTGGGGACATCGAAGAAGTGGACGCCGCTCCTGTCCGGTCCCAAGCCCAATTCGGCGGATCCGATATTGTGAATTTGCGCATGCGCGCGCAGGCTGAAGCGCGTGAACACCACCGGCACGAGCAGGTTCACATCCCAGCGATCCGTAATTCCGTAGGTCGCGGAGAAGGACATCACATAGGAGCGCAGTGTGAACCGGGGAAAGGACAGGCTCACGAAATCCTTGCGAAAGGCCTGCGCGGGGGGAAGATTCGGACCAAACCCATCGTGATGCAAGGGTGGGAGCGCATACCCGTCGAGACTCTTGCCATCCAACTCATCGAAATCAACATAGAGGAAGGACGCCCCGACATCGAACTTGCCGCGTCCCACGGTTTGCGGTCGCTCGACAAACACCGAGCCGAGCGAGGTGGAGGAGCGTTCGAAGGCTTGTATTTGCGGATCGAAGCGAAACGTGAAGCCGGGAACCGTGGCGACCGCAGGGAAGTCGGCGGCACTCGGCGCGAGGGTTCCCACCAAGGTCCCCAGCGTCAAGAGACTATCATCGCTAAAGTAAGTGGGCGGCATGAAGAACCGCTTGCCCCTGGGCATTGGGAATTTCCACTCGTGAAATGCTAATGCCTTGTGAGCCAAATAGTCCATCGACTTGGCGCTTCAGACTCCGTGCCCGTGCGCTTCCAGCGCTACCACAGATCAAGAGCGCGATAATAATCAGCTCGAAAACATGATACGGCCTCTTTTGTCGGACATTTCGCACTGCGTCTCCCTTCAGATGAGTTGCGAGTAACGTCATGGTCTCTCTTTCTCCATCGCGACAGCGCGACGCTGGCGTGGCCATCTCCGCGCGCGGACAGGCAAGGAAAATGAAAAGACCCTTCCTCATCACTCTACGCACCTAATCGGAGGCAATGGATGGAACTTTAGAAAGAAGCATCGATTAAAAATCTCGCGTCGTCAGACAGCCTTTTCCGTGGTCTCATGGGGTTTCGTTCATTGTGTCCCCCGGCTGGTGTTCCAGCAAGGTCTCTCGCATTCCAGCCCCGAGCAATGCGACGAGCCCCGTGCAAAGAGCCACCGTCAGAAAAGCGGGAGTGAACCCTAGATGGCTGGCCGCCCACCCAACGACAATCGGTCCGAGAAGGAGCCCCGTATCTCCCGCGCCACGATAGACTCCCATCACCTTTCCAGCCGCGCCGGGCGGGGTTAAGTCAGCGATGACCGCGGCTGGTGCAGGTCCCACGTACCCAATCGCCGCACCAAACAGGATCGCCGCGAGCATCAGCCCCCACGCCGTCGTCGTCCACGGAAAACAGAGAACCGCGAGTGCCGTGGCCCACAGACTCGCCAGCAATACCCACCGACGACCGGCACGGTCGAGCAACCGTCCCGCATGCCATAGGACACAAAAATTCGCGAGCGAACACAAGGACTGCGCTAACCCGATGCCAGTTTCACTCAAGCCCAAGGTTTCTTGGGCAAACAACGGCATGAGGTTCAGCGTCACACCGGACCGAATACCAAAAAGCAGGAGCGTGACACTACAAATATACACGAAGGTGAAATCATGACTGAGACGGCGGAGAGTAGAGGGGGCTCTCGCCGAGGTTGTCGCTGGGTGCGCCTGCGTTGAAGTCGGAGTAAATTCGCCGACCCAGCGAAAACTCATCATGGTAACGGCAAACGACAACCCCGCCATCGCCCAAAAGGGGGCGCGTAAATTCTGGAAGACACTGGCCGCAACACCCCCAACACTGGGACCTACAGACACGCCAATCAACAACATGCTTTGGTAAAACCCCATCGCCTGCCCCATGCGTTGAGGGGCAACGGTCCGCGCCAGACAGGCCATTGCTGTAATAGTAAACAGCGCAGAGCCAACGCCACCAAGCAACCGGTAGAGCAACAACACATGAAAACTTTGCGCACCAGCGGAGAGCCCAGCGGAAATAGCAACCACGGCCGCCCCGCCTGCCGCAATCCAGCGCGGACTAAAACGATCCACCATCGCTCCCCCAATGAAATCAAAAGGAATCCGTCCGAGCGCGAACGCTGAAACCAGCGCGCCCGCGCCAACGTACGACACGCCAAATTCTTGGGCGATGAGCGGGAGCACTGGAGAAATCACGCTTGACCCCATCATAATCACCAGGGTCATCAGCGAGACGACAACGACTTGCGGATTAAAGTCCGCCCCCAATCGGCGAAATAACATTCAGTTAAGCCGAAGCGTGATTGCCAATAGCTCAAGGTGAGCCGGGAAATCCAGCGGAAAGGCTCACTCAATCCCCCTCACCCTAACCCTCTCCCAGCCGGGAGAGGGAACTTCGGACCCCACTAACTTAATGCCATTGCCCAGCCGGGAGAGGGAATTTCGGAACCCACTACCGTAAGACCGTTGTCCATCGGCGGAGGAAGTTCATACCCCGACGAGGTTGGGCTGCGTCAAGGTCCGCGCCACTTCTTTATCACTACTTGGGACGTGGCCGAACACCTTCTCCCACACTGCCGCCGTCTCCATGCACATGTACATCGGCACGGTAGGAGCCGCCTCTTTGAGCCAACCGGTGATGGTGCGATACATTTTGACCCGCAGCGCCTGAAACGTGCGCCATTTCCCATCGCCACACGCCACTTGCTCGCCGGACAAAATACGAGTCCGTGGGAATCGTCGTCGCACCGCCGTCCGCAACGCCGGGGTCATCCGCAAACTCCCGACACTGACCCACGCGACCCGCCGAGCATCAATCGTAGAAAAAATCCGTTCGATAGTGTCGCGGTACCCTTCTTCCCAGTTGGGGTATTCAATCAGTGGATCAAAATGAAAACCGAGCTTGTACCCCGCCGCTTGCACCTGTCGCGCCGCGGCCAACCGCTCGGCGAATGACGCTGTACCGTGTTCTTCCGTGTCGATAATCTCCGGCGGCGTCATCGACCACGACACGACAACGCGGTCCTTGGGGTCAAGAGCAAGAAGCCCACTGACGGAGTCACTCTTGGTTTTGAGTTCGAGAAGCGCATTGCGACGTGCGGCGAAGAACGGCACGAGATCAGCCGAGAATCCCAGCAATGGGTCAAGCGCGAGACTATCGGACAATTCGCCGGTACCAATACGAAAATGCCGCTCTGGGTGGCGATCCACCGCGCTGGCCAGCTCTCCCAGCAGGACATCCGCATTCGTGAAGACTTTGAGCGTTGGGTTATTCGCCAGATACTCTTGCAGGAAACAGTAACTGCAATCCATTGAGCAATTGGAGATAAGACTCACCACGAAATAGTTGCAACAGACTAATCCCGACGTCCCCGCTGGACAGTGCTCAAGAAAGGGAGAGCGCTGACGAGTGAACAACAGGCGACGTTTCCCTACGGCAAACGGATCGTGTTCACTTGCGACCGGAGTCTTCCGTTCCCAGTCCTTTTCAACCAAGCGGACCGGGACATGAGGAAGCCGCGTCAGTACACGTTGGACGACCGGCGTATGTTCTTCGCCCTGTTCGATAAGGATTTCGCTCGGTTGATAGGTGTGCATAGAGTTTTACTGACCCCTGATCCCCGTCCCCTGACCCCGTTCCTCAGACTTCATCGAAAAGCGCGAACAACCGAAGCAATGAGCCGTCCGCCACCCGGTGCTGCACGCGAGACAGATTGTCGATCAGTTCTTGTAGGTTACGTGCTTTGATTTCGACGGTGATCTCTTCGCCTTCGAGCATCGGCGGGAATGATAGCTGTATCCGGTTGCCCAGGTCTAGCGCCTTCACACCCGCGCGTACCTCTTCCTCCAAGCGCGATAAGCGTGGATAGCGGAGTCGTCGCAATGCCTCCTTGACCGCTTTCAGTTTGTCATTGCGAGAGAGCGCATTCTGGAGCGGCTGAGAGATTTCCGCCCGCGTCAGCAGCTCGCGTGTCGTGCCGCCATCGCGCGTGGTGATCTCTTCGAGCCAATCCAGAAAGTCGCGCAGATGATTATCGCCAAGTTGTAGGACCCGCACAACCACGAGCAATGCCGCTTGGTCTTCCTCGCTCCATGCCTGCCAGCGCGCCAAGGTCTGTGGGCTGAGTCGCTTCTCTTGTGCGTAGGTGACGATGTGTTCATGCAGGAGAGACATGCGCGCTCTCCTGCGTCTCATACCTTGCGGCCATTGCTAGATACGAGGCCCCATCTTGCCCGCGCTTTTGGGCCCCGTGGGCAAGAATCGTACACTTTTCGCGCAACACTGCCACAGTCAATCGCCGCTGCTCTTCAGAAAGCACCCCAGAGTCCAGCAATTTCCGTAATGCGTGCACCCGAAAGCGATCCATTCCCCAGAACCGGCGCGAAAGTTGGTCGGCATGGCCCCCGCGTTTCACGACCAGTGGCATGGCGATGAAGTGAACGGGCATGCGCGCGGTAATCCGCAGCCATAGGTCATAATCCTCGCACGCCGGGAGGGTTTCATCGAATCCACCGACTTGTTCCCATAACGCGCGCCGCATCATCACCGCCGATGGACTCACCAGACACCGCTCCAAGCTCCGAGCAAAAATATCCTCACCTGTTTTTCGGTGCTTGTGGTGTGGATTGACGCGCACACCGTTGCGTATCCAGATTTCGTCGGTCTGGCAAATGCGTACGTCTGGGTTTTGCTCGAAGCAGGCGACTTGGTGCGTGAGTTTATCGGGCTGCCACAGATCATCGGAGTCAAGAAACGCGATCAACTCGCCACGCGCGCGCGCCACGCCCACATTCCGTGCCACCGACACTCCGCGATTCTCTTGATACACATACTGAACCCCGGCGAACCGCCGAACGACTTCAGCCGTCCCGTCATCTGAGCCATCGTCCACGACGATCACTTCAACATCGGGGTACGACTGCGCGGTGACTGAAGCAATCGCTTCACGCACCAAGTCGCGACGGTTGTAGGTTGGGATAACAACGGTGACGCGCGGCATACCGTCATCACGGGGCGACAAGCCCATTGAGTGCTTGCCACACGTCCTCTTTCCCTAGGCCGGTCTCAGCCGAGAAGAGCAGCAGCGGACGATGCTCAAGCCGCGCGACCAAGGCGCTCCGGCATTTCTCGAGTTCGCTGCGTTTCAATTTGTCACACTTGGTGGCAACGACGAGCACCGGGCGGTGATGATACGCAAGGAATTCCCATAAGGCCTCCTCCTCGGCTTCCGGCCCGCGCCGAATATCGACAATGCTCACGATCCCACGCAGGTGCTCCGCGCCGACCAAGTAGTCCTCAATGAGATGTTGCCACTGCGCGCGATCCTGTTTGGACACTTTGGCGTACCCATAGCCAGGTAAATCCACGAAGGTCAGGGTGTTGTTAATGACAAAAAAATTCAGTTGCTGGGTCCGGCCAGGGGTCATACTGGTGCGGGCGATCTTTCGATCCAGTAGTCGATTGATGAGGGACGACTTCCCCACATTCGAGCGCCCAGCAAAGGCGATCTCTGGATGGGGCAGCTTGGGATAGGTGCCGGGGCTCGCGGCGGCACCAGCGAATTCAGCGGAGGTAATTTTCATAGGAAACTCGGAGGGACTGCGTTCGACTTACCGGGGTTTCCTGACGCCAGCAAGTCCAGTGCTTCCCTTCTCCGAAAAAAGCTGCGAAGAAGTGGGACTGGAGGATCGTAAGGGGAGACATACGCTATGATGGGCCAATTTTTAGGTCTGGTAGTCACAGGGATTTCAGTATTTCTCGCGGCGATTACGTCCGGCGTTCGCCTGAAGCCGTATATGGATGCGGGCGTCGAGCACACTCCGATGTCATTCGCGGTGTATCCCGCCGGGATCGCGTTGGCGATCACCGTGCCCACCGTTTTTCTTTTACGCTGGTGGCAAGGGAAGAAGCACGTTGACATCGGTCCAGTGACCTTCATGGACAATTCGCTGTTCGTGGTACTCGGATGCTTGTTCTACATCGTGGTGGCCGTCGCGTTTTTTCCTTACGAACCGCCAGCGCCGTTTCTCTCCACGCATCCGGACGCTCCGCACGCAGCCCCTTTGCCGGGGACCAACATTTCGGCATTCTGATTCACACTGCTTTTTGGAGGTTTTCTAGCGTGTCTGAACAAAGCGACAAGCAAGCGCGACTCCTCGCCCTCGCGGGGAGCCTCGCCGATGACTTCGCCACCCGCGCCGCTGACCATGATCTCAACAACACCTTCCCGTTCGAGAATATCGAACGCATGAAGGAGACCGGCTACACCGCGCTCGTCCTTCCTGAAGAGCATGGAGGGCTTGGGGCGAATCTGGTCGAGTATTGCCGGTGTCAAGAACGATTAGCCCAAGGCTGCGGCGCCACGGCGCTGGCGATCAACATGCACCTTTTTGGTCTGGGTTCGATGCTTGAACGCGGGGATCTTCTCCGCCCGCAAGCCCGACAGTTTCTGCACGCGGTAGGCAGACAACACCAAATCATCGGGGGCGGCATTACCGAACCGGAAACCGGTGGTAACTGGGGGTTATTCGTCTCTCGGGCAGCAAAAGAAGGGGACTCCTACCTCCTCAATGGCCGCAAGGCGTTCACCAGTCTGGCTCCGGTCATCGACTTCTTCATGGTGATGGTGACGGTCCAAGACCCGGATGCGGACGGCATGTTCAGTGGCACGTTTCTCGTGCCCAAGCATGCCCCTGGCCTGAAAATCGTGGAAACGTGGGATGCGATGGGCATGCGGGCCACGGCGAGTCACGATCTGATTATCACAGACTGTCGGGTGCCCCTCGACCATGCCATACGTATTCGTCGGATTGGGGAGATTTTGCCGGAAGACATCAGTGTCTTTGCCTGGTTCTCACTCAGTGTGGCGGCCATTTATACGGGTGTGGCGATCGCGGCGCTCAACTTCGCTAAGCAATTCGCCGATCGCCATCAGCCGCTCCCACTTCCACGCCCCATCAAATATCTTCCCGGCATACAGTTTGCCGTTGCTGAAGCCGAAGCGCTGTTGGCCGCGACACGTGCGTACACATGCGAAACCGCGAAGGCGTGGGTCAATGGCGAGCCTTTCGTGGGAGAAGAGGGACTCGTGCGGGTGTGCATGCCCAAATACGTGGCGACCAATAACGCCATCCGCATTGTCGATCTGGCGATGGAAATCGTGGGATCGGTCGGCATTTTCAAGAAACATCCGTTGGAGCGCTACTATCGTGATGTGCGCGCGGGCATCAATCACCCCTTCTCCAATGCGCGCATGCGGGAGCTGATTGGCAAGAATGCCCTGGGTATTGATCTCCTAGAAATGCCGCGCTGGTAACGACGAAGAGGGTCTCATTATGAGCGAACGCATCCCCAACGAATTTCGTGGCCAGCCTGAGCCTTTCTTCACGCTGCTCGGACTCCAGATTGAAGAAGTGCAACCCGATTTTTGTCGGATGCGGTTGCCGTTTCGGCCCGCCTTACGGACCGGAGGTGAAGTGGTGCACGGCGGTGCCATCGCCTCGCTGATCGACAACGCTGGGGTCGTGGCCGTGTGGTCGAATGTCCCACCAGAAATCACGCGAGGCGCGACCGCGAGCATGACGGTGAATTATCTCACGGCGGCGGAAGGCGTGGACCTCATCGCCGAGGCTCGCATTGTCCGTCGGGGACGCAGTGTGGTGTTTGTCGATGTGACCGTCTCGTCTCCAGATGGAGAGTCAGTGGCGAAGGGAACGTTGGTGTATAAATTGTCCGGGGGAAGCCCCAGATGAGTCTAAGCCGAGTCTCAGGCCAGTCTCAAACAAGTCTCGGACAGGTCTCAGGCGAACCAAAGTGGAGCGCTCGACATCCCATGAAGAAGTGAGTCACTGGGTTATCGAGCCATTGAGTCATTGAATCAGAGATTTCTTGAGGTGCGGGAGACCGCTGAGCAGGCTTTCGCGATGACGTGGATTTCGAGGTGAAGCGCCCGATAACGTCCCGTCCCACATGATAGCTCACCCGTCCCAGATGGATGAACACCGTCACGACCGCCCACCATAACGTCACCTGGAATGCCAGGAGCGACCTGCCCACGAAAAATCCGCCCAGCAGCATGGCCAGGTAAATTCGCCGCTGCCCACCGATGACATTGAACCAGCGATCGAAACGAGACATGGCACTGAGCGGTTTTCCGTGAAACTGAGCGAATGCCTCCTTGAGCGCTTGATCACAGCCATTACAGATAGTAAGCGCCGTCCCGACTTCCCAAGCACCCGGGTCAGAGGTACGCGCCAGATAGGCGGCCCATGCGATATACCACGCGGTTTCGTAGAAGAAACCTGAACCCTGCCCGATCCTGCCGGCGGACGAGGTCATCAGCTTGATCCGCGCCAGTTTTCCATCGACTCCATCAAGGACGATGGCCACCCACGCCACCACAATGGCCATCACGATCCATCCCTCGTAGAACAAAGAAACGGCGGACAGGGCGACGGCGAGGGCAAGCAGCGTCACCACGTTCGGCGTGACCGCCGTTTCGCACAGCCTATGGACGAGCCAGTTCTCGATCGGGGGATCGACGTATTGTTCCACCATGTCGGCGGGCCGCTTGGAGGCACGGTCAATGAGCAGTTTCCATCCGCGGGGCAGATCATCCTTGCCCGTGATTTTGACACAGTACGGCCCCCCCGCACTCGACCGTTCCGTGTCCGCGAGTTCAACACTCGTCAACAACAATTGGTCGGCACGCTGAACAGCCGCATGTCCGGACGCAATCGTTTCTTGCGTCAGCCAGCCGACGCGCCACACCAGATGGTTGGGGGAGCCATTGGCGGACACCAAAAAACATGGGGGCGTGCGTTGCTTGAGGGCATCCAGCACGCGTCGATCAAGCAGCAAGTTGGCGTCAAAAAAGAACAGCGGGTCGTGATCCGGGAATTCCAGCGAGTGAAGCACCATTAAAGGGTTTGTGGTCGAGACCGTCACCTCGGCCGCTTCCACGGTAAGCCCCAGTGGACGAGGCACAGCGAGGAGAGGGAGCGGAATATCGGCGGGGTGAAGAATCAAGACCGTTTCACAGCCCGCCGATGCCAGGAGTCGCAGGTTGCGCTCCAGCAGGCTCATGCCGCCGAGCCACCACCATTCCTGACCAGGAGTTTTGAAGAGGACCGCTTGCATTGGTTATTCCATCCACCCGCTTCTGGGGTCAGGGCAAACGCACTATAACCCTTGCAAAAAGGAGGGGTTAAGCTAAAGGGGGGAGCGAGTATTTCTGGAACAAGAAGGATGGGGTATGCCGACGATGACGTGTGCCTTAGTGGAGCGCCTGCAAACGATGTGGACCCGCGCCGCCA
>SHZE01000081.1 GCA_009692435.1 Deltaproteobacteria bacterium | reverse complement strand
ACTCGGCTCCTCAAGCGGACCTCGCGCAATTCCCACGGGAGGCGTTTGAGGCCTTGCTGAATGATCTCCCCCTCGCCGCTTAATTGACCAAAGGCGAGGAGGCGCAGTGACAAAAAATGTCACTCGGTATGGCCAAAGTCGAGGGTGAGGATTTTAAGGAATACATGGAATGAGGCTACTGCTGGACACCCATACGCTCCTGTGGTTCGTATGGGATCATGCAAACTTGAGTGATACCGCCAGACGTTTGATGAACGACCCAGACAACGAACTCTTGTTGAGCATGGGAACGATCTGGGAAATAGCGATCAAAGTTGGCGTGAACAAGTTGACCCTCGCTGAACCGTACGAAGAGTTTATGAGCCGAGCCATTGTGGATAATGACCTGACGATCCTTGACATCAGCGTGAGACATGCCGCCGTCCTGACAACATTGCCACTCCATCATCGTGATCCATTTGATCGGTTGTTGGTGGCGCAAGCGATGGTAGAACAGATTCCTCTCATCAGTAACGATCCAGCCCTTGATGCCTACCCCGTGCGGCGGTTGTGGTAAGAGCTTGGTACGAAAGAAGTACCAGAACTAACGAACAGTTCATGATGAGCTGGGCAGAAAGGAAACTCCTTCCTCCTGTTCTCTGTTTCTTTCACTCCTCGGTTTCGCGGTTCGTTCTCACGGTTGCCAGTTCTCCCCCCACCTGAGACAGCTTACGCAGCCATGACTCGTGCGTGCACCTGTTTGAGCAGCTCCCCGGTTTTCGCGATCTCTAACTTTGCACCGATAGCCTGAAAGAGAGTCAAGGCTTCCTGCAGGTAACTCGTAGCCAATACGAAGTCTCTCTAAAGGTGAGAAAGCATTCGACCCTGCCATGGCGCGAATCCTAGCATGGGCAGCCCGCTGTGGAGTAAGGGTGACGTTATTCGCAGCGACCGAAATCCCTCCCTGACTTGATTTTCTTCTTCCAATCCGTTACGGACTGACCAGTCCGTCCTTTTTTGGTTTGTACCCGACTGTGAGGGGAAGCGTATGCGGGAACAAGACAACAGCGCGGCGAAGCACGCCCGAATCTTACAAGCCGCGGTGGAGTTATTCACCGAACGTGATTTCCATCAGGTCTTGATGGACGACGTGGCGACACGCGCGGATGTCGGCAAAGGGACGGTCTATCGCTACTTTCCGACCAAGGAAGAACTCTATTTCGCGACCATCTTCGAGGGGTGGGACCAGCTCGGCAAGGAACTCGAAGCGGTCGTCCAACAGGACGGCCCACAACACGATCTCCTCGAACAGGTGACGCGCCAGGTGCTGTCCTACTTCTGGCAGCGCCGCCAATTTGTCACCTTGGTCCACCGCCTGGAAAATAACCTCGCGGGGGAAGAACAAGCCGATTGGCAACGCCGCCGTGACAGCATCGTCGGGGTGTTCAGCAACATCTTGAACAAAGGCCTGGCCGCCCACGCGCTGTCCAGTGGGCAAATGCGGCTGGTCACGGAAATGTATCTGGGGATGCTCCGCTCCATCGTCTTGTATCACAAGGACCAGGAGACACCCGACACCATGACGCCGCTGGCCGTCCACCTTTTCCTGGATGGACTGAGCAACCTCACGCCATCCCTAAAAGACTCGCAGAACCGACAGACCGCAGGAGGAAAATCTCGTGTCAGAGCAACTGTACGACGAGCAACCGCGCTCAACTAAGAAGAAGTGGCTAGGCCTGTTGTTGCTACTCATTAGTCTGCCAGTCGCAGGATATTATGGCGTGGCGGCGTGGCGACATGCCACCACGCATGTGTCCACCGACAACGCATACGTGCAGGCGGATATGGCGCAAATCACTCCCCGGATGGAGGGCACGGTCACTGAGGTTCTTGTCCAGGAGAATTGGTGGGTCAAACCCGGGCAGGTGCTCGTGCGGTTGGATACGCGCGATTATGAAGTGCGACTGGCCGAAGCCAAGGCAACGCTGACGCGGGCGCGCGAGTCCGTCGATCAACTCTTCGCGGCAGTGGCCGTGGCGGACGAACGACACCGAGCAACCCGGTCAAAGATTCAGACGGCGCAGGCGGAAATCGCGGTCGTCCAGACCGAATTCCATCAGGCGGAGTTAGATTTTCACCGCGCGCGGCAATTGGCCGAAGAGCAAATCATCCCAGTCTAGCAATTTGATCAGGCAAAGACTCGCTACGATGCTGCTCGCTCTCGCCTCCATGCCAAACAACAGGAGCTCGAAGAGGCGAAGCAGAACGTGATAACCGGAGGGCGAGAAACCGAGCAGGCGCGTGCCGCGTTGGGCACCACCATCACTGGTGAACGCTCCGAACACTCCCTCGTCAAACAGGCCGAGGCCAGCGTCCACGAGGCGGAATTGAACCTCAGCTATTGTACGCTGGTTGCACCGATGGAAGGCATGGTCAGTCGCAAAGCGATTGAAGTTGGACAACGGGTGCAACCTGGGCAAGCGCTCATGGCCCTCCTCCCACTGCATAAAGTCTATATCGAGGCCAATTACAAAGAGACACAACTGACGGATGTCCGGGTCGGGCAATCGGTGGAGATTCGGGCGGATGTCTACCCCGACCACGTGTATCGCGGCACCGTCGAAAGCCTGAGTGGCGGCACTGGCGCGGCATTTTCGTTGCTCCCACCGGAGAACGCCACTGGCAACTGGGTCAAGGTGGTGCAACGCTTGCCGGTCAAGATTACGCTCACCGAACCTCCTCCACCGGACTTACCACTGCGTGTCGGACTCTCCGTCGAAGCCTCGATCGACATTAGTCACCATGACGGGCCACGCCTCAATTCTCTTTTACAAGAGCACGAGCAAAAGGAAGGAGCACCTGGCGACGCCCACGCGCGGAAGTCACCCGACCTGACTCTTGCTCCCACCCTTGCTCCCACCAAGGTTGCCCAGGTCGGGCAATAAATAGGCGCGGCATGGAACAGACGCCAGCAACGCCTACTTCGCACGCCCCAGCCGCCAATAAATGGCTCATCGCGGTCGCGGTGATGTTAGCCACCATCCTGGAGGTCTTGGATATGACCATTGCCAATGTGGCGTTGGATCATATCCGTGGCAGCCTCTCGGCGGGAGTGGATGAAGCGGCCTGGGTGATGACTTCGTATATCATTGGCACCGCCATCGTGATTCCGCTCACGGGCTGGTTCGGCAGTGTCTTTGGGCGCAAACGATTTTTTCTGTTCTGCATCGCGATGTTCACTATCAGTTCTCTCTTCTGTGGCGCGGCGCCCAACTTGGAGTGGCTCGTCTTCTTTCGCGTCGTCCAGGGACTCACCGGCGGCGTTATGATGCCGTTGTCCCAAGCGATCTTGATGGAAACCTTCTCGGCTAGGGAACAACCGATGGCGATGGCGGTGTGGGGACTCGGCATGATGATGGGGCCGATCATGGGGCCGATTGTCGGGGGATGGATTACCGACAACTATAGTTGGCGCTGGATTTTCTACATCAATATCCCCATGGGAGGTCTCGCCTTTGCCTTGCTGGCGGCGATCTTGGTTGATCCCCATTACATCAAGCGCGCACGGATGCACATCGACTGGTTCGGCCTCACTCTGTTAGTCATCGGCATGGGATGCGCGCAAGTAGCCTTGGACAAAGGCGAACGCCTAGACTGGTTTGATTCCAATTTCATTATCACGCTGAGCACCGTGTCCGTGCTCAGCTTAATCCTCTTCGTTTTTCGCGAACTGCGCACGCCAACGCCGATTATCGACCTGCGAGTCTTGCGCAATCGCAGTTTCGCGGTCGGGACGGTCTTTACCACCATCGTCATGTTCGGCCTCTATGGCACCTACATCCTCATCCCGCTCTATTGTCAGCTTGTGTCCGGCTACACGCCGTTTCTGGCCGGGCAGGTGCTCTCGATCCAAAGCTTCGGGACCTTTGTCTCGATTATGCTCGCGGGACGGCTCTATCATTACTTTGATCCGCGCCTGTTGGTTGCCATTGGTTGTGTGTCTGCGGGCGCGGGCACATGGGATATGACGCACTTCAACCCGGAGATCGATTTCTGGGGGATCGCGGCGCCGGGCTTTCTGCGCGGGATGGGTTCCGGGTTTATCTTCGTGCCGATGACGACGCTCACGTTGGCCGCCGTTGCCAAAGAACAGATGGGCAATGCCTCTGCGCTCTACAATATGGTGCGCACGATTGGCGGTGGCATCGGCATCGCCCTGCTGATTGCCTTCCTCAGCCGCGGGGCCCAGACTCATCAAGCGTATCTCACCGCTCATATTCATCCCTACAATCAGGAACTCGCGCAACGGTTTATGACGATGAACAGCGGTGTCATTCCCAGCTTGGCGGGAAGCGGCATCCCGGCTGACACATTTCTCCAGCTCCTCTACGGCGAGGTGCAGCGACAAGCTTTGTTGATGTCCTTCGTGGATGACTTTCGTTTGATTGCCATCATCTTTTTTCTCTTGACTCCGGTGGTATTTTTGATGCGCCGCCCCCCGCAACTCGGCGGTAGTGCCGCGGCGCATTGAGTCGCGCGAGGGTCCTGACGTTTCTCACCAACAATACTACCGACGGCTATCAATTGAACTGGCGCGCGGAGCGCGCCCTACGATGAAAAGGCCAAAAGGAGGTCAGTACCAATGGATTACAACCCACTCCTACCCGCAGTACAAAACAACCCGTACCCATATTATGCGGAGCTGAGAGACAAAGCGCCGGTCGCGTGGATCGCACCCATGCAAGCATGGGCCGTGAGTCGCTACAGCGATGTCGATTTTGCCTTACGCAACCCGCGACTGTTTTCGTCCGGGTTGTGGAATACCGCGGCCTCAGGCGATCTCGTGGCCGTCCCAGAAGCTCCAGGGCTCCTGTCCATGGACCCACCAGACCATACCCGCATGCGAAAATTGGCGAATAAAGGATTCACCCCGCGCCTCATTCGGGAGATGGAACCGCGTGTAAAGAAGATCACGCAGGACTTGTTGAAGCCCATGGCAGGAGTCACCGAGGCGGATATCGTCCCCACCCTCACCGTGCCGCTGCCGATCATCGTAATCGCGGAAATGTTGGGGATTGAATTAGCGCGACAGGCGGATTTCAAACGCTGGTCGGATGCGCTAGTGCAAACCCTCAACCGCCCCACGGACGAAACCGTGCGGACGGAGATTCGGCGCAATATCGCGGAATTTCGCGCCTACTTGGAGAACATGATTCAGCGACGGCGGACCGAGCCGAGCAATGATCTGATTACCGCCTTCGTGCAAGCCGAGGAGGAACACCAGACGCTGACCTCCATAGAGATTCTGGGGCTGACGGTGTTGCTGCTGGCGGCTGGCAACGAAACGACCACGAACTTGATCGGCAATGCGCTCCTGGCCCTGCTCAATCATCCCGATGAACTCGCGCGGGTGCGGGCCGACCGCGCGAGTGTCCCGGCGTTGGTGGAAGAAGCCTTACGTTATGACTCCCCCGTGCAGGTCGTCTTTCGGCAAGCGACCCAGGACGTTGAACTCGCGGGTGGCAAGATTCCCGCCGGCGCGACCGTCCTCTTACTCCTCGGCGCGGCCAACCGTGACGAGCGCAAATTCCCTGAACCAGATCGTTTCGAGGTGGCACGCAACCCTCAGGATCACGTCTCGTTTGGCTATGGCATCCACTACTGTCTAGGGGCGCCGTTAGCACGGCTGCAAGGCCGAACCGCGTTAGAGGCGCTCTTGTTCGACTGCCCCCCATTCACCACCACGCTCGCCCAACCGCCGCGGATCGCCGCGTTCCTTGTCCGTGGGCCACGGACCCTACCATTGCGGTTCGCCGCCTAGGTTCAACAGGAGTTGCGAGATTGCTTCCAGGTTCCCTCTCCCGGCTGGGAGAGGGGCAGGGTGAGGGGGATCGAAATACCCCCACCAAGACAGCCAAGATTCAGCACGCACGCGCTCTTGCTGTCGCCCACAAAAGTGGGCATGGTGCATCAGATATAACTACGCCGTGACAATAAAACCCACGAAAGGAGTCATTATGAAAGTAGGTATCCAAAACGTCTTTCCCGCTCACAAGGATCACAGCGATCGCGACATGTATAAGCTTGAAACGCGCTTGCTGATCGACGCTGAAGGCATGGGGTTCGATATTATCTGGCCGGTCGAACATCACTTCTTCGATTACTCGATGTGTCCCGACAATATGCAGTATCTCAGCTATATCGCCGCGCGCACCGAGAAGATGGAACTCGGCACCGGGGCGATCATTCTCCCCTGGAACAATCCGATGCGCGTCGTCGAAAAGATGGTGCTGCTTGATCACCTGTCTGACGGACGCGCCGTGCTCGGCCTTGGGCGGGGATTGTCACGACGAGAATATGCCGGAATGGGCGTCAATATGAACGAAGCCCGCGACCGCTTTAATGAAGCCGCTGCCATTGTTGTGCAAGGCTTAGAGACCGGCATCGTCGAAGCCAATACCAAGTATTATCAACAAGCCCGCGTCGAAGTGCGGCCACGGCCATTCAAGAGTTTCAAGGGCCGCCGCTACATGGTGTGCATGTCGCCAGAGTCCTTCTCGGTCGCAGCATCGCTCGGCTTGGGATCAATGATGTTCTCACAGGGAGCGTGGGAAACCGCGGCCCCGCTGCTCGAATCGTATCGCGCCGAGTATCGCCAGCATAACGGCGAGGAAGCGCCGCCTCTCAGCATTGTGGACTTCGTCTCCTGTTTCGCGGACGCCAAGAAAGCCGAAGAAGTCGCGCGTCGTGGCATCGTTGGCTACTACTGGACGTTGATGGAGCATTACCGCATGGACGACGTGGCGAACTTCGCCTCGACTGGAGCCTCATATCAGCACTACGCCAAAGCGGCGGAGCAGATCAACGCGGCGGGTCACGATGCCGTCATCGAGGAATTCATCAGCTCGAACCTGTGGGGCACGCCGGACATGATCGCCGCGAAACTACGCCGTCGCCGTGAGGTGATTGGTGATTTCGAGGTCAACGGCGCGTTCAGCTATTTCAACCTGCCGTTCACGGACGTGGAACAGAACATGCGCCTCTTCGCCAAGGAAGTCGCGCCGGAGGTCAAGAGCTGGCAGCCACGTGCGCGTCGTCAGCCGGTGGATATTCGTCCCGCCGTCGCGACCGCAATGGCGAAGTAAGGAAGCAGGCGCGTAATTCTCATCGGTATCTTCAGGACACGAGAATTCCCTCTCCCGGATGGGAGAGGGCTAGGGTGAGGGGGATTAAGTGACTTTTCCTTTTCCCGATCACGCCACGATTGAGGAGGCCACCGCATTATATTTACTCAACGCCTGTAGTGTGGGACGGGCGGCGGAACTGGCGGGTGTGACGCGGTGGGACATCCAGGAGCGGTTACGGGAACTCGGCATCCCGGTCTCGGCTGCTGGTAGTCAGTCCGCTCAAGAAATGGATGCGCTCGCGGAACAATTGGACCGCGCTGGCTTCCTATGACGGATTGTTCTCCCTTTCCTCCACCGCCTCACCTTACACCCGCACCTGCCCGATCATCTCCTCCGTTTTCGCCACCTCTAACTTCGCACCGATAGCCTGGAAGAGCCTCAACGCCTCTTGTAGATAACTCGCGGCCAACACCAAGTCCCCTGTCTGTCGAGCCACGGAACCGAGTTCACGCAAGGCTTCCGCCTGGCCTTTGGGAACGCCGACATCACGGAACAACCCTAACGCCTCCTGGGCATAGCTCCGCGCCTGCTCCACCTCCCCACGCTCCCGCGCCACCCAGCCCAGATCAAGCAACGCATCCGCCTGCCCCCGCACATCGCCCATCTCGCGGTACAACCCCAGCGCCTCTTGCCCATAGCTCCGCGCCTCCTCCACCTCCCCGCGCTCCCGCGTCACCCGGCCCAGATCGAGCAACGCATCCGCCTGCCCCCGCACATCGCCCACCTCGCGGTACAACCCCAGCGCCTCTTGCCCATAGCTCCGCGCCTCCTCCACCTCCCCTCGCACTTGCGCCACCCACGGCAAACGCGCTTCAAGTAGGGGCAAGACCAAGGAGTTGGGCGAGGTAGTCAGTGGACCATCCGGCCTGTTTCCGCTTGACTTTCAAGGAATCTTTGCTGGGGTCCCCGCGCAAGACCGAGAGGGCGAGGCGGTTGAGGAACGC
>SHZE01000080.1 GCA_009692435.1 Deltaproteobacteria bacterium | reverse complement strand
GACTTCTCCTTCCAGGAGTTCGCTCAGCCCCGTTGCCGTGGTGGCCCCAAAGGACGCCACCAAGTAATCCGAATATCAATCCGCTATCGCGTGGGCTTTCATGTCGCTGATTCTACACCTTTTTTGCACCGGGCGCGTAAGGTGAGATCTTCAGCACTTTTGCCTTTTGATTTTTGCCTTGCTTCTGTTTCTACTGCCACACCCGACGAGTAATGTTAGCCTGAGTTTGTTAATTGAACAGCAACAAATGGCAACTAGCCGGAAGCCGTCGGGTGAGGCCGTTGACGACATGTCCACGCAGGAGATGATACACCGCACTGCGGCGACTGACGCCCATCATCACCGTATCGACTTCGAGGATCTCCGCCGCCCGCGCGATTGCCTCGGCCGCATTGTACGACACGGTCCAGACCGGAATCAGCTCGAACCCATGTCGTTGCGCCGCTTTGACAGCGAAACGAAGAGCCGCGATCCCTTCTCCGCTTGGTTCTTGCGCCTCGGCGCCAACGAACAGCCCAGCCCGCTCTTCCACATAGAGGACGTAGATTGCATTGCCCCCCCAGCCTTTTTCCCTGGCCACCGCTTCATCAATCAAACGGACATTCGGACCACGCACCGCGACCAGCGTCCGTGACGGATAGAGTGAGACAATTTCCGATGCTTCGCTGAGACTGATGAGATTGGGAATCGCCTCGGTTTCTCGTTCGGCTTCGGAAATGCGTCGCTGGGTGAGTCTCGCAATGAAAGGAATCCGGTAGAAGACGTCAGAAAAATACCCCTGCTGCGACGCCACCGAGATCGTCATCCCAATGGCAATCAGCGCGCCGCCGAACAGGGTCGCGTGCTGTTTTTCCACGAGATTCACTGCCCATGCGACGGACAGCATGACCGTCGTCAAGAACCCGATCCAAAAGCTGACCCCACGCTGTCCCTGCCGCCACCGGATGACATCGAGCCCTCCGGAACTCATCACAAACGCGCCAAGTAAACCAAACACATAGAGGTCGCCCAACAGTCCCAATTCAGCCTTGGTCACCAGAACCACTATGACTGGCAGGAGAGTGGCAACCCCAATCGCCAAATGCGGGGTGCCAAACTGTTGATTTCTCCACGTCACGGCTTGTGGCAAAAACCCCCCGCTCGCGAGCGCGAGAAAGACATGATACGCGCCAATGATCCCAGTGTTCGCGGCAAACAACAGAAGCACCGACGCCGTGATGACGACGGCAAGCTCGACCGGGAAGCCTCCCCACAGCGCTCCCAATTGTGAGATAAACCGTTCGCTCTCGTGCAACTTGACCGCATCCGGTAACAGCGCGACGGAAAAGAGGGAAAGAAAAGGGGAGGTGCACAGCACGGTGATAATCACCAGCCACATGCCGCGCGGGGCCGTCGTGCGAATGGGAGGCCGCATCGCCGGGCTGAGTTGGCTAATGCTCTCCAAGCCGGAAAACGCCAACCAGGCACTGGAGAACCCGACAAGCAGCCGATAGGTGGACAGTTCACTGCCTGCGTGCAAGTGGCGCCACACCTGGTCCCACTGGGGAGGACCAATGGCGATCATCGTCACGCCAATCACCACGAGATCGACAATCAGCGCGGCAATCGCCATGGTCAGTGAGATCATCGCGCTTTCACGAATGCCGATGATGTTGATAACCGTCAGCAGTGCTAACGCCCCGACGGTACTGAGGATAATGTGCTCGTCAATAAAAGGCACGATAGTCGCGAGATAGTGCAACCCCGAGACGGCGGAGATGGCGATCGTAAAAAAGTAACTGACGATGATTAAGAAGCCACCGAACACCCCCCATCGTGGAGAGAAGGCTTTAGTGGCGACCGAGACCACCCCCCCACCTTCAGGATTCCGCCAGCAGATTTCCTGGTACTTCATGGCGAGCGGAATGAATCCGACCACCGTGGCCATGATGAACAGCGGCGTCATGGCGCCGACTTGCGAGTAGAGAATGCCAGGGACGTAATAGACCGAGGTGCCGATGTCACAGAAGACCACGGCCCAGACCAACAGGGGAGAGAGCTGGTGGGGTTGGAGTTCGCTCTTGCGTGGGGTGACGGAGGGTTCTCGTAATGGAGGCTCTGCTCCTTCTTCATTACCCAAAACGCCGACGGTCGGTTGTTGCTGTTCCATGTCCTCTTTTCTTCCTCCAGACGCGCTACTCAAGATTTGGACTCATACGGAACAAGTAGCACTGCCTTGCACTGTCCCTCTCCCTAAAGTTTCTCCCCGACAAAGTCAAAGGCGGCAAGGGGGTTGCGTTCCCGCAAAATTAGTGGGGAGCGGATTGAGAAACCGCCTCGGGCAAGAAATAAAACGCCAGGCCCAGGATGATATACACGGCCAGCAACTGCACCCCTTCCATCCAGTTCGACTCGCCATCAAGCGCCACCAGGCTCACAATCCCTACCGAGAGCGCGACCGCCACCACCTCAAACGAACTGAACAACAAATCCATCGGCTGCCCAAAGGCGTAGCCAGCAAACACCAACATCGGCGCGACAAACAGCGCGATCTGAATGCTGGAGCCGACCGCAATGTTGATCGCCAGGTCCATCTGATTCTTCATCGCCATCATGACTGCCGTACTGTGCTCCGCCGCATTACCGATGATGGCCACCAGAATGACACCGACAAACACCTCGGTCATGCCAAAAATGTGCGCCGTATGTTCAACGGCCCCAACCAGGAATTCGCTCATCAAGGCGATAAAAGCCGTCGCTCCTAACAGCACCGAGATCGATTTCTTCGTACTCCACTCCGTCACCCCCAGGGCTTCATCTACATCATGCGCTTGGGCTTCGGTCGGCGTGCCCGAATAGAGATGCTTGTGCGTATGCAGCGCGAACACCAGACTGAGGATGTAGGTGATAAACAGGACAATAGCGATTTCGAGGCTGAGTTCCCGCTCATGCGCGGCAGGATTACCACGCACGACAAAATGAAACAGCGCCGGCACGATGAGGCCAATCGCGCTCAACACCAACGAGGTGACACCGAGACCCGCCGCGACACGATTAAACTTCTGGCTCTCAAATTTCAGTCCCCCGACTAAGGCGCTCGCCCCTAATACCAGCAAGATATTGCCGATGATCGACCCAGTGATCGATGCTTTGACAACGTCAATCAATCCTGCCCGCAACGCAATCACGGCAATGATCAGTTCGGCGGCATTGCCAAACGTGGCATTGAGGAGTCCGCCAAGTCCGGCTCCCATGTGTTCGGCCAAATGCTCAGTCGCTTTGCCCATCAAGCCCGCTAGAGGAATAATCGCCAGCGCCGCGGTGACGAACACCCATACTGGATTCGCGTGCATCAACTCGCACCCAATCGCCACTGGCACGAAGACTAACAACAAGAGTAATGGCTCAACCGTAAATCCACCGATACGCATAGACCCCCCTCCGAATTGACGAGCCTTCCTTTTTTGTTCTTAATGCGACGGAAAGCAAGGAGGGGCAACGTGTCACAAGTAGAACAAGAAACATTCGATGTCGTGGTCGTTGGTGCCGGGAATGCGGCTTTGACGGCGGCGCTCGCCGCGCGTGCCACTGGGGCACGAGTGGCCGTGTTGGAAAAAGCACCGCTGAAATTACGGGGTGGGAATACACGCTTCAGTGGCGGGGTCTTTCGCTGCGCGTACAGCAGTCTCGCGGATTTGATGCCTATTGTCCGACAGCATGATAGCCCGGAGACGGTCGTCGCCGATCCCTACCTGCCGGCAACGTATCGAAAAGACATTGATCGCGTGACCGGCGGACGAGCGGACCCTGAGTTGACCTCGGTCTTGATTAATCGCTCGTATGACACCGTGCGGTGGATGGCTGATCTCGGCGTGCCGTGGGAATTCAATCGTGCCGTGGGGGCGGTGACAATTCCCGGTGCTTCCAAGGTGAAGCTCCCACTGGGCGGTGCACTGCGTGTGAAGGGCGAAGGCGTAATCCTTTCGACTACTCTCTTCCGTCTTGTCGAAGAAGCGGGCATTCCCGTTCTGTACGAAACCCAAGGACAACGGGTCGTCACAGCGGTGGACGGACGAGTCGCGGGCGTCGAAGTGCGTGGTCCGGACGGCCTTCAGGTGCTGAACTGTCGCGCGTTAATCCTTGGCAGCGGAGGATTCCAAGCCAATCCGGAAATGCGGACAGCGTATCTGGGTCCAGCGTGGAGTCTGGTCAAAGTTCGCGGCACTCGGTTCGATACTGGAGAGATGTTGCGAGCCGCGCTTGATGCTGGAGCCCAGAGCTACGGCGAATGGGCAGGGTGTCACGCGACGCCGATTGACGCCGACGCCCCGACATACGGGGAGTTGCGCCTCACCGATAAAACCAATCGTCTCTCCTATCCATTCTCAGTGATGGTCAATCTCGATGGTGAGCGCTTTGTCGATGAAGGAGAAGATTTCAATTTGTATACCTATGCCAAGATGGGACGACAGATTCTCCAGGAACGTGGGGCGGTGATCTTTCAGATTTTCGACCGCAAGACGATTCCACTGCTGGAGACTCGCTACAACACCGGCACTCCCGTCACGGCGGATACGCTGTCGGAATTAGTGCATGGCGTTGAAGAGCGCTATCGCGCGCTGGGTATTCGCAAAACCACCATGCTCAAGACACTAGAAGACTACAATGCCGCCGTGCAGGATGGCGCGTTCAATCCCGATATACTGGACGGCAAGCACACCAGCGGGTTACGGCCGGAGAAAACCAATTGGGCCACGCGCCTTGATGAGCCCCCGTTTCACGCGTATGCCGTCTCGCTCGGCATTACCTTCACGTTCGGTGGTCTGCGGATTAACACCAATGCCGAGGTGGTCGATTATCTCGAACGTCCGATTCCCGGCCTGTTCGCCACCGGCGAGATCACTGGGGGATTCTTTTATCTCAATTACCCGGCTGGCGCGGGCCTCATGCGCGGCGCTGTTTTTGGGCGCATTGCGGGAACACAGGCTGCACAGTTTGTGCAGGGACGGTCATAATGGACAACCTGCACGTTACTGAAGAACTCTGCCGCATCATCGCTCAGACGACGTTTGCCACGCTGCCTTCACCGGTTGTTGAGGTCGCGAAGCGCATCATTCTTGATGGCATTGCCGTTGCCGTGGCGGGTGCCGGAGAAGAAGGGCCACGGATTGTTGCCGAGCACCTCAAAAGTTTGGGTGCGAAAGAAGTGTCCACAGTGCTAGGGCAGGGATTCAAGACGTCTCCGGTATCTGCTGCTTACGTCAACGGCATTGCCATGCATGTGCTCGATTACGAACCGATGTGGAGCCCGCCGACACATGCCACCTCACCAACCCTTCCGGCGGTTCTCGCCCTCGCGGAAACAGAGGGCGCGACCGGGGCAGACGTGATAGCGGCTTTTGTTAAAGGCTGCGAAGTACAGGGACGTATCCGGCTCGCCTCACAGCAATACGAGCCGGGCCATCTGAAGTACCATCCGCCTGGAGTGGTGGGCGTCATGGGGTCCGCCGTCGCGGCGGCACATCTTCTCAAGCTCGACCAGCAACAACTCCGCAATGCGCTCGGCATTGCCGCTTCTCGTGCCGGGGGAGTCATGGCCAACGTCGGCACGATGACCAAAGCCACGCATTGTGGCTGGGCGGGGTCAGCGGGACTTGATGCGGCCTTGTTGGCGAAACGCGGATTCACGGGGAACACGGAAATTTTCGAAGCGCCGAACGGATACGCTGATGTTTTTTTTGGTGCAGCCTTTGATTTTCCGGCGCTGTTGGCATTTGGGAAACCGTATCGGCTGGTCGATCCGGGATTCGCGATTAAACTGTTCCCAAGTCAGTATGCGACGCACTTTGCGATCACGGCGGCGTTAGACCTCCACCAAAGAATCGGTGCCCCCACGCTCATCCGCGCGGTACAGATCACGACACCGGTTATGCCGTATGTAGACCGGCCATCGCCGCGGACAGGGCTCGACGGCAAATTCAGTTTTCAGTACACCACCGCCGCTGCGTTGCTTGACGGCGCGGTGACCGTCCACACGTTCTCGGAAGAGCGTCGGACTCGCTCAGACATGGGGACCCTTCTTCCGCGGATCACGCTCGTGCAGTCTCCTACTATTCCCGGAGAAATGGAAAAGATGTGGGTGGAGACGAGCGTTGAACTGACCGATGGGCGACGCGCGACGGTCCGTTGTCGTGGGCCCAAAGGCTTCTGGGGATTGCCGCTCACGCGTGATGAACACTTAGTGAAGGTCCGTGACTGTCTGGGGATGCGCCTCAGTAAAGTGGACTGTGAACGGTGCATTCAACTCGTTGACAGTTTAGATCGCTTGGATCACAACGGAGTCCGTGAGCTGATGGCAATCACGAGTGCCGAAGATTCTGGGATTTAGGATGTGGGCTTTGGAAAAAGATTGCGACCGCCCCTGATCTAAAGCCCAAATCCCAACGTCCAGAGCCTTCGGTTTTTTCACGTTTTACTCGGTACGTTTGACGCTTTCGTTTCACGCCTCACATTTTTCCAAGGAGGATCACCGCATGGCACGCTTCCCCTATCTCGACCGCGAGCAACTCCCCGAACTCGAACGCGATATTTTCGATCAATTGCAGACGCAACGTGGGACGGTCAACAACATTTTTCGTGTTGCCGCCCATAGTCCGCTGCTGTTACGCCGCATGCTGTATTTTAGTGATGGTCTGCGCAATCGCACCAAGCTCGACCCACGGTTTCGGGAACTCGCGATTTTAACCGTGGGACGACTGACCAATTGCGAGTACGAATACACCCATCACCAAGCATTGGCGAAACGGATCGGCGTGCGCCCGGAACAAGTGGACAAGCTCGCTTCATGGGAAACCGATCCCGCGTTTAACGAACAAGAACGAGCGATCATCCGCTACGCCACCGAAGTCACCCAGAACGTGCGGGTGGCGGATACGACCTTCGATGCCCTACGCACGTTTCTTGATCCCGAACAGATTGTCGAACTGACACTCAACACCGGCTTTTACAACATGGTGGTGCGTTTCTTATTGCCGATGCAGGTCGATTTAGAGCCGGACGCGAAAAGCATTGATTGAAGATTATGTAGTCCGTGTGACGTGTCGCGTATTTTCAAGGAGGAGAGAACCATGCCTATCACGCTCGATTGGCTCGGCTGTGCCACGTTTCGACTCACAGTGGGGAATCTTGTCGTTTTTCTTGATGCGTATATCGACCGTGTCCCTAGTGCCGCACAGACAGGAATAACGACCGATACCGTAAAGCGGGCCGACTGGATTGTCGTGGGCCATTCTCACTTCGATCATTTGTATGGCGCGGAACGCATCGCCAAGGCCACGGGTGCCACCATCATTGGTTCGTATGAAACGGTCCGTATCATGGAAGCCCAAGGCGTCCCGGTGGCGCAACTGATGCCAGTCGCGGGAGGCGAAAAAATTCGTCTCTCCAAGGATGTCACGGTTGATGTCTTCCCCAGCCAACACTCCTGCGTGTGGACTTCACAACCCATGCCCGCCTCCGAAGCTGTTTGTCTTGGCGAACTCGGAGTGACATACCAAGAACAACAAGAGCACATCAAAGCGTTATGGGCCCGACTCAGCGCGCTCGGCGGCGAGGTTATCTCACATCTCACGATTTCGGCCCAAGGCGCGCGCGGGGACGGCGGCGCATTACTATATTTCTTCGAGACCCCGGAAGGCTCGCTGTTGTATCAAGATACGTCCGGCCATTGGAGCGGTATTTTGCAAAATCTCCGTCCGGATGTCGCGATTCTGGCAGCGGCAGGGCGAGGCAATATCAACGGCGAACCAGTCCAGGGCTCGCTCGCCCAGTTTGTCGCGCGACAAGCCGAGCTCCTGCGTCCCGGCAAAGTGATCTTGAGCCACCATGACAATTGGTTGCCTGGCTTCTCGCGAGCGATTGATATCACCCCCATTCGCACGGAACTCGCGCGCTGGACTCCAAGAACAGAACTGATTGAGATGGGGTATATGACAGGGGCTCCCATTTTCACCAAACGGGAGTAGTTCGCCACAGAGACAACGTCAGGTTTTCCACCGTCCCTTCCTACCCTCCAAAAGGTGGGGAGAAAAACCTTCTTTCTCAGGTATTATTGGGCGAAACTTCTTTTTTCTTGAGACTGTAGTAAAGACACCGGGTTTATCCAGCCCGTGCATGATGCAGTGATGCGAGGGGTTGTTGACGGCCTTCACGTTGGGCTTCTCGCCACATATCCAGCGCCAAGCGTGCACTGATCTGTTCTTGCGTGCGTACCCGGTAGACC
>SHZE01000079.1 GCA_009692435.1 Deltaproteobacteria bacterium | reverse complement strand
GTGAACTCGGCTCCTCAAGCGGACCTCGCGCAATTCCCACGGGAGGCGTTTGAGGCCTTGCTGAATGATCTCCCCCTCGCCGCTTAATTGACCAAAGGCGAGGAGGCGCAGTGACAAAAAATGTCACTCGGTATGGCCAAAGTCGAGTACTACAGTCTCATATTGTCGGGTAAATGATAACTAGATGTGAAATAGCACCACGAGGCGCACGATGGCAGTCGGGTACTGGAGATGATTGAAGTGCATGCCGGTCCACTTCTTGAATGTTCGTCAACACCCACCGCGCCGGAACCGGTGGTCGCCCAAGGCAATTCATTCTTGCCATTCCCTCGTATCCGCCGGTTCACGGTATGGACAGCACCTCCGCACTTACTCTCCGTGCCGCGCCTATTTCCACCCCATCACTGTCAGATACAGGATGGAGCTGTTCCTGGCAGGACCCAGGAGTGAGCGTGCAATGGGGGCACGGTGTCCGTTGCACGCTCAATGAAAAGACCCTCTATCCTTGCAACCCGAGGTGCTCACTGGTTGTCGTCCCAGAGCAGACATAGTTGGCCGTCGTCGAAACTTGCGGGTCATAGATGAAGTGCATTGATTGCATGTCGTTTCCCGCCTGCACCCAAACGTACATCCAGCATTCGTCGCCGCTCGCGAGGGGCGCCTTGGGCAGCACGAACTTCGTAAGGTCTATCCTGCCGCTTCCTTGACCCAGGTTGAGTCGGTCGCTCCACTTCCAATCGTTCCAATTCCCGTAATTTTGGTTCGGTTGCTGGGATCCTCCGTGTATCCAGTTCAACGTCCACTGGGCAACGTACCCGCCATCATTGAACAGGCTCATTCCGGAAATTGTCGTTAATTCCTGCATCCCCGCGCTTTTGAGAAGAGCACTGCGCTGGCTCCGGACCTGAGCAAAATGGAAAGCACGTAACGCCCACTCCGGTGCTTCTGCCGCCTTTGCGAGAAGCGCCTCACGGTGTGCGCCGACAGGAACATAACGGAGGGTTTGGTAGGCCCACTCAGGGGGCCCTTGAAGGACGTAGGACACAAGTGCATCTGTCCCGCCTTCAGCCAGGGCAGTCTTCAGAATGTCATCAAAACAACAGCTCTCACTTTCAATGGTTCCTTGTGTCTTTGGAAGTCCCGCGGCCTTCGCTAATTCAATGCCGAGACGGCGTTGCTCATCGTATTTCATGATGGTCTCCTTTGCGGATGGTTTATAAGCATTGGTGAATAGGGCGAAAATTGGAGTTGCGTCTTCAATGAAAACTTTTTGTCAACTGCTGGACGACCCTGCGAGTTGTGCGGTAGCCTCACCTCATCGACTCGCCCATCGGTAGGTCGGTCATAACCCTGGCGGGCTTCGTTCATGGAGCCTGCATAAAGAAAAACACCATGCCTCCCGCATCTTTTTTCCTTTCTCCTGGATAGTGTTGAGAATGTTGCCGCCTCGTTGCCGCATCCTTCTCCCTCCAAACCTCTAGGGAACAGTCTGTTTTCCTCCCACGCCACTGAGCGTTATGCCGAGCGCGACGTGCGTGGCTCATGACCTCTGCGTATGGTTGTCGGGGGCCTTTCTGGCCCCGATGTGAAACAAAGTGCATGGAGCGTGCCATCGCTCATCACAAGGAGTCACAGTGAAAAATCCTGTCCTGACGGGACATCCGGCACGGCTGAGCACGAGGCTGCGGTTCTCGTGGCGTCCAGAGTGGAACATTGAGGTGCACCGGGTGAGGCATTGGGGTTCATGGTGTGTCCGATTGCCTCACCCCACTGGGTTATGAGGTCACATATTCATTGGCGATGTTCCCAATTTGTTGATTCGGGAAGGGAGAACTGTCATCGTTCTCGGAAGCGAAGCAGAAGCGAAGAGCGCCTGGCTCTTCGGCAGGAGGCAAGACCATGGCGGTCGCGGTCGCAGTCATGCGGTGTCCGCGTTGTTAGGGGAGCGCAGTGGTGAAATATGGGACCGCTAGCAATGGCACGGCACGCTAGCGGTGTCAGCAGGACGCAACGTGTGGGCGGACGTTTCCGCGGACGTATGCGTATCCGGGCTGCCAGCCCGAGGGGAAGCAGCAAATGATAGAGATGACCCTGATAGGGGAGTGGTATCCGGGATAGTGCGCGGGTCCTCGGGATCGGCCCAACCACGGTCAGCAAGGAATTAAAAAAAGCGGGGGCACTTTCCCCGGTGAATAAAGTCGTGGGCGAAGGATGTTGTCCTGAGGCAATAACGGTGGAAATCCGCTATGTGGCGTTGTCGCGGAGCCCAGTGATTGATCGCCGGGCGGTGGTGGGTGCTTGGCATTTCGCCAACGGTATCATTTTGTCTGCTTCCGAACCGAACGTGTAGAGATGAGTTGGAGTAACCTGCCTCGCTGGAGTGTGAGACGCCCCACTGGGGCGTCTCTACGGGGAAGTGGGAAACCTGTCTTTGTTATGCGAACCACCCACCCACCGCTAACCCCGCTTGTTTTGCGAATTCGGCGGCCGCTACTTTTCCTCCTTCGCCACGCGCTTTTTTGGCGATGATCGTTCCACCCGGAGCAGCGATGCTCAACGTTTCGCCATCAATAGCAACGACCTGTCCCGGTTGAGCTGAAGAAGTTCCTTGCTCTAACCGGCATTCATATAATCGCACCATCTTCCCTTGCCATGTGGTATGCGCACCTGGCTGTGGGTCACATCCACGAATCAGGTTGTACACCGTGAGCGCCGGTTTGGCCCAATCAATCTTCGCATGCTCGTCTCCACAGGGAGGATCATAATTGGCCCGCGACTCGTCTTGGACAATACGCGGTGGATTCCCGGCCTTAATGAGGTCCACCGCTTCAGCAATCGCCTCGACTCCAACAGGAAAAAGCTTGTTGAAGTAGATCGTTCCGGTCGTCTCCTCTGGGCCAACGGGGACTTCTTTTTGCAGCAGTAACGGACCGGTATCAATGCCCTCATCGACCCAGAACAACGAGATCCCGGTTGTTGCTTCTCCGTTAATTAATGCCCAGTTGATGGCACTGCGTCCGCGATATTTCGGCAATAAGGAAGGATGGAAACAGATGCTGCCAAAACGTGGGGCATTAAACACTGGCAGGGGCACAATTTGGGTCACGAATGCCAGGATGGCCAAATCCGCTTTGAGAGCAACGAACTTTTCGAGCACCTCCGGCCCCTTCATCGACTTCTGTTGATGCACGGGGATATTCATTTGCAGCGCCCGCTGCTTGATCGGATCGAATTTCCCACCTGGTGCATCAGGCGGACAAAAGACCGCCACGACTTCTTCCCCTTTGGTCACCAGCTTTTCGAGCGTTTTCTCCGCGAACGCGGCTTGTCCAATCAGTATGATACGCATCGCCCCTCCCTCTTATTGTTTGTCGTTGTCGGATTTCGTCGCAAAGAGCGCACGACACACGTGACCCACCGCCGTTCCCATCCGCGCGGCTCCTGCGGGTGTTTCAATCAGACGCTGGTTAATTTCGAGTTCGAGATACACGATCCCGTTTTTCTCTCCATGCGTGCGCGCGCTAAAGATCAGTCCATCGTAACCAGAATAAGGCTCGTTGTAGCGCACCCGATGCCCTTCGTGATGCAGGCGCTGGCCAACCTCATGCGCCAAGTCGTCATGCGCGTCAAACAGAACGCCAAGATCAAACCGTCGTTCGCTCTTGCCTAAGACCGGAGTAAAGCTGTGGACACTCAGGAGCGTCAAGGGTTGCCCAGCATGCGACTGCACGAGCGTATCCACGGCTTCATGATAAGGATCATAGAAGTCGGCGATGCGCCGTTGTCGTTCTTGATCGGTGAGGTTGAGGTTCCTTGGAATAACGGTGTGGTCACTCTGTTCGACAATCAGATCGTGGTCACTGAGCGCCCGGTTACAATCAATCAGCAATCGTGAATATCCTGAACAAACTGCTGGTGCGTCAAGCACTTGGGCCAATTGCGCCACCACCGCGCGTGCGCCAATATCCCATCCGATATGACGTTGTATCTCGGATTCCATCACGCCGAGTCTCTGGTATGCGGCAGGCAGTGCGTACGATGCGTGTTCACACGTCAGAATCAGCGGAAACCGTCCCTGCGGATTAATCAATTCGTATGTTGGTTTTGCACTCACCGCTCCTTCCTTACTGAAGAGCCGCGCAAGTTGCAAGTGATTCGCCGCAGGGAACTCCGTTGACAGAATCGGCCAGAATTCATATAGATAAAACGTTTTTTGCTATTTGCACCTGAGTTCGCTGGTCTCCGAGGAGGCGTCCATGGTTCGTAGAGAAAAAAGTAATTACATCATCCAGGCCGTCGCCCATGCTCTGGATGTTCTTGAACAATTCCACGCTGACGGAGAACTTGGCGTTACCGAGCTAAGCAAGCGACTTAAACTTCATAAGAACAATGTCTTTCGCATTTTAGCCACACTTGAGGCACGCGGTTATATTGAGCAAAACCGTTCAACGGAAAACTATCGTCTCGGCACGCGCTGTTTACAATTAGGGCAGAGCTACATCCAGCATATGGGATTACTGCGACAAGCGCGTCCGATCATGAGTGAGATCGTCAAAACGTGTCGCGAAAGTTCCTACGTTGCGGTCATCCGCAAAGGGCAAGTAGTGCCGCTTGATGTGGTGGAGTCCGACCAACCGGTGCGGATCATCTCCCATGTCGGCGAAGCCCTGCCGCTCCATTGCACGGCGGCCGGAAAAGTCCATTTAGCCTTTGAGCCAATCGAAGAAGTTCAGCGTGACCTGCCCGAAGGACTTGATCGCTACACCGATACGACCATCGTTGAGCGTCGCGTGCTGCTCGAACAACTCAAAACCATCGCCATGACTGGATACGCGCTGGAGAACGGCGAGTATCAAAATGATGTACGCACGGTGGCGGCCCCAATCCGCGACTACACGCGTACAGTTGTCGGCAGCGTGGCGGTCAGCGGCCCGGCTTATCGTATGTCGCCAGAACGTATTGAGAAAGAATTCGCCCCCCTAGTCTTGAAAGCAGGGCGGGAACTTTCCACCCGGTTGGGCTACAACGCGTAGTCTCACGAGGCGCTTGACACGTATAGATCGACACGCTGAATTGGGGCGGTTCCCACCCTAAGCCCGCATTACACAACAGGAGGAAAACCGGAGTGAAAACGCTAGTTACCGTGAAGCGGGTCCCTGATCCAGAGAGCACAATCCGGGTGAAGCCCGATGGTTCAGGCATCGTCACTGAGAACGTCAAATATGTCATTAACCCCTTCGATGAGATCGCCATTGAAGAAGCGCTACGGATCAAAGAAAAACAAGGCGGCGGCGAAGTCGTGCTCGTCAGCATCGGGGCGAAGGTCGTATCCGAGCAACTGCGCACCGGGTTAGCAATGGGGGCCGACCGTGCCATCTTCGTTGCTTGTGAACAAGAGCTGGACTCGCTCGCGGTTGCCCGGCTGCTGGCAAAAATCGTTGAAAGAGAGAATCCCGAACTCCTTGTCATGGGCAAACAAGCCATTGATGACGACGCGAATCAAGCCGGACAAATGCTGGCCGCTCTGCTTGGCTGGCCGCAAGCAACCTTCGCTTCCAAACTCGAGTTTTCAGCCGATCAGAAATCGGTGCAGGTGACCCGTGAAGTGGATGGTGGACTCGAAACCATTGGTTTCGCGTTGCCTGGAGTCATTACCGCGGACCTTCGCCTCAATGAACCGCGCTACGCGTCTTTGCCAGGGATCATGAAGGCGCGGAAGAAAGAGATCAAGGAAATCTCGGTAAGTGAACTGGGCGTCGATATCACCTCACGCCTCAAAATACAGAAGCTCACACCGCCAGCCAAGAAACAAGGGGGCAAAAAGGTTGAAACCGTACAGGCGCTAGTAGACCTCCTCCATACCGAGGCGAAAGTCATCTGAGGAGAATTATCATGGGTAACGTGCTCGTTTTCGCGGAACACCACAAAGGAAAATTTCCCAAGAGTACCCTCGTCGCCTTGCAAGCCGGGAAAGAAGCGGTCGGCAAACTAGGGGGCAATTGTTTGGCGGCGGTCGTGGGCTCCGGCGTCGAAGGAGCCGCGCAAGCACTGACTGGGTATGGACTCACCAAAGTGCTGGTGGCGGATGATCCGGCTTTGGCCAACTATTTGGCCGATGTGTATGCGGCTGCGCTGGCACAAATCATCAAAGCGCACGAGGTGTCACTGCTTATCGCCACTTCGACCGCGATAGGCAAGGACCTGCTGCCACGCGTCGCCGCGCGTCTCGGTGTTGGCATGGCGAGTGATGTGGTGGGGATTAACGCCGACGGGACCTTCACGCGACCAATGTATGCCGGGAATGTGATGGCCACCGTGTCACTTGATGGAGCGGTCAAGGTGATCTCGATACGTGGCACCGCGTTCGATGCCACTCAAGCTGGCGACCAAGCGCCAGTGGAGAAGGTAACGCTCTCTCTTGATGCCGCCGACAAGAAGATGCGATTTGTCTCGTTTGATGAGATCAAGTCTGACCGTCCCAGCTTGACCGAAGCGCGGATCGTCGTATCGGGTGGCCGTGGTCTGAAATCGGGCGAGAATTTTACGACCTATCTCGAACCGTTGGTTGATGCCCTCGGTGCAGCGATGGGTGCCAGCCGCGCGGCGGTTGACGCGGGATTTGTTCCAAACGACCTCCAAGTTGGGCAGACGGGGAAAGTCGTGGCTCCGGAACTCTACTTCGCGGTGGGCATTTCTGGCGCGATTCAACATCTTGCCGGGATGAAGGACTCGAAAGTGATTGTCGCGGTCAACAAAGACCCCGAAGCGCCGATCTTCAGTATTGCTGACTATGGCCTGGTCGCTGACCTCTTCAAGGCCGTGCCCGAACTGACCGAAGAAGTCAAAAAAATCAAGGGCTAGATCCATCTGTAAGCAGGGCTGTTGTTCGGCGGCCCTGCCTACGTTCGTCATTCACGGTTGATAACGGATTTCGTGCGGACGAGTAGATTGCGAGATCAATCCCTTTCCCTCCGCCTCCTTTCAGGGGGTGGTTTTTCACTACAAGAAGAGCGGATGAGTCCGGTCACGGCTCAATCAGGCCACACGACATGGGAACACTGCCACACTGGTGGGGAAATCCCCGCTGGTGCTTTGTCACGATCATTGAGTCTTGCTTCAGGTCCGTCGTGCCCGCGCCGGCGGGCATCCAGAGAACATCAGCACTGGCCTAGAATTATACCGCCTAGATTCCCGCCGGCGCGAGAATGACGGACCTGCTGTCTCTCTGTCATATACGCCTGAACAGACACAATGCTCGTGACGCTGTACCAGCTATACCTGTGACTCTACGGGTGATGACAGCGGTCGTGTTGGACCTGCGGTCTTCTCCTTTCACACAACCTGTTTTTGTCGCATTCCGATCACAAAAACCCGCTGTACAGTGGTGATGGCGACGTGTCTTGACTGCCCGCCTCAATGTCCTTTGCTACTGCGCCAAAAATACGACAACCAGCCCTGCGTCTCCCGCGCCGTGACCTGCTCAAGCTCTCCAGGGGTCTCGCCAGACCCCTCGACACCCCGTGCATCGTTCAACCTGGATTTCTTGAAAGGCGAGATACTCACGCGTTACGCCACACTTCGGACACCGCATCAAGGTGGCTTGCGCGGGTTGCTCCCGCTCCTGTTCACGCAACGGTTGTCGCGTTTTCGCCAAGGCTTCTGGCTCTTTTCCTCGGCAATATTCGTCCTCGATTCCTTTTTTCCGATCTTCCAACGAGCTCGCCATGATCAATCCTCCTGGTTGTGTCGCAATTGCGTTCGCTGCGGTTAATCGAAAATGTCGAAGATCTCCGTCCAGCGTCGCTTCTTACAGTCGCGCCCTGCACTGGCGTAACGACGGTCATCGTCGTCATCGTCGTAGTCTCTTCGTTGCCGCTCCAAAGGACGAGAGGTGTCTTCCCATGCCCGTTCGATTTTTCGTGCCCGCGTGAGCAGTTTGTCCAGTTCACCGCGATCAAGCCACGTGCCTTTGCAGTCTGGACAGACATCAAGGAGTAGGCCGGTTTTCGTGATTTCTCGCATTGGTGTATTGCAGTGTGGACACCGCATGCAAGTCTCCTTTCTTGAGATTCTTGCTTATGCCGCCTCAACTATTGCCGCCTTCAGTTGCCGTGGCCGCGCTCGGCCACGGCAACAAAGCAAGTCTGTCACCACCAAGAAGAGTGATAATAACTGAGAAGTGGAATTTCAATGGAAATTTTATAACTGTCCAGCATCACTCCTTCCTCGTGAGCGTTACCACTGGGGTGTGGAACGGTGGGGCTAGGGGACAAGGAGGGAAGGCTCGTCGCGCCTAGTCTCTGTTACGGGGGAGTGGTCCACCGTTCGACAGTGGGAGAAAGCGGAACCTGTGTTCCGCACGTTCCGCTTTCAATTTTTGTTTTTCTCTTCACCTCGACTTTGGCCATACCGAGTGACATTTTTTGTCACTGCGCCTCCTCGCCTTTGGTCAATTAAGCGGCGAGGGGGAGATCATTCAGCAAGGCCTCAAACGCCTCCCGTGGGAATTGCGCGAGGTCCGCTTGAGGAGCCGAGTTCAC
>SHZE01000078.1 GCA_009692435.1 Deltaproteobacteria bacterium | reverse complement strand
AAAAACTCACCAATATGTATAAACCTTTTCAGAGCGTCTTACAGCTTGGCTTGCTTGCCCTTTCTTGCTACCCACAACAAGCCTATACAATCGTAAAAACGCTCCTTGCCGCGTCACTGAAAACCGTCAAGATGAATGTGTAGGGGAGTAAGCCCCCTGCGGGCGGGCCCACCGACCGGGCGCCCCACAACAGGAGGCGCACGCTCCAGGGGGAGCTACGGCCCGTCGGGGAGCGGACGGCGGCGCGCCACCCCGACGCGGGCGCGCCCCAGCGGCGTCCCATCCCACCGCGAGACGCCTGCTCCTCGGCAGAGGCGGCGACACCACCCCGTCTCGGGCACCCCGTGGATGCCGACGTCTCCGCCTGGCGAGGGGGTGGGCATCCGCATGGTCTCGGCTGCCACGCACGCGGGACATCTTCCCTTGGCGCCGCAGGCCCCTAACGCCAGCAGCTCCACTGCTGGCGTTAGGCTGGTTGCGCCGTTGACACGGCCTGCAACCGGAAGGAACTGCTCAGCGTTCCTGGCTTGCCTCCGCTCCCTTCCTGGGAGCAGGTCCTGGGAAGGTGTCAGACCGCCTTGTTGCCACGTTCTGGGCTCCACAGCGCTCACTCCCGGTATCGCGTCCGCGATCGCGTGAAAATCTGCATTAGGCGTAGCGACGAGTCGAGATAGGACTGAAAAACTTGCCCAATAAGGCGTCGCGTCGGCTCCAACGCGCCAGCAAGTCCCACCAGGAATGCAGCCCCGACCAGTGCCCTGTATACCTCCCTTGTCACTTCGGAAAACGTGAATTCGGCCCTAGCGATAACGGTTCCAAGAACCAACAGTGCGGCGGCGGCTACGAGTCCTCCTTGCGTTGAGCGCGGGTCCCTTAATCCCGCACTCCGGAACTCCTGCGGACTCCAAACCCTGGGGACTCGTGCCGGCGGCAGCACCCCAGGGTAGGCCCTACTGAAGGCGCTAGCGACATGCGCGCCAAAGACGCTTTCTAATTCAGGGATCTCCCCAACAATAAATGCTCTTACCGCGTCGATGTCGAAAGGAATCGCCCCGAGATACTGCGTGCGTAGCACCGACGTCGCGCTGCGCGCCAGAATGGTTGGATCATCGATCATTTTGTTGAGAACGAAGCCCTTGATCTTGATCGCCAACCCATGGTCCGCTAGCTTCTCTACCACGTGCTGCGTGGCCTGGAATGATGTCGTGTCTCCTTCGACTACCAGTATAATGTCATCGACGGCTCCGCAGACCCCCAACGAATCATCATCGATTCCCCCCCGGCAATCCACAATAACCCAACTCTCAAATTTCCGAAGGTCGCTAATTCTGTCTCTTAACGCCTCAGCAATGACGAACTCCTTACGATTCCGCTCCAGCCTACGGTGATCACCAATGCCCAGAAACAGGCCTTTCTCGAAACCTTTGATCCTCTGAAGGGGCGGCTCTGCAGCACTCTTGTCAAGGAGGCCGGCGGTGAAGTTTTCAATATGTTTTATTCCGAGGTAGTATGTCAGCCCAGCCGTCCCAGTATCGGCATCGACCAGGATACACGGTACGAAATAATCGAGTACGTAGGCGATAGTCGCCGCGATCATCGTCTTCCCACTACCACCCTTGCCGCTCACGAGTGCCACGAGCCGGGGAATCTTGGGTGCGTCAACCATAACATTCCTCCTTCTTGGAGTACGCAGCGCTTTCGTTTACTTGGGGTGCGCAGCGATTTCGCTTCCGAGCCTATCGCGCTCAGCCGATGCAGGGTCTGGAGGCGCTGCCGCCGTCAACACGTACAGTGTGCTGGACCAGAGCACGGTAAGTAGCGAACTCAGTATGCACAAAGAGTTGAATTGGCCTGGATCGACGCCAAAGTGAGACTTCACGAAATCATAGACGTGAGCCCCGAAGACGCACCCGAGCACAAGCAGCGACAGAAGAAACCCGGCGAAGCCCAGAATCACCTCTTGGTTCGTAGATCGAATTCTTAGGATTCCAGGGATACGGATGTTGAACTGGTCGTCATACTTGCCCGATAGGGAGAAGCGCTGTGAGAGAAGTTTACCTGACACGATCACTGCGATCGGCATGAGTATGGCCCAGGAGAATATGACCTTGACCGCCTGTGTCAGCAGATCTGCCGACGCGATCGGATCAGGTTTGGGGGGTATGGTGGGGCTGTCCATTACACTCCTCCACAATTCGGACATGGCCTAAGCAAAGACGAACACTCAAGTTGATTCTGGGGAACCATCGATTCCGCTCGCTCGACTCAGGAGCCTAACTCTGCGGCTCAGCCGCGCCTGGAAGCCGCAGCGAAGCGTAGGCTGCAAGGCGTCGGCTGCAGCCGGTTGTTAGGCCGACCACAATTAATGGCCCGGCCTTGACAGACGACGGCAGCCCATCTGCTATTCAATGTCACACTATCTTTCAAGTGCGCGGTTTGTCCCGTCGCGGGTCTTCGCTGGCCGATCTAGGTGACCTCTAGTAGCTTGAGTAAGCCGATGCGGTAGGACCCATCCTCGGAGGCTGGATCGACGTTTCCTAACCGGGCCAGCTCGCGCTCGGCCGTGTAGCGCAGCGCCGTCACCAGCTCGTCTGTTTCGGATGGCTCCATTGTTGACAGGTCCAACCCACCGTTGGCGTCCGCCACATGGCGCCAGTACTCCAAATTCGATGACATCTTCCCGCTGTCCAGCGCCGACTGGAAAAGCCGGTCGAAGGTCGTGCCGGACACCCACCATTCGTGCTTTAGATTAAATATGATCGATAGCATTAGAAACCAACCATTTTGATCATTTCTTGCTTGGCCGTCGGTAGCGCATCCACGTACTGCCTGACTGCAGCGATCTGGTCGGCCCTGTAACCCGTCATGTCGATGACTGTGAAATCGTTGCCCTTGAGAAGGTGACTGTCGATCGATTTGGTGAACTGATCGAGCCTGAAGTACTGCGATTTCGTGCCGTCCCCCATAGCGTCATACTTCCGCCCTAGATCGTCAACCCAGTCGTGGCCAGGATCAGGCGGCGGCGGCGCCTCGAAGGTGCGCCCGTCGAATTCGGGATGGTCGTCGGCCAACCGTTTGGCAGTGCGCTGTTCAGCCGGTCGGGCACGCTTGGCCATGGACTCGCCAAGCGTGGCCGGCTTACGTGGAGAGAGTCGGTGTATATCCGGTGGTGGCACCTCTTCCTGTACCCGCACATTCTGGCCACTTTTCCCTGCTGACGTGTTGATGCCACCATGCGTCTAGAAGTTGTGCTTCCCTTCGAGGACACGGTCGAGCTGCTCGCGAATCCACTCATTGACCCGGCGCTTCATCTGGTCAAGCCGGTTGTAGGCCCTGGTCAGCGCTTGCTTGTACTGCTGGGTGCGGCGGATCACTTCCTGCGCAGCTTGCTCCGAGAGCAGCGTGCCGCGCAACCGTTGCGCATACTCCTCGGCCTTGGTGACCATCTCTCTGACTGAGTCCAGCCCTCCCCTGATCTTTTGGGCGGCCTCGTCCATTAAGCTATTCAGTCTGCCGGGGAGTTGCTTGAGCCAGCGCTGCACGTTCCCCTGCTGCACACCGACATGGTTCAGGATCGCAATCAATTGCTCCCAGAGTCGTCGCAGTTGGGCGGGGGTAAGATCGAACACGCGTTTAGCTGCGTCCTGGAGAAAGCGAATGAGGCCTTTGAGGACACCCTTGACAGCTGACCCCAGTTCCGGAATACAGCCGATGGCAATCAGGAAGACACCAATCCACAGCCAGACCTCGTACGGCAGGCCGAGTACCTCGGGATGCTTGCTCTGCTGGTCCTCGTCCTCCGAGTAAAACTCGATGATGTCCTTAAGCCCTGCAATGAGATCGCGGACGTCGAGTCCCTGGTCGACGAGCGGAATGAGGCCGAGGACGGTATCGACTGCGATCTGACTGACCGACTGATCCTTGTTGAAATCCCCTTGCACGGTGCCCCAGATCCACTGTCCGATCGCGTCGAGGGTGGAAACTACCTCCTTTTGTGAAGGCGGTTCCTGTGGGCTCTTCGGTTGGTAGACTTCCGGGTCGTTGTCGAACCAGTACGCGAAGCCGCTGATGTCAGGTACACTGCCGAGGTGGACGAAACCACTCTCGTCCAAGGCGCCATCCGTAGAAAACGCCGGGGAGCGGACGTGATACTGGGCACGCTTCACCGGCGTACCATTACAGTGTAGGTACCGTAACTCAAGCCAGTGTGGACAGTCGGTGGACGGCTTACCTACTGGTCTGCTAGGCTGCACGTCCTCGATAGCACCACCTGCGGCGGCGTAGGCCTCCATCCACTGCCTGCGGAGTGCCACGTCCGCAGGCGACGCGGGGTCGAGGGGGCGACCGGGAGGGTCGGTCAGGGAGGAGACTGCAGCGTTGGCTGCTGCGACTGCCTGGGAGTTGAGGGGTCTCTTGGCTCTCGGCATGCCGTTTGACCTCACTCAGTTGCAAAGAGCAAGTAGTCGTGGATGAGTGACATTTTCTCCGTCCCTGTGAGGTCGTTTCGCTGGAGGATACTCCTCGCCCAAGGGAAGCTAGGGTCTTGGTCGAACTCCAGACCGAGCATCATGGCACAATCCATAAAGAGCTCGACATCCTGCTCGTTGCGCACACTATAGGTCGCAGCCTTGTCGATGATGCGCTCCACAGTGGGAGTGAGGTCAGCGTCGTGTAGGCAAAGTTTTTCCATCTCGGACGTGAAATCCGTCCGCAGGCGGGCCACCACGCGACGGACGAAAGCGGTGCGCATCACCGCAGACAAGGCCTCCATTTGTTCCTGACGAATCCGTAACATGATTGTCCCCTCAGAACTTGGCCGTCGACTGTTTTCGCGATGCCACACACCTGGTTGTGAAACGAAAGTCGCCTAACGCTGGCGGTGAGCGGCGGGCCACACGGTACAGCCCCACGCCCGCCACTGATGCCCACTGTGGCCCGTCCGCTCCAGTGCGTTGTTAGGCCCCTTACGCCGCTGACGCAGCCGTACAACGGAAAGGAACTGCACAGAGTGCAAACCCGTACCCCTACCGAGCAACTTGCTTCACAGGCCTCTGTACGCCGTTGGGAGTTATTGCCGCGAGCGGCTTTTCTTTTGCGCCGGCCGCTGAGGAGAGGTAACTGGCTCCTCTGTGGTCGTTGGCGTACTGATTTCTTTCTGCATTTGTTCCTCGATCCGCCTTTGTTGGACCATACTTTGTCTGACGCGTCCCAACGCCTCATTAATCTCTTTCACCGGTTTACCAGTCAAGCGATCCGCTTTTTCGTAGTACTCGAGCGCCTCTGGTAACTTGCCTACCATCTCGGCACAGAGACCCAAGTCGTAGTGGATGGCATACCCTTGTGAATGGAGACTATAGGCATCCTGCCAGAGCTCACAGGCCCTGTCGAGTCGCCCTTCTTTTGCCCATTTAATACCCTGGGTAATCTTGTCTTTCGCGGCGGCAGGGGGTTTTGTATCGTCCTCTTCCAGGATCACAAACTCACGCTTCACGTAGTGAGGAGCAATCATCTCCCGAAATTTGCTGAGGGCGACTTTCTTAGCAACACCGAGCATCTCTGCGTCGCTCTGCATGCCAGTCGGGGATGAATCATCAGAGCACCTCTCCTGGCTGTCCTGTCCAACTAAAACCTCCGAGGCGAGAATGCGGCCCGTAGCGACGCTGACAATCTTCGGCGTAAAAGAGAAATACGCGTCGCTTCTCTTACACTGGACTGTATATTCTTGCCAGCCTAGACACTTCCCTTTCTTGTCCTGGGAAGTGCACTTCGACCGTGGCTTCGTGTAGGGTTTATGGGCGACATCGGTCTTGACCATCCCCATGATGACCCCTTCTGCACCAACCAACTTGCCTACCTTGGCAGCCGTCGTTTCGTCTACGATGCCGCTTAAGGATATGGCTTGCTCTGTCGTAACTTTATTCAGAGCCGTGCGCTCCACGACGGTAAAATAGGGCTGTCCTTGTACACGCGTGTTGACTAACATGGCTTCGACATCACTACTCACATCACTGGTTCCCGAGAAGGGCAGCACTGCAACCCGCTTGATTTTGGAGGCTTCGTGTGACTTCGCTGGCAGGAGTACTTGAGAGGTGATCTTGGGAGGTGCACAACCCAGGAAGTCGAAGACCAGAAGCCCTGCTATGACCACAAGGAGCGGTCGCAATACTCGTCTCACCTGGTAACCCTCATCGAGTGTTCCCACATAACCTGTGTGTACCATCATGCCCCCTCCTCTTCGCGTCTTGGCCATACCCCCACACTACCGCTGGCGTAACCTCGGCAGATTGGTTTCGACCCACTTCTTTGCCGCTGCTTCGAGGGCCTTCTTGCCGGCACTGGACTCGACAAGATCGACCCCTGACGCCGACTGACCATCAGTGGTCAGAATGTCACCGGTGTCCGTCCGCAGGGCTCTGGCGTCCACGTAGGCACGCACAGACACCAACTGTCCTAATGGCCCTCCACTCATAGCCTTCTCGCTCGACGCCTCCCCCACAATGAGCACATCAGCCCCATGCCGTTGGCCGAGGCTGCGTGCTGCCTCTCTGTCGCCTGTGACCGCTTTACGGAGCTGGTCACTTTCCCTGATGCGTTGGACCTGCTCCTGGTCGACGACACTGAACCCGGATTGCATGAGCTGACGGATCATCGCTTTCTCACCAGCAGGATCATTCAAACGGCGTCCCTGGGATGTTTCCAGTAGGATCACCATGATCCGTGCCCCCTGGCGTTGCTCTGGACTCGCAGGCGGCGGTAGTGATGGTTGTTTCAGCGTCGCCTGCTCCTGCTTTCCCACGAGCTTAGGAACAGGAAGTGGAGGAGTGGCTGGCGGAGAAGCAACCACCTGCGGTGCGCTCTGCGTTCCTGAAGGGACGAAAGAGAAATCCCCTGTAAGGGACGAGGCCTCCCATGGCGTCTGCTGTCCACTCGTCGTCTGCACCACCCCTATGCGCACCTGTTTGAACATCTGCTCGACACTCAGGCCAGGGGTCATCATGTACCGTAAGAGATTCTCGGTATAGGGCCCGTTGCGACCACCCCCGTCCGACGCGACTGATCCTGGGGCTGTCGCATAGGCAATGAGGGAGCCACGAGCGGCATCGACTGGTGCCAGGCCTTGCACCTGGCTCCGAAAACCCCGGGCGAAGGGGTTATTGCGACAGGCATCAAGGATCACGATGTTCAGGTCATTCTTGGCGTCTTCCATAGCGCCCAGGATACGTCCGACATGAACCGCAGCGATCTTCACGTCCTGTTCTCGGCTGATGCGCGCTCCAATGGGCATGAGATAATTCTCACCACCGACCTGTAAGCCATGGCCAGCAAAATAAAACAGCCCGACACCTCCTTGACGCAACTGCTGGCCGAATGCCTCCATCGTGCTCTCCATCACTGCCTGATTCGCATTCAACAGACGAGTGACCGTGAACCCGAGCCGTTGGAGCGCCGCGGCCATATCTGTGGCATCGTTTACAGGGTTTTTGAGTGGACCAATGTCATACGCGGCATTGCCAATGACCAAAGCCATACGCCTCCCAACGACCTGTTCTGACACCGGTGCTGCAGCCGGTACTGGCGGAGGGGTTACCACGGCAAAACCCCGGGAGTCACGTGCGACCCGCACACCGGTGTCGGCAATCCAGCCTTCCCGCCCGTCTTCAAGTGGAATTTTGTGCCAGCCCTTGTCGGTAGTCAGAATAGGAAAGGCCATATCCTTCGACACGGTGACCAGGACGTCATGGCTGGTACTTGGCCCTACCCGCACTACTGCCCGTGGAAGTATGACCGTCAAAGTGTCAGCAACTGCAGTGGTAAGCAACCCTAACAGCAGAACGGCAGCGGTTATGGCACTGCCGAATACGCTGTGACTGTGCATGGCAGATTCCTTGTGCGGTGGTGATGCGTAGAGGAAATTCAAACGCTATTTTGCCAATGACCACTGTTGCTGGCGTACCTCCTTTCCACTCCGGTGGAGCGCATGCCGAACTATGTATTAGACGGAAAACCCTGGTATCTACATCTAGATGCTTTGGTCTTTTAGTCTTGGGATCTCGTATGAGATGCTTCCTCCTCGACGATACGGGCTTCCAGCTTGAGTGCGATCACGTGATCGTCGCGCATCTCCCACACCTTACGGCTGCGATTCCACTTCCCCCCCCCGCCTGCTTCACCTGGTCCCGCACCTCCACTTCGGGAAAGCCGACGCGCACCCCCACCATCGTGTCCGCGGCAAAACGAGGCGGCGGCGGTTCCCACTCGCGTTCTGCGATAAGCAACTCCACGGTCTTGCACCGCTTCTTCCGCTGGGCATCGTCGCGCTAGCGCACACACACGAGACGGTTCCCATACTGCGCAAGCAGCTGCTTCGTGCCTTGCTGACCCGGTTTGAGATGCAAACGCGTTCGTATCATACCAACAGTCTACCACACTCCCCAGGGCTGCTCAAGCGTTACGTGGCACCGTGGGCTTTTGCACTCCCTTCCTGCTCTTGAGGTTTTGTGGCTCTCTGGTATCTTCCGGAGCGAAAAACTGATATAAGATCAAAGAGTTATGTCAAGATACCTCTCCCGTCACAGAGAGAAAGAGCGTCAAGCTGTGCACCAAATCTTTGAGATTCCCCTCGACATCCCTGATGTGACGATTGA
>SHZE01000010.1 GCA_009692435.1 Deltaproteobacteria bacterium | reverse complement strand
GCGCAAAGGGGGCGAATACCAGTATCATCTCAGGTGGCAGCGAGGGCATCGGACACCTCCCCAGAAAGAGTTTGCCGTCAGACAGCTACTCTATCCTAAAGGAAGTCTCGCCCTCCTGCTATCCAAAAATGGCCAAAGTCGAGTTGGAGGTACTTACAAAACAAAATTGACAAACGACAAAAACGGACACTGCCTCCAACAGAATCAAAGTTTTTTTCATAAGTCTCTCCTTAAAATAGAATAGTTTGACCGGTGTCTAACGCTATGCCATTGAGCGGCCCGAGCAAGTCGCAACCCGTCCCTCGTCGCAAGGTCCACACGTATCCGCTTGACCATCTTCAACTGCACCCCACAGCGCACAGTTCTCCCTCTAGCGCGCATCTGTTCGCCTTTTCGCTGGGCGCCCTGGCCGACGACGATACGCCTGCCACTGCACCAGACTCGCATAGATACTCTCTTTCACTTCCAGTTTATGCACCAACCGAGCGTATCTCCTATAGTGCATCCCGCGTGGGCGAAAAGGGGAGGAGAATGGATGACATGGCGTATAGGCGTCGCGCATGCCCAGCCGCCGCCTCAGTTGGGTGATGGTCCGCCAATACTGCGCGAGGGAACTGCGCGATTGCGATTGATAGCGGAGGCTCAAACAGAGACGACAGCCAACCCGCGTACTGGCAGGCGGCAGGTAGACCACCCGACACCGACGCCCACAACGGGGGCAGGTAAACCAAAAACGCCGTCCTCCCAGAAAGGGCTCGGTCGAGCGCACCCGGAGCTGCGCGGTGAAGGAAGGGGAATACCCCCACACGCGCACTCTGACTTCCCCGGCTCCACGTACTCAACTTTGAAGTCCCCCCACTCTCTCCAGACACTCCCAGAGGGCTGCTGAGGAGTCAGTGCTTTCAGGCATGCCCGCATGTCCTTGATATCGAGTTGCTAGCAGGTTTCTACTTTCCGCCGTGGCATAAAAGCCTCCGAAATCAACTGTAAATCGTCCGCCGAGGGGAATTGGTTATCACCGGGGCCTCGTGAGGGTATCAGGTCGCACTCGACGGCAGTCAGCCGTATGCCCCTGGACACGGTGGAACTGGCCTTTCGCTTGATACCAGCAGCCGACGCAGCAATACGTGTCAGTCCGTTGGCGGTAAAAGAGAGCACCACAGTGCTCACAGCGCCCCAGGCGTAGGCCAGAGGCTAAGTGTGGAAAACGCTGACGGAGCCGGGCGAGAGAGTTATCAGGGGGAGAAGCGGAAGTCGGAGGAGTCGCACGAGGGGGAGATTCCTCCATGTGCGCCCCCAAACCGACGGAACGCTGGGGAGCGGGCGCTAGCGGGTTATCACCCAAGCGAAGGGACGAGGCTAAGTTATCAACCTGTGGTTTTGGCGCATGTGAGGAGACTGCGGGAAGCAGTCCCAAGCGCAGGAACCATTTGCGCACGGCGGGTTGGCTGATACCGATTCGTCTCCCGATCTCTCGCTGTCCTTGCCCCCGCTCGGTGCAGCGCGACAATTTCTTCGGAACGTGTTTTCCCCTTATCGCCCTCCAAAAGATGTTCTCGTGCAAGGGTCTTCATTGTCGTGTCCTCATTGTCGTCTCCGAATCGACGTATCGCGCCCATACTTCAGGCGGGGCGTTGAGTTCCCGCAATGTTTCGCTGATCGACTGCCCACCAGCCCACCAGCCCACCAGTGAAAGCGCGGGTCGGACTCGAACGGGATAATCAGCTCGCCACGGGCGTTCAGATGTGGGCGGGTGAGCAGAGCAAGCACCTCGGTCTTGCAGCACCGAATCTGCCGCCGAAGGTCGTCGGTAATCCGGACGGCAGGTTTGACGGCAAGTCGCCCCTCCGACAAAGGGATAAGCGTGAACCCCTCGCGCCGGAGGATTTCCACAAGTTCTGTCGCGTTCACTCGAATATCTCCACATCTGGGAGAGGGGCCAAATTAGAATGGGTACGTTTTTTAGCGTCCGTAGTGTCCGTAGCGTCCAACATGGAATGTAAATTCTTGAATTTACTAGGTTTGAGGTCGGACGCTACAGCGTCCAGACTAGAGCCCCTAGCGTCCGCCGTAACGCTTTGTTTTTGCTCGTGTTCGGACGCTACGGACGCTTTTTTTCTCTCCTGTTCTGGTTCTGTTCGAGAAATTTTTATTTTTCGCGCGCGTCCCTTGTCCCCGCTCCGCGTGAATTCGACTTCAATCCCTACGGTCCGAAGGTTCGGGCTGATTCGCCTCAGCTGATTAGAGAGGGAGAATGGCAACTTTGGCCAATTTTTAGACTTGAGTTCCTTCTCGGTTGCGCTAGGGCAGAGCAGTTCGAGCAGTTCGCTTGCGCTTCCTTCCCAGGTATCTTGTTTAGCTATGAACCTTTGGACAGACTCCCCAATCGCCGAAGCGTCCAGCGCGAAGTTATTGGTGCTCGTTCGGCTCCTCTCGTAGGCTCGGCAAAAATCACTCTCTTTCCATTCTAGATAAGACTCAGCAGCGGTTGCCCAAACTGCAAAGTCGGCCATTCTTGGTAGATGGGTGAGCTTCACCTTGCCCAGATTCGCGAGAGCGGATACCACCGCATCAAGAAGCCCCCCAAGAATTGCCGGGCGTGCCTGCTCGAACGCCGACCAGAGGACCGCTTCCTGTTTTCGTTCTTGTTCCGGGATCGCCGGGAGAGACAGGGGAATCGCGCGGTCGAGCAGATCGGGCCGCGTGGTTATCTCCTCAATCCCGTTTAACAAGCTGGGGCGCTGCGCGTTGAAGATGACTTCTTCGCTGTCGGTGTAGAGTTCGCGCGTCGTAAATCCGCCCCCTGTTGATAGCCGGCAGAGACCGTCCGAGAGCCACGACTGGATATGCGAGAGGTTATCGAGCGCGACAATCCACCCGTTCGTTGCTGCAATTATCAAGTCCCGCGCGTCGCGCGGTTCCGCGCGCAGCGACGCCTCATTAGGATCGACCAGCGCCCGCAATATCCGCGCGGTCGTCGATTTCGCCGACCCCTGCTCTCCCTGCAAAACGAGCACCGGATACGGACCACGCGGGCGGAGTGCTGCGAGCAACCAAGCAATCAAGAGTTTACGGTTATCACTATCAGTTATATCGACAAAAGAAAACAGGGCGTCGGCTTTCCCACCCGCGATAGGGTGCGGCAGCGGCAACATGCCACGGGCCCGGCGAAACCGAACCGGGGGAGCCGCAACTACTTGCCAGCCAGCGCACGTGATTGCGACGGCTTCCCAGTCCGCATTCGCCAGGTCAAGAAAAATCGTCCCCTCATGCTCGGCAAGCCTCGTGTAGACGGGGTGCGCCTCCCCGTCGAAGAGCGCCTTGCCTTCCAGCACGGTAAGCGCGTCCTGAAGACCTTGGGCGCCGACCGCGCCGCCGATTTTTTCGTGAAAGCGCCGGGCGAGCCAGCGGCGAAATAACTTTGTTTTTACTTGCCAATTTTCGGAATGGTTGTTGGTCGGAATCGTTGCCCACGCCTCACCGTCCGGGGTATGCCACAGCTCTACGTCTGAAGCTAAATCGACGAGAATCGTTGCCTGGGACTGTCGGCCTTTTCCTTCATCAGTCGAAGCCTCCGCGACATCGGCCTGAATCACCTTCGACTTCAGTCTTAACCTTTTTTCGGTCTCCTCAAGCGCAAGACTGAATCGTATCGGGTCTTCGCTGGAGAGTCGGAGTAGCGCGGGTTTGAGCACGTCGTAATGTTCCGCGCGCTGAGCGGGAGAGCCCGCGTCCTCTGGAAGGCCCTCCAAGTACGCCAGCACGTCAATACCCACAGGGTCCGTGTCGAAAAACTCGTAGGGATTGTTGGTTTCAGTCACGGCTCACCTCCCCAGCATACCGCTGCTCGGCGAGCATCTTTTGCCAGACCGCTTCCGCATATTTACTCTCGGTGACTTCTACTAAGGCCGGAAACTCTGCGGCCAGGTTGGGACGACGGAAGAAGAACCCTAGCAGTTCCGCTGCTTCCGTCGCGGTCGTATTCGCGTCACCCCACGCGGCCCAAAGGCTATCGTCTCGCTCGTCTTTCCGGCGCGTGAGAATCGCGCGTGCTTTCGCTTCGGCTTCGCGTCTATGAGCCTGAGCCGAAAAGCGTGCCCGTTCCCGGGTCTTCAAGCGAGAGGTCCCCCAGGGCTCGCCCACAAGTTCGGCAAAGGCTTTGACGCCGCCTTGGACTCCACAACCAAAACAGTAGAAAATGCCCTTGTCGGTATCTATTGAAAGGGACGTGTCTGTTTTGCCGTTGTGAAACGGACACTTGACGCGCCCGCGTGATCCACGAAGGAAAATCCCCTGGCCGGCAAGTAGATCGAGAAAGCGAGTAGCTAGAGTATCACTTACCGTGTCCACGTCCCACCTCCGCCTGGCCTCCTCGTTTCTCACGTGTAGTGAGGAATTTTTCGACTGCTTCTTCACGAAAGCGAATTATTCGCTTTCGTATGCCTTGGCGAAGGATAACCCCCGGCAAAACGCCAGCGTCGAACATGCGAAGAACGGTGACTGATTTAACTTTGAGTTTCCCCGCGACTTCGGACGGTGTATAAAGAGTGACGCTCAGTACCTCCCAGCTTTTCTGATGTTGCTGAGAGAAACTGTACTGACTGGAAAGACCGCAGGAAATTCTCTAAGTAAAGAATTTTTTCGGGCGAGGCAAACTAAAAATTTAGAGGGACTTCCGCAGCTTGTGTGCTTTGATCTCCAAACCATCCACATGCGGATCACGCCAGACGCCCGCGACGAAGAGGAGTGCGTGGGTGTGCACCTTGGCGCTTCGGATAGCCGTTTCAGGACGTGAAAAAATCTCGATCAACTCCAGAATTGCCGTGTTGACTTTCGGCTTTTCCGGTCGCCCACGCTGCGGCGCGGGCAGGATAATATGGGGTGGATAATCGGAGATATGTTCGAGTCGGTGGACAACGCTTATGGCTTCTTTCACGCATCGCTCCACCTCGCGAGGCCAATTGAAGAAAATCGCTTCATGAGCAAGACGGAGTGCCTCATCAGAATAAGGAGGCGGGAACGGAAGTTTCGCGAACGGTGCGAGTTCTTGCACTATTCGCTGATACGATCCCAGAGCGGCGAGGAATTGCTGGCCCGTTTTTTCCGCGTCCCGGTGAGCGTTCTCTAACTGCCGCCACTGGGTGGCCCGCTTCTTGTTTTTGAGTCGGAACGATGGTCCTCTGAGGAGTTCCGTATTCAGCTCATTCCACGCAGCGGTGAGAAGTTCCATCACCCGCTCGCAGTCTTGGGGCGTGCGAAGCAGTTCCCAAGCGCGTTGGGCTTTTCTTTCTACTCGCTGAATGTCCTGTTCCAACTTCTCTAGATTGTCACTCCGCTTCTGCACGTCTCGCGCCCGCTCTCGCCCATTGCGGTCAGCATCAGCGGCGAGTCTCAGATAGTTTTCACAATCATTGGCGAGCAGGCGTCTGTATACAGTCAGAGTTCTTCGAACCTCTTCCCAGGTCATGTTGCCTCCCTTCGCAACGCACTTGTTCCCTGTGAAGAGAAAGGACAGGCGGTGGGGAAACCGCTCTTCGGTCGTGTTAGCTAGACGCGGCCTAGCCCTTTCTACTAGCGAGATCGTAGCAAAGATTCACAGATTCTGAGAGCCCAGAATCGAAAGGACATGTACGTCCCGCGCTCAATCCATCCATTCACGCATGCGTTCTTCACTTGCTCGTAGTGGTTCCTCCCATTGCTCGGTGAGCGGAGGAACGCCAGATCGGCAATGAGGAAGCGAATCACCTGCTCTATCGTGATGCCACCAGTGGGAATATGAAATTTTGAGAGAGAGAAATCGGGCGAAGCGCTTCGAGAGTCTCGATGAAACTGGACATGATGGCGATTATAGGGAAAATCCGACTGAGCGAGGGGAGAGACATACTCGAAACGAACTTCTGCTTCCTCCTCGACTGAAGGCGTCTGCTGGAGGCGATAGGCATACTGGAGAATGTGCAGACGATAGCCCTGTCCTTCAGGAATCGCTTGGAACTCTTGCTTCAGCGAGAGGACCCAAGGCGAACCGCGAAGAGATATCCCTATCGGTTGACGGTGCCGGTCAAGAAATGCCAGCACCGTTTTTATTCGTCGAGGTCCCGTGAGGAGTTGCAGCCGGTATTCGGTAAGCACCTTGTTCAGAACCGCGTTAAGCTGGTCCTGGACACTACGGAATGCCTCTTCCGGGGTTTTCGTAATACGAGACACAAGAAAAGCCGGGTTTCTCTTGGGAATCTAGTCGAGTAAGGACGCGAGCATCGAGAGGTACGCCAGATAGCCGTTCGGTCCGGTCCGTTCAATCGCCCCTTGACGCAGCCGCCGTAGATACTCTTCTCCCGTAATGCCGAGCCCTTTCCGAGCACTGGCATCAATCAGAGCATGCAACTCCTCCTCCGATAGCTCAATGACATCGCTCTCCGTCTCGAACGGGGAAGAAGGAACAAAGTCCTGGAGTTCTTGTGGTAGTGCCATATTTCTATGTGTGCACCATGTGGGAATAAAATGAAATAAATGGGATGAAATGAGAAAAACAGGAGCGAATAGGAACAATGAGAGCAGAGACGACTTCCTAAAGAAAAGCGGGGAGTTAGCGCTAACTCCCCGTCAGTGTTCAATTTGTGATGTCACCACCTGTACGGATTACGAATCAGCTGCTCTACCAACTGAGCTAGGGTGGCGAATATGGGAAGGGATAAACGAGCAACACCTGAATGTCAATTGCGCTGTACTGTGTGATCCGGCAGTCGCTGCAATAGCTCTCGTGCGGCGTGCATAGGGTCCGAGGCCGCGCTGAGCGCGGAGATCATCGCCACCCCGTGCGCACCGGTAGCGAGTACCTGGGGAATGCGTTCACCGTTGATACCGCCAATCGCAAAGATCGGCACTGAACTGTGTGCCACCGCCTTCCGCAATCGGTCGAGCCCTTGCGGTTCGCCATACGCAGCCTTGGACGGAGTGAAATACACCGGGCCAAATACGAGAAAGTCTGCTCCCATGGCGGCGGCGATTTCCGCCAGACTGTGGGTTGAGACACCAATCAATTTGTTGGGGCCAAGTAACCGACGAGCCGTTGTCACCGGAAGGGAGTTTTGCCCCAGATGGACTCCGTCGGCATCGACGGCAAGCGCGACATCAAGACGTTCGTTGATAAGCAAGCGTGCCTGATAACGTGCAGTGATTTCGCGTAACCGCGCGGCGAGGTGGTAGAGTTCGCCCCCTTCAATATCTTTCTCGCGAAGTTGTACCGCGCGGACTCCGCCATCAAGAGCCGCGCGAACCACATCGACCAGGGGACGGCCAGCGGTCTGTTTGCGGTCGGTGACACAGTAGAGACGAAAGTCGATCACGGCGGCGCGACGCTATTCGATCCGGCCATCCATCGGGCTTGAGGCGGATGCATAGAGTTTCTTTGGCATCCGTCCAGCCAGATACGCTTTGCGACCCGCTTCGACTCCAAGCCGCATTGCTTCAGCCATGAGAATTGGATCTTTGGCTTCCGCGATGGCAGTATTCATTAACACGGCGTCGCAGCCAAGCTCAAGGGCAACGGCGGCATCAGACGCCGTCCCCACTCCCGCATCAACAATCACCGGAATCCGGCTGTGTTCCAAAATAATACGGAGATTGTATGGATTGCGAATGCCTAGGCCTGAGCCAATCGGGGCCGCCAAGGGCATCACCGCCGCGCAGCCAATGTCTTCCAACTTCTTGCAAGAAATAGGATCATCCAGGATGTAGGGCAACACAATGAATCCTTCCTTGACCAATTGTTTCGCGGCTTCGATTGTTCCTGGGATATCAGGGAACAGCGTACGCTGATCGCCGATTACTTCGAGCTTGACCATGTCTCCAACACCTGCCTCACGCGCGAGACGGCAGGTGCGTAGCGCGTCTTCCACGGTGTAACAGCCAGCGGTATTGGGCAGGATCGTATACTTCTTGGGGTCGATATAGTCGAGCAGGTTTTCTTTGTTGGGGTCCGTTATGTTGACGCGTCGGACCGCGACGGTCACGATCTCGGCACCGGAGGCTTCAACGGCACGCCGGTTCTCGTCAAAGTCTTTATATTTGCCCGTGCCGACAATCAGGCGCGAGCGATATTCTTTTCCAGCCAATACGAACGGGTCTTTCATGATGCGCGTCCTTCTCTGCTTATCCGCCACCAACGAAGTGGACGATTTCAAGGTGATCGCCTGCGTGCAGGCGATAGGTTGCGTAGTGTTCGCGAGGGATGATCTCGCGATTGGCCTCAACCGCGATGCGACGCTGGCCGAGTCCTAACTCGGTTACTAAGTCGGCAATCGTCATGTTTTCGCGACACTCGCGCTCGTCGCCGTTGAGGACGATAGTCATTGCGCGGGCACCATAATCCGTTGGCTTTACCTTTACAACCCTGGAGGGGTTTGCTATGTCGCCCTCTCTCTGACACGTCCCAAGGAGTAGGATCATTATGGATACTGTCCACCGCGCGCTGATCAGCGTGAGTGATAAACGCGGAGTTGTGGAGTTCGCGAAAGGACTGGCGGCGTTGGGGATTGAGATCCTCTCGACCGGCGGCACGGCGAAAGCGTTGACCGATGCGGGAGTGTCGGTCGTACCGGTTGAGCAGTTTACGGGCTTCCCGGAAATGCTTGATGGCCGAGTGAAAACGCTCCATCCCAAAATTCATGCAGGTATTCTCCATCGTCGTGATGATGCCGCGCACGTGCAAACGATGGCCGCGCACGGACTCAAGCCGATTGATCTGATCGTCGTCAATCTCTACCCCTTTGAACAGACGGTTGCTCGACCTGATTGCTCGTTTGCCGATGCCATTGAGAATATCGACATCGGCGGTCCGTCGCTGTTACGCGCGTCCGCGAAGAATCATGCTGATGTCGGGGTGATTGTTGATCCTGATGATTATGCCTCCGTGCTGGAAGCCGTGCGGTCCGCAGGCGGACTGACCGCGGCGCGGAAGCTGGCGCTGGCGAAAAAAGCGTTTCAACTGACGGCGCGCTACGACGCCGCTATCGCTGATTATCTGGGAAGCTTGAACGAGGACCAGCAACGGATCCCGTTTGGTGAAACGCTCCACCTGCAATACACCAAAGTGCAGGATTTACGCTACGGCGAGAACCCCCATCAGACGGCGGCCTTCTACCGGCAACGGGTAATCAATGAGTCTTGCATCGCCAATGCGCGGCAGATTCAAGGGAAAGAGTTGTCCTTTAACAATATCGTTGATGCCAATGCGACACTGGAGCTGCTCAAAGAGTTCGACGAAATCGCCGCCGTCGCGATTAAGCACACGAATCCTTGTGGCGCGGCGACCTCGGCAACCTCGCTGGCCGAGGCGTTTCGGAAGTGCCGGGCGTGTGATCCCGTGTCAATCTTCGGCGGCATCGTGGGGCTGAACCGTGAAGTGGATGAGGAGACCGCGAACGAAATTCTGGAACTCTACAAAGAAGGGTTCATCGAAATTCTACTGGCTCCCCAATTTTCCGCGCAAGCGTTGGCACTCTTAGCCTCGTCAAAGCGATTACTGAACATTCGTCTGATGGAAATTCCCACGTTGACGAATGCGACACCGACACGATTGGAAGTGAAGCCTGTTATCGGTGGCATGCTGCTGCAAGAGCGCGATTGTGGTCGCGTCCGAGTCGAGGAATGTCAGGTTGTGACCAAACGTCGGCCTACACCGGAGGAGTATCACGCGTTAGATTTTGCCTGGCGCGTCTGCAAGCACGTGAAGTCGAACGCTATCGTCTTGGCACGAAGCGACTCGGTTGTCGGAGTTGGCGCGGGACAAATGAGTCGGGTGGATTCAGCGAAAATCGCTGTTTCTCGTGCTGGTGATCTTGGGCTCACGACTCACGGGACGGTGGTTGGGTCGGACGCCTTTTTCCCTTTTCGTGACGGTCTTGATGTCGTTGCACGTGCTGGGGCGACGGCGGCGATTCAACCTGGTGGGAGTATGCGTGACAAAGAAGTGATCGCCGCGGCGGATGAGCATGGGATGGCCATGATTTTTACCAGTATGCGACACTTCAGACACTAACGCGTAAAATGTAAAACGTAAGCCAGACGCCGGAGGGCGTGAAGATTCAAGCCAATCTCCTTCTTTTTTCTTTACGTGTTACGCGTTGCGTCTTACGTTTTATTTCCAGGTAATTATGAAAATCCTTGTCATTGGCGGCGGCGGGCGTGAGCATGCGCTGGTGTGGAAACTGCGGCAAAGCCCACGGGTACGGAAAATCTACTGTGCCCCAGGCAATGCGGGTATTGGCGAGCTGGCCGAACTTGTCGCGCTCGCACCCGATGACATTGTGGGCTTGTTGCGGTTCGCGACCACGGAACGCATTGACCTGACAGTCGTTGGACCGGAAGTGTCGCTGAGCTTAGGCATCGTTGACCGATTTACCGCACAGGGATTGCGGATATTCGGTCCGGCGCAACAGGCCGCCCAACTCGAAGTGAGTAAAGCGTTCGCCAAGCAACTGATGCAGGAGCAGGGGGTGCCGACCGCTGCCTTTGCGACGTTCACTGACCCCATCGCCGCGCGGGACTACGTGACCCAAGTTGGGACGCCGATTGTCGTGAAAGCCGATGGTCTGGCCGCTGGTAAAGGCGTGCTGATATGCCAGACGGTCCAAGAAGCCCACCGTGCGATTTCCGAAATCATGCACGGTCGTGTGTTCGGCACCGCGGGTGACCGTGTGGTGATTGAGGAGTTTCTGGAGGGCGAAGAGGCGTCGTTCCTGGCGTTTACCGATGGCACCACGGTATTGCCGTTGGCTTCGACCCAAGATCACAAACGCATCTTCGACAACGATCAGGGCCCCAACACCGGAGGGATGGGGGCGTACTCGCCCGCGCCAGTGGTGACGCCCGCTCTGGTTGAGCGCATTGTCAACGAGATCATGCTGCCGACTATCCAGGGGCTCAAACGCCGTGGCATTACCTATAAGGGGATTCTCTACGCGGGACTGATGATCCGTGGCGCGAGTGTCAAGGTCATTGAATTCAACGTGCGCTTTGGCGACCCGGAATGTCAGCCGCTGATGGTGCGACTCCAGAGCGATCTCGTTGAGGTGATCGACGCCACGATTGATGGGCGGTTAGCTGACGTGTCACTGACTTGGAATCCCGACTCGGCGGTGTGTGTGGTGCTTACTGCCAGGGGGTATCCCGGACACTACGAAACTGAACAACCGATTTCAGGACTCGACACGTTGCGACAGTGGCAAGAGGGCGTGGTCTTTCATGCCGGAACCGCGAAGACCGGCGGTCAGATTGTGACGAAAGGTGGACGGGTCTTAGGAGTGACCGCGACCGGGAAAGACATCAGCGCGGCTATCGCCACTGTCTATCAAGCAGTCGCAAAAATTTCCTGGCCAGGAATGCACTATCGTCGTGACATTGGGCAACGCGCCGTCGGCCGCTCGGATACCCCCCTGTAACCTGTTCCCCAAACTCCTCCCCCCTGTAACCCGTAACCCGTAACCTGTAACCTAAAACGCATGGCAATGATTCGTCCGTTTCGCGGGGTACGGTACAACCCCGCTCTCGTTGAAGACTTCTCCCGTGTCGTGTCTCCACCTTACGATGTGATCTCGCCCGAGCAGCAAACTCTGTTGCATCTGCGCAGCCCGTACAACGCGGTACATCTGGATTTCAACCAGGACAGCGAACGCTATACGGCAGCGGCTGAGCGGCTGCGGGATTGGCTCGCCCGCGATGTGCTGATTCGCGAGAACGAACCGGCTTTGTATTTTTACAGTCAAGAATTTACATCGCAGGGTGGTGGAAAGCGGCGACGCATCGGCGTGCTCGCGGCGTTGCGACTCGAAGAGTTTTCTTCTGGAATCATCCGCCCACACGAACGAACCTTTGAAGGGGCCAAGAAGGATCGCCTTGATTTGCTGCGCTCCTGCCAAACCCATCTGAGTCCGATCTTTTGCCTGTACGCGCGGAAAGAGTGGTCGCTGGCGCAGGTGGCGAAGAGCGCACTCGCGCAGCCACCGCTCATTTCGCTGGTTGATGACAAAGATGTCACCCATCAGGTGTGGAACGTCACTGACCCCAGTGTGATCGCCGAGGTTACCAAAGGGTTGGAACAAGAATCGCTCATTATCGCTGACGGCCATCACCGCTATGAAACGGCACTGCGCTATCGGCAAGAACGGGGAGCGCAAGGTCAGTCGAGTGGAGAAGAACCCTACAACTTCGTGATGGCGTATCTGACTAATGCCTATGACGATGGGCTGGTGATCCTTCCCACGCATCGCTTGCTGCAGGAGGTGACGATGCCGAATCTGCGGGATCTGCGCACCGTGCTGCAACGCGACTTTCACGTCGGACAATTTGCTCTGGATCAGAGAGGCGCGTTTCTCACGGCGTTGTCCGCGCCCGGTCCTGGGCGTCGGATTGGGAGCATGTTCGCCGGCGCGGGCTATTACTGGCTCTTGTCGTTTGATGATCGCGCGACGCGGAACCTCCAACATCTCTCACCCCAGTTGCGTTCGCTCGACGTGACGGTGTTGCACGATATTCTCCTGCAACAGTTCCTTGGACTTTCCCCTGAGATGCAGAAGCAGAAACTGTCGTACACGATCGACGCGGACGAGGCGTTACAACGTGTGATTGACCGGAAGTATCAGGCGGCGTTCCTGCTCAACCCGACCTCATACGATCAAGTTGCGCGGGTGTGTGGGCAGGCGGAAACGATGCCGCAGAAATCGACATACTTCTATCCCAAGCTGCTGACCGGGCTGGTCTTCCAGCAGGTGTAACCATCCTGGGGTGGGGACTATACTCGGTCACGATCATTGTGTCTGGTTCAGGTCCGTCGTGCCCGCGCAGGCGGGCATCCAGGGAACATGAGCACTGGCCTGAGGTTACACCGCCTGGATTCCCGCCCGCGCGGGAATGACGGACCTGCTGTCTCTTAGTCAAATGCGGATGAACAGACGAAATGAACGTGACGTTGCACTAGTAACGCCGCCCGCCACCACCACCGCCACCAAAGAATCCACCCGGACGCCGTTCGGGTGGGCGTGCCTCGTTCACCTTGAGGATACGGCCAATCCCTTCGCGTCCGTCGAAGCGTTTGATGGCCGCGACCGCATCCTCTTTCGATCCCATTTCGATGAAAGCAAACCCTTTGGATTGCCCAGTGGCGCGGTCCGTCATAACACTAGCGGAAGCGACCTTCCCCGCCTCGGTAAACAGACGCTCTAGGTCGGCATTCGTCGCGGTATAGGGCAAGTTCCCGACAAACAGCCGGGTCCCGCTCGAACCGACAGGGGGACGCGGACTCGGTGAGAAGGGACGGCTCGTGGCACCACCAGAAGAGGGAGCGGAAGAACGAGAGGCGTCGTGCGCGGCGCCACCGCCGCCGCCACGGCCGGGATTTGCCTCGTTGACAGTGAGGGTTTGTCCCTCGACCGCTGTCCCATTCAGCGCGGTCATGGCTGCCCGTGCCGCGTCATGTGACTCCATCTCGACAAAGCCGAATCCACGAGAACGGCCAGTAGTCGGGTCGGTCATCAAATCAGCCGAGACAATCGATCCGAAAGGGAGAAACAAATCTTCTAACTCAGGGAAACAAAGTCGCGGGGGCAAATTACCAACGAAAAGACGTACGCTCAATGCAACCTCCACCAAAATAATGAAATAGGAAAAACAAAGCCCCCATGTTCCGTTATGAGAACTGGGGGCTTTGCGATACGTTACTTGTTGTCGGGGGTGCCAATAATCATATGAGGATAAACGCTACTCTACAGCGGTGAGAGTTACAAGCTACCAGCGGCGTTCGCGGCCGCCACCGCCACCGCCACCACCGCCACCACCGCCACCACCACCACCGCTAAATCCACCGCGGCCACTGCCGCCACCGCCACCGCCGAATGAGCGACCACCGCCGCCACCGCCACCGGAACGAGGCTCTTGTGGTTTCGCTTCATTGACAGTCAGAGCACGGCCTTGGAGTTCGTGTCCGTTGAATCGCTCGATTGCAGTTTTTGCTTCGTCGTTGTTGCTCATCTCGACAAACCCAAAGCCACGCGAGCGGCCAGTGAACTTATCGCTAATGATGTTGACGGAAGAAACTGCGCCGACTTGACCGAACAGCGATTCAAGGTCCGCGGACGTGGTGTTAAAAGGAAGATTCCCTACGAACAACTTTGTTGCCATCACTTACCTCCATCGGGTACAAAAAAAGGCCCCTGAACCCATGAGTGGGTTCAGGGGCCTCAACAACTCGCGAACCGACTCACTTCAACCGAACGGTACGAACCAGACAACATCACTTAACGCCGGGCAACCCTAGCAGATTCTTTTTCTGAATACAATGAGAAAAAACAGAAATGGTCATTCGAAAAATAAGGCGCGCTTACAGCGCTTTCCTGGAGACGCATGCTCCTGGAGCCCACGTTTTCATTGGGAAAAACGCGGTATCGTGGCCGTGAGCAGCGCGGCGGATAACGCATCGCGCGGGAAGCCTTTCCCGATCAAGACGACGTGCTCCGGTGGCTCTGGTAACAGATCAATCCACTCCACGGCGAAGTCACCCAACACATATTGAAACATCCACTGCTCGTCCGAGTCGGTGAAGCGGACGAATCCCTTTGCACGCCAGACGGTTGACGGCAGGGTACGTATCACCTGTTCGAACCGCTCGCGCACGAAGGGTCGCTCGCACAGTACGGTCAACGTATGAAAGTGGTCATGTACTGGGGCGGAAGGGGAACGTGTCGGCTGGCGTGTCATTTCTCCGGACGTTTGCAACAACCGGGCGTGGTCCACCTGCCCGCGTTCGGTCAACAGGATTTCGCAGCGTGGGTTCAATGCTCGGACCTCGGCGGTCAAAGCTTGCAAAGTCTGTTGATCAGCCAGGTCGCGTTTATTGATAAGCACGACATCGGCCAGTTCCGTCTGTTGACGGATACCGGAGTACATCTCTTCGGCGAGACGGGAGAAATTAATGGGATCAAGCACGGCGATCAAGGAAGCCAAGCGGACGAAGGGGAGCACCTCTTCCTTGGTGATCTGGTCGACCAATTCAACGGGATCGGCGAGCCCGGTGGCTTCAATGAAAATCACCTCCGGCTTGAACGTAAGGACCTCTTGAATGGCGAGCCCCAAGGTTCCGCCGATGGTGCAGCAGATACACCCATTGGTCATCTCGCGGACGCTGTATCCTTGGCCGCGCAGCAGTTCTCCGTCGATATTGATCTCGCCATACTCGTTCATCATCACCGCGGGTTTGATGCCGTTGGCGAGACAGTAGTTGAGTAAATGCTGAAGCAACGTGGTTTTCCCGCTGCCCAGGAAGCCGGAAATGAGATGCACGGGGATGCGGGCGGCATCGGAGAAGAGGAGGCGTTCTTTCGTTTCAATCATGGGTTGGTCACACCGTCGGTTGTGATCAGAAAGTGCGAAGCATGATTGGGATTTCTCTCGCTGGTGTCAAGCCGAGAGGGGCAAGTGGACGGGTTTCTTTTTCCCAGGTGGGGGACCTGCTAATGAACTGAAACGCCACATTGAGGAATGAGGTTGCTTCCAGGTTCTCTCTCCCGGCTGGGAGAGGGACAGGGTGAGGGGAATTATCATGCGATTGCCAAAAGAACGAGCGAGTCTGCAACTTGGGCTCTTCATGCCCAACTGTTCAAATATGTATGCCATCAGTACCTACCGTACCGAACCAGACGAATGGCCTTATGAGACCAACAAGAAGATCGCCCTTGCGGCGGAAGAGGCCGGGTTAGATTTTCTCTTCCCGGTCAGTCGCTGGCGTGGATTCGGTGGCAAGACGAATTACTTGGGCACCTCGTTGGAAACGATGACCTGGGCTTCGGCCTTGCTCGCGGTGACGCGGAAGATTCACGTCTACTCGACGGTGCATATTCCCGTGTTTCATCCGCTGGTGGCGGCCAAGATGGGAGCCAGTCTCGATCATATTGGCAATGGTCGCTGGGGGATCAACATCGTGAGCGGATGGAGCAAGGAAGAATTCGGTATGATGGGGATCGAATTGCTGCCGCATCGGGAGCGCTACCAGCGCACAGCGGCGTTTATCGAGATTCTCAAGGGGTTATGGACGACCGAGCCGGGCACCTTCAATTTTGATTCGCCCTGGTATCACATCGCAGGTGGCTACGTGATGCCACAGCCGGTGCACAAGCCCCATCCGCCCATCGCCAACGCCGGGATTTCCGAAGACGCGAAAGATTTGGTCGCACGACTGTGTGATGTGGCTTTTATTGGTCCACCCTCGATTGAAGGGACTATCGACCTGACGCGCGAATTCAAGGAGCGCGCGCGGCAGTACGGTCGCACGGTGCGCTGCGCGGGGTTTCCGTTTGTGTTGTGGCGCGAAACGGAGAAGGAGGCACAGGACGAATGTCGTCGTATCGTCGAACACATGGACAAAGTCGCCGTGGAAAATTGGGCACGTGGGTTGAATATCGGCAGTGGGTCGTTTGATCAGTTTACGTTGGAGATGTTCACGCTGGGTGCCGGAGCGTTGCCGGTGGTTGGGACCGCCGAACAAGTGGCCCTGAAGCTCAAGCGGTTGCACGACTTGGGGATGGACGGCGTGCTGATGGTGTTCTTGTCGTACCACGAAGACACGGTGCGGTTCGGCAAGGAGATTATGCCATTGCTGCGACAGATGGGTGTTGTGGCGGCGTAGCGGATGTAACGAATTCAATGATGGATTCGCTCCCAGCTTCCTGGAAGCGGATATGGTTGCCTATCGGTCAAGACAATGACTTCAGCTTCCCCAGGGAGCACCTCTTTCAGAGGTAGGTTTTTCACCGCACGAAGAGCAGCGTCGTCATTCCCGCGCAGGCGGGAATCTAGAAATCCCGCAATCCACGGGGCTCTGCGCCTGGATGCCCGCCTGCGCGGGCACGACGGACCAGGAAAACCACGCAGGCGGAACACCCGCAAAATTGCGGAAAACGAGAGAAACCTACCCCTTCAAAGAGGGAGCACCTCCGGGGGAAGGATAATTCGTAGCTCATGACTTTCCGGCACGACGACCTGTAACTTTACCGCGTGCATGATTTTTCCCTTCTTATCGAGCAAATGCCATTTCACTGAGTTTGCTCCTACGTCCGCAAATATCGCACTGCCGCTAACGCAGCCGTTGCGCCGTCGCCCGCGGCAGAAACCAGTTGGCGAGAGGACTCGGCACGGACATCGCCCGCCGCGAAAATCCCTGGCACTGAGGTGCGCATACTCAAGTCGGCGACAATCTGGCCTTTCTCATTGAGCGGCACCAGACCGTTGAGAAACTGGGTATTAGGCGTCAAACCGATAAAGATAAAAGCACCAGTAACATCCATTTGTGACCGTTCGTCAGTCTTCACATCGGCGAGTTGCACCCGCTGAACCTCGTCGTTTCCTTCGATAGCGGTCACGACCGTATTGAAACGAAACGTCAATTTCTCGTTGGCGTGCGCACGTTCGCGCAGCAATCGACAGGCGCTGGGTTCCACACCACGATGAACCACCATGACCGAGGAGACGTACTCCGTCAGATGCAGCCCTTCATCAAGGGCTGCATCGCCGCCACCGATCACCACGACGGGTTGGTCCATGAAAAACGCGCCGTCACACGACGCGCAGTGCGATACCCCTTTGCCGACGAACTCTTCCTCGCCGGGAATGTTCAGTTTGGAAAAACTCGACCCTGTGGCGACAATCAGCGCGCGTGCCCGCACCTCGCCATCATCCGTTTGCAGGACTTTCATCTCGCCGTCCAGGTGAATGCGATGGACCTCGGCTAACTTCATCTCCAGTCCGAGACTCGTTGCTTGCTGCTGAAGGAGAGGGCCCAGCGAGTAGCCAGCCACACCGTCGGGGAAGCCGGGATAATTCTCGATATGGGGGCAGTTCAGCACTTGCCCACCAGCGGAAAAGCGTTCGAGTAACAGCGCTCGACACCGGTCCCGTGCGGCATAGAGTCCTGCCGTGAATCCCGCTGCTCCGCCACCAATGATGATGATGTCATATTCGCCAGCCATGATGTATTCTCCTACACGTTCGTTTTTCGGTCCGGGAGCTTAGCAGGAAAAAACGGGCTGAGTAACGAGGATTGCTGAAAAGTTGAAAAGGCAAACCGCACAAGTGCCGCGGCCCTTAGACTTTGGACCTTGGACCGTGGACTCTGGGCCTTGGACTCCACCGATTGGCAATAGCCAACCCGTGCGGTACATTTTCCACACTGTTCGCTGAAAGCAAGAAGGAGTAGGCAATGCTCAACACCACAGACGACCTCTTCCAACGTCATCGGTTAACGGTGGCTGAATACTACCGGATGGGGGACACGGGCATCCTCGCACCAGATGCTCACGTGGAGTTGATAGAAGGGGAGGTGATCGACATGCCGCCGATTGGGAGTGTTCATGCAGGAACAGTCGATTATGTCGCTGACGTGTTCAGACGGGCTCGCGGCGAGCGGGCAATTGTGAGAATGCAAAATCCCGTGTTCCTTGACCTGCACTCCGAACCGCAACCTGACATCATGTTGTTGCGACCGCGCCCGGATTTCTATCGGAGCTCCCATCCGACGCCTGCTGATGTTTTCCTGATCGTCGAAGTGGCTGATACTTCACTTGCGTATGACACACAGATCAAGCTCTCGCTCTATGCTCGTCATGGCATCCCGGAGGTGTGGCTGGTCGATCTGCCCAACCGCCGATTCTTCGTCCACCGCACGCCGACACCGGCAGGATTTCAAGATAACCACATACTGACAGATATCTCCGCTGTCACACCGCTCTTACTACCGGGAAACACGCTCGATCTATCCGGTTTGTTCTGAACCCTAGCGTGCGCGCGTATAGCGGTTGTCGTACGGGTGAGCAACTTGTTCTTTTGATTCCCCTCACCCTGACCCTCTCCCAGCCGGGAGGGGGAACCTGAAGACGATTTCTTCATACAAAGGCAAACCGCTCTAATGACGGCGGGATTGTCCGCCTGACGTGAGTTGCGCTACAAAGCAAACCGCCAATGATGGACATTTCTTCAGAGAGATTCTTCGCCAGCATCACCCTTCGGCTCAGGACGCTTCTCGTTCTTGCCTTCTGCCTCTTTCTGACTGGCTGTACAAACAATCCCTATCGCTCCAGCGAAGTCGGGCGGAACATTTACTACGATACCTTCACGAGCGAACCGAAGCATCTCGACCCTGCTCGTGCCTACTCAGCGGATGAGTATGAGGTTATGAACCAAATCTACGAGCCGCTGGTGCAGTATCACTTCTTGAAGCGGCCCTACGTGCTTGCTCCACTCACTACCACCGCTGTTCCAGAAGCTAAACTCTACGACAAGGACGGCAATCTTCTGACCGCCGATGCACCAGCGGAAGCCGTTGCCCGTGTGGTGTACGAGATCACCCTTCGTTCCGATGTACGCTATCAGGAGCACCCCGCCTTCGCGCAGACTGCTGATGGAAAACACCGATGGCATCTTGCTGTGGGTGCGTCGTTTCCGAAGATTGACCATCCCAATGATCTTCCCGAAAAAGGTGCTCGTGAGCTGCACGCGGAAGATTATGCGTACCAGATCAAACGACTGGCACATCCGTTATTGGACTGTCCGATCTTCCCCGTGCTGACCAATTACATTGCTGGCTTTGCTGAGTTGCGCAAAGCCTTGGAGGCGGAAATCACACGGATCCGCACGGAACGGCGACAAGCGGCGGGAGTCTTTTATAATCAAGAAGCAGACGAGCGGACCAATCCCATCTATCTCGATCTCCGTCAGTACGAGCTTCCTGGGGTGCAGGTGGTTGACGCACACACTGTGCGCATCACGCTCACGAGGAAATACCCACAGTTCGTCTACTGGCTGGCGATGCCGTTCTTCTCGCCGATTCCCTGGGAAGTGGACCGCTTCTATACGCAAGCCGCCGCGCGCGAGCAGAACATCACCTTGGATCGTTTTCCGGTAGGCACGGGGCCGTTTACGCTTGCGGTCAATCAGCCCAACTACCGCATGGTCCTCCGTCGCAATACCAACTTCCATGAAGAGTTCTATCCTGAGGAAGGGGCCGCCGACGACGAGAAACTGGGGCTGTTAGCCGACCGTGGGAAGCCGTTGCCGTTTTTGGAGGAAGCCGTCTTTGTGTTGGAGAAGGAGAGTGTCTCGCAGTGGAATAAATTCCTGCAAGGCTATTATGACAACTCCGGGATTGGCTCGGAGGTCTTTGACCAAGCCATCCAGATTGCTCAGGCTGGGGGCGCGGAACTCACGCCCGTTATGCGCGAGAAAGCCCTGCGCCTGCTGACAGCCGTGACCCCGTCGATTCACTATTACGCGTTTAACATGCTGGATGATGTCGTTGGTGGCTATGACGACAAAAAACGGAAACTGCGTCAAGCGATTGCCATTGCGCTCAATGAAGAGGAGTACATTCAGATTTTTGCCAATGGGCGAGGCATTGCAGCCCAAGGGCCGATCCCCCCTGACATCTTTGGCTACCAAGAGGGTAAGGCTGGGATCAATCCGATAGTGTACGAATGGGACGAGCGCCTTAACGCCCCACGCCGCAAAAGTCTGGAGGTCGCCAAACACCTGCTCGCCGAGGCCGGGTATCCCGGCGGGCGCGATGCGAGTGGCAAACCGCTGGTGTTGTTCTTCGATACCGCCGCCGCCGGTGCGGGCGCGAAGTCGGAATTCGATTGGTTACGCAAGCAATTTGCCGCCCTCGACCTTCAACTTCAGGTACGTTCGACCGATTACAATCGCTTCCAAGAAAAGGTTCTTAAAGGAGATTTCCAAATTCTCCGCTGGGGGTGGAATGCCGATTATCCTGATCCGGAAAACTTTTTGTTCTTGCTGTATGGGCCAAACGGCAAGGTAAAGTCACAAGGAGAGAATGCCGCCAACTATGATAATCCCCGCTTCAATGCCCTGTTCCAACAAGTCGAGAACATGACGAACTCACCGGAACGGGCGGCACTGATCCAGGAGATGGTGACCATCGCGCGAGAAGATGCACCGTGGATCTGGAGCCTCCATGCCGTTGGCTATGGGCTGTACCATGAGTGGTATCAGAACACGAAGCCGATGGCGTTCGGGGGTAATACGCTCAAGTATAAACGCGTCGATACCCAACTGCGGGAAACACGTCGGCTTGCGTGGAACAAACCCGTGACAACTCCTCTCTGGGTGGCCTTGGGGCTTCTCGTTGCCAGCGCGATTCCCGCAACCATTGCGCTCTATCGCCGCGAACGGGGCGTGACACGTGGAGTGCCGCACGAATGATTGCCTATATCGTTCGCCGCTGCCTCTACGCCATTCCCATTCTCATTGGCGTAAACGTTATCGTCTTTCTGCTCTTCTTCTTCGTCAATTCTCCCGACGATATGGCACGAACCCATTTGGGACAGAAACGGGTGACACCAGAGCAAATCGACCAATGGAAACGCGAGCACTCACTGGATCTCCCCTATTTCTACAATGCCGGCTGGCGGCGGATCGGGGCCATCGTAGCGACAAAGGCGGAGAATACCGCGGAATTCCTCACTGCTGGAGAGGGCAACTATGCGCTGACGATTGAAACGCCGCCAGGCCCGAAAACGGTACCCCCACGCGTGGGGCAAGCACGTACCGTGCGGATAGAAAGTAGTCAACCTGAACGGCTCATTCTTCCTGCTGAGTTTGCCGCGCAAGGCAACCTGAATCTCCCCGCGACGGCAACCACACAGCGGTTTGCGTTTCGTATTGCTCCGGCACAGACTGCTGGACAAACGCCACCGACCATACGACTCACGTTGACCGTTGAAGCGCCCGCGCCTACCCAGCGCGCCGTGCTTGCGTACCAAGCTCCCATTGCCTTGTTGTCGCGCTTCACCGACACCGTCTTCTTTCAGCGCTCTCTACGGATGTTATTCTTTCAGTACGGCAAATCGGACGATGGGAAGATCATCAGCGAGGAGATTTTTCATCGCATTGTTCCGAGCCTCACGATTACACTGCCCGCTTTTCTCCTGGCGCTCCTGATTGATGTGTTCTTTGCGATGATCGTTGCCGTGTATCGGGGCACGTACGTTGATTACTGGAGCATCATTCTTTGTGTGCTGCTGATGTCGATCTCCGGACTCTTTTACATCATTGGTGGACAAGCGATTTTCGCGAAGACGCTACGACTGGTGCCGATTTCTGGATTCGACTATGGAAGTCATGCGCTCAAGTTCGCGCTTTTGCCCGTTCTTATCTCGATCGTGTCGGGTCTGGGTGGCAGTGTCCGTTTCTATCGGACCATCTTTCTTGAAGAGATCAGCAAAGACTACGTGCGCACGGCTCGCGCCAAAGGGCTGCCGGAGCGCCGTGTCCTCTTCGTCCATGCCTTGAAGAATGCCATGATTCCCATTCTGACGAGTGTCGTGGTCAGTCTGCCCTTTCTCTTTGCTGGCAGCCTCCTCTTGGAATCGTTCTTTGCCATTCCCGGCATGGGGTCGTATATGATCGACGCAATTCAACGGCAGGACTTCGCGGTCGTCCAGGCGATGGTGTCGTTGGGCTCATTTCTTTATGTTGTGGGGCTATTGATGACGGATATTAGCTATACGCTCGTCGATCCCCGTGTGCGGCTGGAGTAAACGGTGGGTAGTCTTTTGCAATCCCTCTGGCTCGCGCTCGGCTTCCAACCGGTCATTCTGTGGAGTGACATCCTCATTTATCTGCTGTTGGGATGTGGTGGTACGTGGCTCGTTTTTGCCTTGCGTCGTGAAGACTGGCAGGTCGCGCTCCGCCAGGTCACGGCCAATCGGGTCGCGATGATTAGCTTCTGCATTCTTGGCTGTTATGCGGCTATCGGATTTCTCGATACACTGCACTTCCGTGTCGTCTCAGCCTCAACCCCGAATGGCGAGGGCATCCAGAGCGTACTTGATCGGTTAAGTGCCCCCTTAGTAGAGCGGACGGAGAAAACCTATTCCGCTCCATTTGCGACACACCTGTTTGCTAAGGAGACGATGCAAACGCCGGATGGCCGTCAAATCCGTGATTTTCCGCGTCTCCAGCATGCGGGTACTCATCTGCTGAATCCCGACGATAAATGGTCCGACATTGGAAAACGTCTCCTCATTGGACTGGGCTGGGGTCTCGGCATTGGCGCTGGACTCCTCCTCGTGATCGTATGGCTCGGCCACCGGCTCTGGTTCGGCGTGTTTCTGTTGGTTGCTACACTGGTGGTGACGGAAACCGTCGTCTTGGGCCAGAGCTACCATATTTTCGGTACCGACAAGACCGGGCAGGACGTGCTGTATCTGACGCTCAAGAGTGTCCGTACCGGTCTCATCATCGGTACATTGACCACATTGATCGTCACGCCTTTTGCCATTCTTTGTGGCATCCTTGCCGGATATGTCGGCGGATGGATCGACGATGTGATCCAGTATGTCTATTCCACACTCGATTCGATTCCTGAGATTCTCTTGATCGCGGCGGCAATGCTGATTTTCCAGGTAGGACTGAGAGAAGAAGAGACGATTATCTCTGCCGACAAGCGGCTGATCTACCTTTGTGTGATTATGGGGATCACATCTTGGACCGGGCTGTGCCGTTTAATCCGTGCCGAGGTCCTCAAACTCCGCGAGATCGAGTATGTCCAGGCGGCGGATGCTTTTGGCGTGAGCCGCGGACGGATCATGCTTCAGCATTTGGTGCCGAATGTGATGCACATCGTCTTAATCTCCACCGTACTGCGATTCAGTGGCCTGGTGTTGGCGGAAGCTGTGCTGGCGTATGTCGGGATTGGCGTTGATCCCTCCATGCAGTCGTGGGGGAATATGATTAACCAAGCGCGCCTCGAACTGGCGCGTGATCCTGTTGTGTGGTGGAATCTGTTCGCCGCCTTTGTTTTCATGCTGGGGCTGGTGTTGCCAGCTAATCTTTTCGGTGACGCGGTGCGGGATGCTCTTGATCCGCGTCTCAGGACGCGGTGATCCATGCTCCTGCGTGTGCGTGATCTCAAAACCTATTTTCGTATCAAAGACGGTCCAGCCCGCGCGGTGGACGGTATCTCCTTCGACATTAACGAAGGCGAAACGCTGGCGCTGGTGGGTGAGTCAGGGTCAGGCAAGAGCGTCACTGCGTTGTCCATCATGCAACTGCTGCCACAACCAGCTGGATACTACGCCGGAGGGAGCATCGAGTTACAGGGAAAAGACCTGTTGCAGTTACCGGAAGCCGAGAAACGCAAACTGCGCGGCAGTGCGATGGCCATGATCTTTCAGGAGCCGATGACTTCGCTCAATCCGGTCCTGACAATCGGATTTCAGTTATTGGAACCCCTGCTGTACCATCAAGGACTCACTCGCGAACAGGCATACGTCAAAGCCATTACCGTACTTGGTCAGGTGAACATTCCCGACCCTGAACGTCGCTTTCACGAATATCCCCACCAGCTTTCCGGCGGAATGAAACAGCGGGTGATGATTGCCATTGCGATGGCCTGCGAACCGAAACTCCTCATTGCTGACGAACCGACCACGGCACTCGATGTGACGATCCAGGCGCAGATTCTTGAGCTGATGAAAGAGTTGCAACGGCAAAAGGGCACGGCGATTCTGCTGATTACTCACGACGTGGGGATTGTGGCGGAAACGGCTGACCGTGTGGCGATTATGTACGCCGGGCGCATCGTCGAAAGTGCTACCTGCAAACAGGTGCTCGCGAATCCGGCGCATCCATACACTGTGCGACTGCTGCAATCGCTCCCGTCCGGTGAGCAACGTGACCGGGGCCTGCAAACCATCGAAGGCCGAGTGCCGCCCGCGCATCGCTATCCACTTGGATGTCGCTTTGCTGACCGTTGCCATGTTGTGCAGACCGCCTGCCGTACCATTGATCCGGTGTTACTGCCAATTGCAGAGGAACACACCGCCGCGTGCATTTTGTATGATGAACGACAACAAGGACGACGGATTACTCCCGTCGAAGTGCGCACACCGTTACCACCCCGTCCGCGAGTCGATAACCTCGCGACGGGAGATACGCTCCTCCGTGTTGAAGGACTCAAAGTGCATTTCCCGATTCGGCGCGGGATTCTCAAGCGCATCGTTGGGCATGTCAAAGCGGTTGATGGAGTTGATCTGACCATTGCGAAAGGAAAGACGTTGGCGTTAGTAGGCGAGTCGGGCTGTGGCAAGACGACCTTAGGCAAAGCGTTGCTCCAATTGATTCGCCCGACGGCAGGACGCGTTGTGGTCAATGGACAGGACCTCACAGAGCTTGACCGCCAGGCATTGCACCCCTACCGTCGGCGACTGCAAATTATTTTTCAGGACCCGTATTCCTCCTTAAACCCGCGCATGATGGTCGGCGAGATCGTGATGGAAGGCATGACCGTGCATGGAATCGGGTATGACCGCCGAGACCGGGAAGAGCGTGTCAAAGAGATTCTGGGGCAAGTGGGTCTTGATCCCGATGTGCGATACCGGTATCCGCACGAATTCTCTGGAGGACAACGCCAACGCATCAGTATTGCACGCTGCCTGGCCGTGAACCCGGAGTTCATTGTCTGTGATGAGGCGACCAGCGCGCTTGATGTGTCTGTGCAAGCGCAGATTCTCAATCTGTTAGAAAAGCTGCAAACCGACCTGGGACTAACGTATCTCTTTATCACCCACAACCTGGGCGTGGTGGAATATCTCGCCGATGAAGTCGCCGTCATGTACCTGGGGCGGATCGTCGAACGTGGAAAAACCCAAGAGGTCTTTCAGAACCCCCGTCACCCTTACACCCAAGCGCTGCTCTCGGCGATTCCCAAGGTCGATCCGCACACTGGTGGTGAAAAAATCCGCCTTACTGGAGATATTCCCTCACCGAGTACCCCCCCAACGGGGTGCCATTTCCATCCGCGCTGCGTGCACGTCATGCCCCAATGTAGAGCGCAGTATCCGTCGACGGTTCCACTCTCTGCGTCTCATTCCACAAGTTGTTTTTTGTATGAAGCGGATGCGCGCACCGTTGCTCAGGGCAATGAAATCTGAGATATAAAGCCGCGTGAACCTGTGGACCCGATTACGCAATGAATTCGCGCACGCGTTTGCGCTGCAAACTCTCGGAAGAGATTTGACGCCGGAAGAACTCGCACTGCTGGAGAAAGTGGCTGCCGGTATCGTGCGACGGGGAATGGCAGACCCGGCTGTCTTGTTTCTTGAATCGCTGGGCCCGCTGAATTTCCTTGGGAGCCAAGTGTTGCATGGGCTTATCCCGTTCCTTGAGCTGGTCTGTGACCCGACTGAACTCGAACGCTTGGCGAATATCCTTGAGCGGCGAGAAAGTGTGGAGCATTTGAGTACCCTGATCACGGAGAAGGCGGTGACGGCATGAATCCTCAAGACCTCCGCGTCATCCTCGCCACCGACTGTGGCAGTACCACCACGAAGGCGATTCTCATCGAGAAACTGGGAGATGGGTATCGCCAGACCTATCGCGGGGAAGCCCCAACCACGGTCGAGGCGCCGTTCGAGGATGTCACCCGTGGTGTGCTCAATGCGATTCAAGAAATCGAGGAATTATCTGGGCGTCACATCCTTGATGGTGAACGCATCATCACCCCAGCCAACGGAACGACTGGCGTGGATATTTATATTTCGACCAGTAGTGCTGGCGGTGGCTTACAGATCATGGTGGCCGGTGTGGTCAAATCCATGAGTGCCGAAAGCGCGCAGCGTTGTGCCTTGGGTGCGGGGGCGATTGTGATGGATACGCTCGCGGCGAATGATGGTCGTCCGAGTTATGAAAAGATCGAGCGGATTCGCCAACTCAGGCCGGACATGCTCTTACTCGCGGGTGGGACGGACGGTGGGACCGTCTCGCACGTCGTCGAAATTGCTGAATATATCGCGGCGGCAGACCCCAGACCGCGCCTGGGCATTGGCTACCAACTGCCGGTGATTTTCGCGGGTAACAAAGAGGCGCGCAGCCAGGTACAGCACCTCTTAGGTGACACCACCGCGTTGTCGATTGCCGAGAATATCCGCCCGGTGTTGGAACGTGAAAATTTGATGCCGGCCCGTCACCGGATTCACGACTTATTTCTCGAACACGTGATGGCCCAAGCTCCGGGCTACAAGAAGCTCATTTCCTGGACCGGCGCTCCCATCATTCCCACACCAGCGGCTGTCGGCCTGATTATCGAAACCGTGGCTCGCCGTGAGGGGCTCAATGTCGTTGGGGTGGATATTGGCGGCGCGACGACCGATGTCTTCTCTGTCTTCCATGAAATTTTCAACCGCACTGTCAGTGCCAATCTTGGGATGAGTTACAGCATTGCCAACGTGGTCGCCGAAGCCGGGCTGGACAACATTCGGCGCTGGCTTCCGTTTGCCTTTGATGAACAGACGTTGCGCAATCAGATCAAGAATAAGATGATTCGTCCGACCACGATTCCGCAAACGGTCACCGATTTGCAGGTTGAACAGGCCATCGCCCGTGAAGCGCTGCGGTTAGCGCTGGATCAACACAAGGAGTTAGCGGTAGGCTTGAAAGGCGTGCAACAAGAACGGTCGGTATCCGATGCGTTCACCCAAGGCGCGTCAGGCGAGAGTTTGATCGACATGCGCACATTGGACTTGATTATCGGCAGTGGAGGGATTCTGTCGCACGCCCCACGGCGCGTGCAGTCGATGTTGATGATGATGGATGCCTACGCCCCGTTGGGTATCACCCAACTGGCGGTGGATAGCATTTTCATGATGCCGCATCTGGGCGTGCTCTCGACCGTGCATGAACAAGCGGCGACCGAAGTATTCGTCAAAGACTGCCTTGTGCCATTAGGCACTTGTGTTGCACCGATAGGAACAGGGAAGATCGGCGAGCCCTGTTTTTCGTATCGCCTTCTTTTCCCTGACGAACGAGTGATCGCGGATACCCTGGGGTACGGTGAGATACGCTTATTGCCGTTACCGAGTGGTCAGGAAGCGAGTATTGAACTTGCTCCAGCCAAAGGTTTTGACTTTGGCGTTGGAAAGGGCAAGAAACTGGTTGGCAAAGTTAAAGGTGGTGTGGTCGGCATCGTGCTTGATGCCCGTGGACGACCAATCACGATTGCAAACGAAGAGGACATGCGCGTCCAGCAGTTGCAAGCTTGGGCAGCAGCTGTGGGATTGTACCCCAGTGAAGAATTAAAAATTAAGAATTAGGAATTTGGGGGAAAAGACAATCCGCATTTTCTGCCTTTTCAATTTTCAATTCTTAATTCTTCATTGTTGAAAGCGAAAAATGGCTCACTCCTACACCCCCGGTCTCCGTGTTACTCCCGACACTGTTATTCAGCGACGCCGACTCTTGCCGATCCTGGGCGAGGTTGTAGTCACACACGGTGCGACCGTCTCCGCAACGACCGAAGTGGCGCGCACGTCCTTACCCGGAAAAGTGTATCCGGTGAATGTCGTCAATCAGTTGAGCATTGCCCCCGACGAGATCATGTCCTACATGCGCAAACGCGAAGGCGAGGCTGTCAGCAAAGGAGAACCGATTGCCGAGAACAAGCCTTTGCTGAAGTGGTTCCAGGTGCAGGTCACTTCACCGATTACCGGCACGATTGAGAATATCTCGCACGTGACAGGGCAAGTGTTTTTGCGCGAACCACCGACGATGATTAGCCTTGCCGCCTATATCGACGGGACGATTGTTGAGGTCACCCCACAACAAGGCGTCGTGGTGGAATCCCACTGTGCCTTTATTCAGGGAATTTTTGGTGTTGGTGGCGAGACCACGGGAACACTAGCTATTGCCGTGCAACAGCCGGGTGAAGAGCTGACAGCCGCTCATTTGCAGCCGGAACATGTTGGCCATATTGTCATTGGCGGATCGCTCGCCCGGAAGGAGACGTTTAGCCGTGCACGAGAACTAGGAGTGCGGGCGTTGGTGGTTGGTGGGGTGCACGACCGCGACCTCAAGGAGTTACTGGGCTATGACCTTGGTGTGGCCATTACTGGGACTGAGCGGATTGGTTTTACGCTCATTATCACCGAAGGATTCGGCGCGATTCCCATGGCCACACGAACATTCGAGTTGCTCTCGGCTCACGTGGGGCGGAAAGCCTCTTGTAGTGGGGCCACACAAATCCGCGCTGGAGTGATCCGACCAGAAGTGATTATCCCACTTGCTTCGGCGGACGAGTCCACAGTCCACAGTCCAAGGTCCAAGGTCATCGGAGGCGGAATCACAGTTGGGGACACGATTCGGATTATTCGCGAGCCCTATTTCGGAATTTTGGCGCGGGTCAAGGACCTGCCATCGGAGTTACAACGGATTCCCACTGAGAGCGAGGCGCGTGTGTTAGTCGCGACCCTCCCAGACGGTCAGGATGCGGTTATTCCACGGGCGAATGTGGAAATGATTGAGGGGTAATGATGAGCCAGGAACTGGAGACGGGGAGAAGGGGAGCTTTGAGGGGTAGGTTTTTCTTGTTCTCCGCGATTTTACGGATTTTCCGCATCCGTGTGGGTTCTCCGGTCCGTCGTGCCCGCGCAGGCGGGCATCCAGGCGCGGAGCCTGTGGATTGCGGGATTACTGGATTCCCGCCTGCGCGGGAATGACGACTCTGCTCTTCTTGTGGTGAAAAACCTACCCCTGAAAGGAGAAGGGGAGGGTGCGCAAAGTGCCCCCTCCGACTGACTATGGACGACGGACTTTTCTCTTGCGCCTTTCCCTCGGAAAGAGCTAAATAGGGGGAAGAGAATACGTCAAGGAGGGTTGTATGCAAACGCAAGCTGTTGACACCTTCGTTCAAGATTTGCGGGTCTACATCAAAAAAGAAGACGAAAAGCCGCTGCTTGGTCCGAGCTTCTACAAGTCCGTCATTGATGGCACCTTATCGCGCGAGCAGCTCAAGAAATGGGCGCTGAATTTGTTCTACGTCACGGGGCAACACATTCGGGCCTTTGGCGGCATCTTCATGAACACCGGTCTCAGCCCGATGGATCAACGCATCCGTCGTCATATTGTCGAAAATCTCATTGACGAAGAAACGGTGATGGGCCGCGGCGACGATGCCCATTGGATGCTCTCAATGCGTCTCGCCAAAGCGCTGGGCGCGACAGATGACGAGGTGTTGCATCCCGTCGTCTCCAAGGAAGCCGTGGCATACGTCGACTGGGTGATCGAACTGGGACGCAAGGAATATGGGCTGGTCACACTCGCCGCCATGTCCATTGGCGGAGAAACTCGCAGTGACTCTTCCATGAAAGGTTTTGTCAAAGCGCTCAAGGAGAAGTATCATCTCAGCCGTGAGGCACTCGAATTCTTCTACGCCCACATGGGCGAAGCCGAAGCCCACGGCGAGCCGGTGTTCGAGATGGTGCATGAATACGCCACCACCTCGGAACGCCAACAAAAGATTCGCGAAAGTATCAAAATTTGGTGCGAGAAATTCGCCGCCGCCCAAGAAGGAGGCTATCGAACCGCGTTGGGTCTTGATCAGGGGACTCAAGTGCATTTGGCATAAATCAGGGCTAGGGAATTTTCTTGGAGCCCACAACACAGCAGGAGGGGTAACCATGTACGATCTCATTATCGAAAACGCTCGCATCTGCGATGGCACCGGGAAACCAAGTTTCCACGGCAATGTCGCGGTCAAAGACGGCCTCATCGCCGCCGTTGGTAAAGGCAACGGCGAAGCGGCAAAACAAAAGATCAATGCCGATGGCCTAGTCTTGTCACCAGGCTTTATTGACCCGCATACCCACTACGATGCTCAGGTCTCCTGGGACCCCATGGTCACCTGTTCGTCGTGGCACGGCATTACCACCGTGGTCATGGGCAACTGCGGTGTTGGGGTTGCGCCAGTGCGACCAAAATCCCGTGACATCGTCATGTGGGATTTGGTCAATGTCGAAGCGATTCCTTTTGACGTGATGCAGAAGGGGATCGACTGGCAGTGGGAATCCCACGCTCAGTATCTTGATGCGTTGCAGAAACGCGGCATGGGGATCAACGTGGCGTCGCTGGCCGCGCTGACGCCGCTGCGCCATTATGTGATGGGAGAAGAGTCCTTTGAGCGCGCCGCGACAGAGAGTGAGATTGTCGATATGCAACGAATATTCCGCGATGCGATGCGCGCGGGTGCGTTTGGCCTCTCGTCAACGATCCTCAATAACCACATCGGCTATGAAGGCCGCCCACTGGCGTGCCGTAACGCGAGTCGCGCTGAGTGGTCAGCCCTCTGTCAGGTGCTGCGAGAAGAGAAGCGTGGCACGGTTGAAATTGCCCTTACCGGCACAAACGTGGGCCAGGTTGCCAGTGACGAGTACGACCTGCTCAAATTCCTCGTCGATGAAAGCCAACGACCGGTCACGTTCCTCGCGCTGTTCAACAAACCAGGGAAACCGGATTCCTATCTGAATGCCGTAGAGACGATCAAACCGATCCTGGCCTGGAATAAAGCCGTGCCACAGGTGTCATGCCGCCCGTTACGCATCCAGTTCAACATGCGCAACCCCTTCATCCTCGCCATTTTCTCGGTGTGGCATCCGATATTCAACAAGAGCGTCGAAGAACAGATCCAGATATACAGCGATCCTGGTTTCCGTCAGGCGTTCCGTGATGAAATGAACAAACGGCGCATGTTTGCTGGACAATGGGGCCGGATGTGCGTCATTGACGCGAAGACCCCGGAAGTTCAAGTGCATGTCGCCAGCAAGAAGACTGTTGCGCAAATCGCTCGCGATCAGGGGAAAGACCCGGTGGATACGTTCCTTGATCTCGCGATTGCCGACAAGCTTGAACTGTTGTTCGACCTGCAAGCGTTTAATTTCGAGCCGGAAGGGGTCAAGAACCTTGTCAGTGATCCACGGTTCCTCATTGGTCTGTCTGACGGCGGTGCACACGTCGATATGCTGTGCGACGCTGGCTACGCGACCTATCTGCTGGGCCGCTGGGTTCGTGATAATCAAGTCCTCTCGCTCGAAGAGGGCGTGCGGCGCTTGACGTCGGTTCCCGCCGACTTGTTTGGGATTCCGAAGCGTGGCCGTCTCGCGCAGGGATTAGTGGCCGACCTCACGTTGTTCGACCCCGATACGGTAGACGCCAAAGACCCTGAGTATGTGTGGGATCTGCCTGGTGGGGGCAAGCGTTTTGTCGCCAAATCCAAGGGCATTAAGGCGACCGTCGTGTCTGGTCAGATTCTCTATAAAGATGACGAGCATCAAGGCGGATTGCCAGGGCAAGTGCTCCGTAGTTACGATGCCTAGACCCACAAAAACAGAGGGGCGGTTCGCCAACTGCCCCTCCTCTCACCGTGCCGCCTTTTCTCTTATCCCTGGACGATGAAATGTTCCTGCGTGAACATGATGGCAATTTGACTTGAATGGCTCGTCGCGCTCTGTCGAGCCGTCTGTCCTTCCGGTAGGGAGAAGATTTGCTCAAGGTCTTCTTTCTTCTCAAACCAGACTTCAGCCATACCATCAAACGGTTGATCGGGTGTAATGCTCAGATTGATCGTGTACTTTTTCAAGGCCGGAAAGCGCTTGACCAGTGCCGCATGGTCTTTCAACCACCACTGTTGAAAGTCTTCCAGACTCATGTCGGTGGGGCGCTTGAGTAAACCAATCAATTTATACATCTGTTCCTCCTTCTTGGTACGGGTTCGACGTGTGCTCAGGTCGTGGTAGAGGACGGCGGTACGGAAGAGCGCCCAGGTCTCGTATAGACCTCAACCCGATTTCTCCCATTGCGTTTGGCCGCATAGAGCGCTTGGTCAGCTTGTTCCATGAACTCCTCAAGCGACTGGGGGTTGTTCGCATCAAAGCACGCAATCCCAAGACTCACGGTTACATGAACTGTCGTGGTCGCTTGGGCGAAGGTCAAGCCGCGGATGGCCGTGCAGAGGCGATCCGCGACGAGTCGGGCGTCTGGCAGTGGGGTTTCTGGTAGGAGAACGGCGAACTCCTCCCCTCCATACCGCGCGCATAAGTCGCTCGACCGACAATGGCGGGTAAATGTGTGGGCCACTTCCTTGAGGACCGAATCACCATACGAGTGCCCATACGTATCGTTAATTTCTTTGAAGTGATCCAAGTCCGCCAACAGCACGGAGAGGGGGTGCTGATATCGCCCCTCCCGTAAGAGTTCCTCGCGCGCGCGTTCTTCAAAGCGGCGACGATTCGCCAATCCGGTTAAGGCGTCCTCGCGCGCGAGATGTTCAAGCTGAGTTCGTTGCGCCTGGAGCGTCTTTTGGTAGCGAACAATCCGCTCCCCGACCTTAATCCGCGCTTGCAACTCGGCCAGACTAAAGGGCTTGGTCAGATAATCAGCGGCCCCGAGTTCGAGCCCTCGTACTTTATCTTCAAGCGCATTCCGGGCGGAGGTAATAATAATGTGCAAATCGTGTAGGGTGGGTATTGCCCGAACTTGCTGGCAAAATTCAAAGCCATCCATCTCCGGCATCATCAAGTCGAGGAGGACGATGTCAACGGGTTGCCGGCGCAATTGGATCAAGGCGTCTTTTCCATTCACTGCGGTGACAACGGTGTACCCCATGCTTTTGACCATCAGGGTCACCATGTCACGGATTTCGCGATCGTCCTCCACGACAAGAACTCCGAGTGGACGAGAAGTTTCAACTCTTAAATCCGCCATACAGTCCAGTCCCAGGGAAAAGTTTCAAGTTATCCTCCGCTGTGACTAGTCAGATGTCAAGGGAGAAGCCGGGTGAAGCCAAGAACTTTCGTGAAAAGGGGAGGGAGGAGTCAGCTCTCAGCTTTCCCTCAGGCATGCCGCGCGTTGCCTTCATACCCGATTTCCGTTAGGGATAACCACGCTATCTGACCGAAGGAGACTCACATGGAAACTCGCGCATCATCCCTACTACCCGAACAATTTGGCCCGCTCCAAGGCGTCCGTATTCTGTCCACGGGCAGCCTCATTGCCGAACCCTACGCGGCGACGTTGGCCGCGGAGATGGGAGCTGAAGTCATTCAAGTGGAACGTCCGGGTGAAGGTGATGCGGCCTGGCGCCATTTGGGTCGGCAACTCCCGACAAAAGACGGGAAAGGAAAAATCGCCACCACGTGGATTCAAGAGCGCCGCAATGAGTTCTATGTTTCCCTGGATATGAGTAAGCCGGAAGGCAAAGAGGTGTTCCTCCGACTGATTACACAGTGCGACCTATGGATGGAAAGCTCGAAGCCCGGCTCCTACGCGAAATGGGGCTTAACTGATGCCGTCGTCCTCCAAGCCAATCCGAAAATTGTCATCACCCATGTCTCGGGCTACGGACAAAGTGGACACCCTGATTATCTGGGCCGGGCCTCCTACGACATGATCGGTCAAGCATTCGGGGGCCTCATGCATCAAACTGGATTCCCTGATCCTGAACCGCCAGTGCGTGCCAATCCGTGGACCGCCGATTACATTACCGCCCTCTTCTGCCTCTGGTCATCACTCGCTGGTTACATTTCCGCGCAACGGACAGGCAAGGGACAGGTGATTGACGTCTCGCAGTTTGAGTCTATCCACCGGCTCCTGTCGGGAACCATGATTGAGTACTTCACGGATGGATTTGTCCGTGGCCGATCGGGCAATAAGGCCACCGCCTTCCAACCGTACGACGCCTTTCAGGCACAGGATGGTTGGGTGGTGATTGGCGCGGTAGGGCTCGCGGTGTTCTCCCGTGTCTGTCATGTCCTAGAGTTGGACCCCAACGACTCCAAATGGCAAACCGCCTGTACCGATGTCAATTCCATGGAAGGGATTGAGTTTGACGCACTGCTTCGGGGCTGGGTCGCCGAGCGTTCGGTCACGGCGGTCGTTGAAGTGCTTAATGCCGCGCAAGTCGCGTGCTGTCCGATTATGACCTCGCAAGACACCGCGAAAGACCCGCACTATCAAGCCCGCGACGTGCACGTCGAATGGGAAGACGGACAAGCCGGCAAAGTCAAAGGCACCGGCATCTCCCCTAAATTTTCACTCACCCCCGGAAAAATCTGGCGCGGATCAGTCCCTGTCGGCCACGATAATGAAACCATCTACACGCACTTCGCGGGACTGGCACGGGATGAGATCACACAGTTACGGGACAAGGGCGTCATTTAGAAAAAGAGAGAAGCAAGGATTCCAAGGACACACCATGAAGACCATCCGACTGTTGTTCCTCCTCGTACTCTTCTCCATGGTGCTGATGGCCGGAGCACAAGACAAGCCCGTCCCCGAAGGAACCGCCATGCGAAAAAGTGGACTAGCCGACCAATCATCAGTGGCACTCACCATTTACAATAGCAACCTTGCGCTCGTCAAAGATCAGCGTGACATTGAGTTTGGCGTGGGCGACAACATCCTACAGTTCGCGGATGTCGCGGCGCAAATTCTGCCAGCGACCGTCCACATCAAATCCTTGACCGATGCTCAAGGGCTACACGTGCTCGAACAGAACTACGAGTACGATCTCCTCAATCCCGCCAAACTCATGGAAAAATACGTCGGCAAGGAGGTCAAACTCTTTGACAAGAATAGTTACACCGGCAAAGAGGATTGGCTCGTCGGCACCCTCCTGTCGGCGAACGACGGCTACGTCTACCAAATCGGCAACGAAATCCACATTAACCCGCCGGGGCGGGTGATCCTGCCGCAGGTCCCAGAAAACCTCATGGCCAAGCCCACGCTCGTGTGGCTCCTGCGTGCGACGAAAGCCGGGAAACAGAAAATCGAAACCTCGTATTTGACGAACAAAATCACCTGGCAAGCGGACTACATCACTGTCCTCAGCGTGGATGACAGCAAAGCGGACCTCACCGGATGGGTTACCATCGACAACCAGTCCGGGGCCACGTATCAGAACGCGATGCTCAAGCTCGTTGCTGGCGACGTGCATCGCGTCCAACCAGAGCAAGTCTATGTCCGCACAATGGCCATGGACGCCGCGCCAGCCGCTCCACCTCCGCCACAATTCCGCGAAGAAAGCTTCTTCGAGTATCATCTCTATACCCTCGACCGCCCGGCGACCGTCAAAGAGAACCAGACCAAGCAGATGACGTTGCTGTCCGCCGCCGCCATCCCGGTCACCAAACGGCTCGTTTTCCAGGGACAGGAGGGCTACTTTTACAATCAGTATGGCGAAGGGAGTTTTGCCAAACAGAAAGTGAGTGTCTCCTTGGAGATTGACAACACCCAGAAGAACAACCTGGGGATGCCGCTGCCCAAAGGCACGGTGCGCGTCTACAAGGCCGATAAAGACGGCAGCTTGCAATTCATCGGCGAGGACGCCATCGACCACACCGCCAAAGATGAGAAACTCACGGTGAAAATGGGCGAAGCCTTTGACGTCGTGGGCGAGCGCAAACAGACGGACTTCAAGCGGATAGCGGACGCCATCTCAGAAACCGCCTGGGAAATTGCCTTACGCAATCACAAAGACCAACCCGCCACCGTGCGCATCATCGAACCGGTGCCGGGTGATTGGGAAGTGTTGTCCGCCTCTCATAAACACGAAAAAGCCGATGCCCATACGCTTCACTTTGATGTCACCGTGCCCACGAACAAAGAGGTCAAAGTGACATACCGGGTGCGGGTGAAGATGTAGACGAATGGACCGAGGACTGGGGACCTTTTCACGGGGCAGGTTTTCCCCACAAGAAGAGCGGAAAGGAAGAGCGCGAATCCTGGGAGCGCCTAAGTCGTGCGGATCGTAGGAAGGACGTGCATCGTCGATCGCCTGCAGGAGTTCTTCGCTCTTGCGGAAAAGCGCCATTGATGTCCGCGCGCGCGAGAGAAGAGCTGCAAGGCTTTAGTACACAATGGCACAACGTGTTTGCCAAAGTAGGAATTGAGGTCCGCCCTTTCTAACTTTTCTCCTTGGATGCGTGCATAAGCGAAAAAAATTTTCCTTGATTATCATTGTTCTGAGCGCTACCCTGTCGAAAGAAAGTGGTGTGGCGGTGTGGGGAAGGAGAACCAATGGGGAGCACACGGTTTGGCATTGCCGTCCTTTTAGGACTGGTCTTCAACGGACCGGGATACACCGACGGGTCGGAACGAGGCTACACGTTGACTCCTTATGACGTGCCACAAAGCGCGGGGAATAACACGTCGCTGTTTGACCTTACCAAGGAAGGGCGGGTCATCTTGGCACCTATTTTAGCAATCGGCAAAATGCCTTTGGCGCCGTCCAGAAAAAAGGAACAACGTTGACGTCGTATAATGTGAGCGGCAGTTTCGTCAATTTTGTTACCGCGATCAGTGGTGTTGCTCTCGTCGGCAGTACCGAACTTCCCGATGGGAAACGAGTCGGGACAATATGGCCCCGCAAACCATCGTCTGCATTATGGAAGAAGACACTTGGCCCCTCCGTTCCTCTTCCCTCCTCAACGCAAAAGCCCATTCTTATTGATATTGACAACTACAACGGTACGGCACTGCTGGGACTCAATGACCGGGGGCAGGTCGTGGGTGCCGTCCAAAGAGCGGATTTCACTTTTCGTAGCCTCTTAATAGCCCAGGGGACTATTGTCATTTTCGACTATCCCGGTGCGCAAAGCACTCAGGCTGAGGGCATCCGCAAAGATGGGACTATTGTCGGGACCTATACGCTCAACAATGTGGCCCATGGCTTCATTCTACACCCGCATGGGCAATTCGAGCCGTTCGACGTTCTACGGGCTTGTGGGACGTTCATCCATGACACCAATGAGGCCAGTGATCTCGCCGGCGCGTATGTGGATTGCGCGTCTCAACGGATGCGCGGATACGTGCTCACTGGTGAGGATCAGTTACACATTGTCGCTTTTCCCAGGGCGGGGACAACTGCGACGGAAGTGCATGGTCTTGATGAGCACGGCAATATCGCTGGACGGTTTGACGATGCCGCCGGGCGGCACGGGTTTCTTGGAATTCTTGAGTAACGAGAGACCTCGACACTATTGACGCACTTCACTCCCAGCGCACCCTCATCCTACGCGCCACTTGCTGACTAGGACCGCTTTCGGCTAGAGTGCGCGCGGTCAAATGCTTTATATTTGTGAGGGAGGGACACTGCCATGAAAGTCCGCGCCGCTGTCGCGCACGCTCCAGGAAAACCGCTGGCCATCGAAACCGTTGACCTTGACGGTCCCAAGGCAGGAGAAGTTCTCGTCGAAATCAAGGCAACTGGCATCTGTCATACTGATGCCTATACTCTCTCCGGGGCTGATTCCGAAGGGCTGTTTCCCTCGGTGCTTGGGCACGAAGGCGCTGGAGTCGTGGTGGAAATTGGGAGTGGCGTGACCAGTGTACGCCCTGGCGATCATGTTATTCCGCTCTATACACCAGAATGTCGGCAGTGTGAGTATTGTCTGTCGCGCAAAACGAACCTATGCCAGGCTATTCGTGAAACCCAAGGCAAAGGGGTTATGCCGGACGGAACCAGTCGTTTCACACTGGGCAATACGCCGCTCTACCATTACATGGGCACCTCGACCTTCGCGAATTTTACCGTCCTCCCTGAAATCGCCGTGGCGAAAATCCGCCAAGACGCACCCTTTGATAAGGTCTGCTACATCGGCTGCGGCGTCACTACTGGCATCGGTGCGGTGATGAATACCGCCAAAGTCGAGCCAGGCGCGAACGTGGTCGTCTTCGGTTTGGGCGGCATCGGACTCAACGTGGTCCAAGGTTGCCGGTTGGTTGGTGCCAATATGGTCGTTGGGGTTGATCTGAATCCCAAGCGTGAAGCGCTCGCCCGGCGATTTGGGCTGACGCATTTCGTGAATCCTCGCGAAGTGCGGGGAGATTTGGTGCCGTACTTGGTGAACCTTACCAAGGGAGGCGCGGACTATTCGTTCGAGTGCATCGGCAATGTCAACGTGATGCGCCAGGCGCTGGAGTGCTGCCATAAAGGTTGGGGAGTGTCGGTCATCATTGGCGTGGCCGCGGCGGGCACCGAAATCTCGACGCGTCCGTTCCAACTGGTCACCGGCCGGGTCTGGAAAGGCACCGCGTTCGGCGGCGCACGCGGGCGTACCGATGTGCCGAGAATTGTCGATTGGTATATGGACAAAAAGATTGAGATCGATCCATTGATTACTCATCAGATGCCGCTGACTGACATCAATCGCGCGTTCGACCTCATGCACACGGGAGAGTCGATTCGTTCGGTAGTCACTTACTAATCGGCTGTCTATGGAATCTCTTTTGATCCCCCTCACACTAGCCCTCTCCCAACCGGGCGAGGGCACTTTCGCCTCAAGGAGCACACAATGAAAGCACTCGCCTTCATGGAAATCGGAAAAGTCAGCATCATTGAAAAACCGATTCCCGATCTCGGCCCGAATGACGCCGTCATCAAAACGACCGCCGCGCTGATCTGCACGTCGGATGTACACACAGTGAAAGGGGTGATCGCGATTCCTCCAGGCCGAGTGCTGGGGCATGAAAGCGTCGGCATCGTCTACAAAGCCGGCGCCAACGTCACCCGCTGTAAGGAAGGCGACCGCGTTACGGTATGCGCGATTACGCCCTGTGGACACTGCGATAACTGTCAGCGCGGATTTACTTCGCAGTGCGGTGGGATGCTGGGCGGCTACAAGTTCACCACCCAGCGTGACGGAAACATGGCCGAATACTTCTTCGTCAACGATGCCGATTATAACCTCGCCCCCACCCCGAAATCGTTGAGTGACGAACAAGCGCTGTATACCACGGATATGATGACCACGGGCTTGGCCGGAGCCGAGAATGCCAACATCCCGCCTGGCGGAACCGTCGCTGTCTTCGCGCAAGGGCCGGTCGGGCTGTGCTCCACGATGATGGCACGCCTACTCGGTGCCGGGTTGGTGATCGCGGTGGAAGCAAAGCCGGACCGCGCCGCGCTGGCAAAGAAAGTGGGAGCCGATGTCGTCATTGATCCGACGCAAGGGGATGTGGCGGAGCAGATTCGCCAACTCACGCATGGTGAAGGAGTGGATTCGGCCATTGAAGCGCTTGGGCATCCGGTCACATTTGAAAACTGCATCAAAGCGACTCGACCAGGCGGAACGATTTCCAACGTTGGCTACCATGGAGAAGCGGGCAACACGTTATCCATTCCGTTGCCAGAGTTTGGGCTGGGCATGGGCGATAAGCAGATTCGTACCGCACTTTGTCCGGGTGGGCGCGAACGGATCGTGCGCCTGCTGCGCCTGTTGGAAGCGGGCCGGGTTGATCCGACACCATTGACGACGCATCGGTTCCCTTTTTCGCAAGTCGAACGCGCGTTTCAGATGATGGTGACCAAGGAAGATAACATCGTGAAACCGCTGATCACGTTCTGATGAATTGTGACGATCACAATCGGGCATCGCATTATGAGTTCCCGCACCCGCACTCTCTCCCAGTCGGGAGAGGGAACCTGGAAGCCGCCTCGCTCCTATTGCCGGGCTTGGATGTCAAAATTGAAAGACCCCGGGCAACAGACCGCGTTCATCGCCTACCGTTTCGTGTCCTTTTCTTGTTGCATCTACTGATGAGACTTCTGCTGTTCAGTTGGCTTTTCTTCACTTCAGTGTATGCCGCCGACAGTGTCGCTGTTGGCGTTACGCTGTTCGAGGAGAGGAATATCATTGGCGCGCATCAGTTCTTCGCGACGTTTGTCCAAGAGCACCCCACCAACGCGGTGGGGGCGTTCTATTTGGGGAGAACCTACTTCGCGCAAGAACAATTTGAACAGGCCATCGAATGGCTCGACAAAGCGGTGTTGCTGGACGGGAACAACGCGGACTATCATCTGTGGTTAGGAAGAGCCTGTGGCTATCAGGCGCAACGGGCAAGTATTCTTTGGCAATTCCCCCTCGCACGTCGGGTGCGGGAACATTTTGAGCGGGCGGTGGAGCTGAATCCCGCCCATCTTGGTGCCCGCGCGGATTTGGCGGAGTATTATATGAAAGCCCCGTGGTTTCTTGGCGGTGGCAAGGAGAAGGCGGAAGAACAAGCGCATGAAGTGTCCCGCCGCAATTTAGAAGAAGGCTTGCGGATTTGGCGTATGATCGCCGCGGAAGAGGGAAGCAACTACTATACGTCCGGGAAGAAGATCACGCTGCCGCCCGCGTCGGAAAGGAACTAATCACGTATGCAAATCAGCCATCGACACATTGAAACGAACGGTATTCAGATGCATGTGGCCGAGGCCGGCAGCGGATTTCCGGTGCTGTTGTGTCACGGCTTTCCTGAACTGTGGTATTCCTGGCGGCATCAGATGTCAGCACTGGCGGATGCTGGGTTTCACCCCATTGCCCCGGACCAACGTGGCTATGGCGACACCGACGCGCCTCACGCGATTGATGCCTACACGATACATCACCTGGTGGGTGATCTCACGGGACTCCTGGATGCCCTGAACATCGAGAAAGCCGTGATTGTGGGCCATGACTGGGGCGGATTTGTCGTCTGGCAAATGGCGATGCTGGCTCCGCAGCGGGTCGCCGGTGTCGTTGGGGTGAATACTCCGTTCTTTCCACGCTTCCCCATGCGGCCGCTTGAGATGATGCGTGTCTCCGCGCAAGACAATTTTCACTATATTCTCTATTTCCAAGAGCCTGGTGTCGCGGAGAGTGAACTCGAACGGGACGTGCCGCGCGCTCTGCGTGGGTTTTATCAACCGCCGAATCGCGAAATCATGGAGCTCTTGCGCGATGTGCCAATGGGGGTGTTTGGCCCGGCTGGGGGCGGTATTCTTGATCGGCTCCCCGATGCTCCTCACGGACAGTTTCTGAGCGCGGAAGATTTTCAGGTCTTTGTCTCAGGCTTTCAGAAGTCGGGTTTTCGCGGTGGCCTCAATTGGTATCGTAACTTTGATCGCAACTGGGAGCTGAGCGCATATCTCAACAATGCCAAGGTGCTCCAGCCCGCACTCATGGTGACAGCGGAACTCGACGTCGTATTGCGCCCAGAAATGGCGGTGGGAATGCAAGCGTGGGTCCCGAATCTGCGACGAACTGTCTTGATCGAAGGGGCCGGGCACTGGACCCAACAAGAGAAACCCGCGGCCGTCAATGCGGCGTTGTTGGAGTTCTTGCGGGAGTTTCAGTAAGGGCAGTGCCCCTCTTCGAGGTAAGTTTTTCTGGTTGCCCGCAATTTTCGCGGATTGTCCGCACGCTTGGTTGCCCAGTCCGTCGTGCCTGGCGCAGCCTGTCCCCGGTCCTCTAAGGGGAGCGGGCATCCAGGCGCTGTGTCCCGTATCATACGGGGGTACTGGATTCCCGCCTACGCGGGAATGACGACTCTGCTCTTCTTGTGGTGAAAAACCTAGTCCTCACACTCGACTTTGGCCATTTTTGGATAGCAGGAGGGCGAGACTTCCTTTAGGATAGAGTAGCTGTCTGACGGCAAACTCTTTCTGGGGAGGTGTCCGATGCCCTCGCTGCCACCTGAGATGATACTGGTATTCGCCCCCTTTGCGC
>SHZE01000077.1 GCA_009692435.1 Deltaproteobacteria bacterium | reverse complement strand
AAGAGTAGACTTAGATAGAGGGTTTTTCAGGCAGACGTGTGGGGCATTTTAGAGGGCTGGCAGCATGCAACTCAGGATCTTGAGCCGCAGGTATTCCTCGTCGCGCAGTCCGTATGCCCGGCGCTGGAGGACGCGGATCTTGTTGTTCAAGCCCTCGACGAAGCCGAGCGAGACCTTGTTCTCGGGCTTGCAGTAGGCGGCGATTCCATCCCAATGACGCTCGATCATCTCGGCGAACTTCTCGAACGGCGCAAGGCGCTGCCACTTCAGGCTCGATCGCCAGTTCTCGAAGAAACGCCGCGCCCAGGGCTCGCGCTCGTAGCTCCAGAGACTGCCGAAGGACTCCTTCAGAAGGTAAGCAGTGTTCAGCCGCTTGTTGGCCGAGAGCAGGAGCTTGAGGGATCGCTCGCCCTCCAAGGAGAGGTTCTCCCGGTGCGCTCGTCTGCAGCCACCGCAGAGCGTTTTTTTGAGTGCGGTATAAGGGTGATGACGCGAGCCCTCGAATCACCGAACACACCGCGCACCGTGCTTTGCGGACGAAACCGGGGGAAGGCGTACGCGTCCCACAGCCGCCGCTGTCGCTTCGCTGAATTGGCCATCCGAAGATCATCTCAGCTTCACGCAGCCCCGGAAATACCATTCTTCACTCTGGAAATGCACGATTTACCGCCTCAATTTACCCACACGACTTCCTGAAGACCCAAAAAACACGATGATGCAAACGACCATGAAAAAAATAAATCACCTGTCCCGACTTTCAAAAATTTTAGTCGCTGTAGCACTGTGCACGGGGGCCACTGTAGGCATGGCGCAGCAAAAATTCGTGCGTGCCCAAGCCACCGACTCTAACAAGGAAATGGCGGTGAACAAAGCCAAGGTTGCTGCCTGGAAGAACTATCTGGGCACTTTGCAAGGTGCCAAGCTGGACAATATCGTGGCCAACGAAAAAACGTTTCTGGACGACATCAATAACATCGTTGTCGACGTGAGCGTGGTGGATGAGAAATGTACATCCGGATTCCTCTCTTCGACCTGCACAGTGAGCATCAAGGCAGCCATTAACGAAACGGTGATTGAAAGCCGTTTGCGCCAAACGGCCCAGGCCTTGGGTGGCGGCAAAGCCGGGGCTCAAGATGACATCGCCTTTTTGGTGATAGCCCGCGTGGCCGATTCGCAAACATCGTTCGATAGCAAAGTCACCAAGCGCGCCGAATCCACTGTAGGCACCAGCGGTTCGTCGGCCAGTGCAGACGCCTCCGCCATCAACAAGACTGGTGCAGCTGAGGCCTCGGCCGATGCGGTCTCCGTGACGCAGACATCCAAGACCGTGGTCGGCGGCTCGCAAGAAAACAAACGTGACCGCATCAAGTACGTGGCATGGCCCAATATCGATGACCTGCAAAACCGTGTGGGTGAGGCGCTCACCAACAACCGCATAAGCACCGTGCCGTGGGAAGATCTGGTTAGCAATTGCGGCGTCACAGACAACGATCCTTTCTCCAAAATGTACGCAGAGTCGGAAACAGGTCAGTTGCCCACGAACATTCGCAATGACATGTTCAAAAAGCTCAAGGAATGCCAGCTCACCAAGATCATTCTGGCTTCGATCGAGGTGGATGGTTACCGCAACGATCCCAACACGGGTCTGTGGCTGGCCAGCGGCAACATGAACATCACAGTCTATGACCTGACCGGACGTTTTTCACGAAGCATCGGCTCGGCTAATCGCACCTTCAGTGGACGCGCTGAGAAGCTCAATGACGCAGGCCGTGCCGCATTGGCCAACGCTGCCAAAATGGCTTCGGATGTGGTGATCAACCAACTAAACCTCAAGTGATGCGTCTTTCAAGTGATGCGTCTTAACGGCATCATGTCTCTCTGGGGACTGTCGGCACTGCTGCTGTGCGGCTTGTGGATACCTGCCGTTCACGCACAGATCGTCTACCGCGAAGTTCTCGCCACTGGCCATGGGGCTGACGTTTCCTCTGCCACAGTCGACGCTATTGAAAATGCAATTTCGCAAGTCGGGGGCATGAGGATTTCGACGGCAACATCGCTGTTGATGAGCGAAGTGACGAAGGGCAGCACGACGTCATTCGAGCAGGACTTCAAACAAAAAATCGAGAAAATGACGCGTGGCGTGATCAAGTCCTACTCTGTGTTGGAGTCTGGCGCCAGCCCGGGCTCGGGCCGCGCCTTTGTCAAAATCAAAGCGGTGATTCCGTCCTACAAAGTATCGGAGCAGCTCAAGCGCCTGAAGCTGGCGGTGATACCCCTGACGGTTGTGGGGGCAGCCAGGTCCAAGCCCGATGCCGCCAATTTTGCAGAAAGTGTTTCGGCCTCCTTGGAGGCGCACCTCACACAGACACGAAAATTTGCCATGATTGACCGTCGCTATTCGGACACGAGCAACCGTGAGCTGGCCCGGATCAACTCACGCGATATGCCGATCGAAGAAACGGTCAAGATCGGTGTGCGTGTCGGTGCAGACTACGTCGTACTAGCCGCTTTGAAAGAATTTTCTGCGCAACAAGTTCAGCAGCAACGCATCACAGGGCGTGTGACCTCGCACATGAGTGCGCCCGTCTCGATAGACGTGCGAGTGCTCGACATCACGACTGGGCAAATCAAGTTTGCCCAAACCTATCTGAACCCGGGTCGCCTGCGCGGCAGTATTTCGCTGAGCCAATACGCAGCCGACATTGGTGCGGACATTGGGCAGGTCATTAGCATGGCCATCTACCCCATAGCAGTGGTCAGCGCGGACGGGACGCAAGTGATCTTGGACCGAGGGGGTGACACCGTCCAGGTCGGGCGTGTTTACCGCCTGATCAGCCTGGGCCAAAATCTGGTCGATCCCTACACCAAGGAATCCCTAGGGCAAGAAGAAAGAGAAGTGGCACGTGTGGAAGTGACCAGCGTCACCGACCGCACTGCCACTGCCAAAGTGGTGGCTGGATATCTGCCTGCTTCGGTCAAGCCAGGATCGATGCTGGCGCGTGTGTTGCCCGATGAGCCCGGTACGGCTTTGGGCGTGCAAGTGTCCTTGCCCGCACTTCCCGGCATGAGCGGTGCCTCGAGTTCTGGCAAATCCAAAGACGACAAAAACTGGTAAATTTCAACAGGGTTTAAAATTTTTTAAGGAGGTAGTCCATGAAAAATTGCAAATCCATAGGTGCCCTGAAATTTCTTCTGGGTGGTGCCTTGGCGACGGCCGCCTTGGTCCCGTCCTGGGCTCAGGACGGCAAGCTGGAGCTTGAACAAAAGCCAGTGCCCGAATTGCCCAACAGCATCTCTAGTTCTGAGACAGTTCGATCACGAATGGATAAATTCATCCGTGAGCAGGGCCTGCGGCAAGTGAAGGACAACAAGAAGGATGAGAGCGGGCGAACGGTTGTGATCGATTTTGCGGTTGCGACGATTTCCGCATCTTCGTCCGACCCCAACTTTGTGAATGCCCGGATCGCGGCATTCAACAAGGCGATGTTGACCGCAAAAGGCCAATGCGCCGAGTTTCAGAAAATTATTGTCTCCACTGAGGCGATCAAGAAAGTGACTTTGCCACCAGAAGAGCGTGCCAAGGCCGATGCTGAACGAATGAAGCTCGAGGGCCTGGCTCAGGAAGGCGTAGTCAAGGTGGCCCAGGCGCTGAACAGCGACCTCAGGGACAAAAACTTGACTCCCAGCATTCTCACCGCTGCGTCGTACGGCACGAAGCTGCTGAGTAACAAGATGCATGCGCAACTACGAAAAAAAGGGTTGGATCCAGCCAAGCCCGTCCTAGAGCAAGAAGCCAAAGTCGTTGCCGATACGGTCGATTTTAAAAACGCTGTGGCCACTGTAGCGGCTGCACGGTGTACGGGCATCAAGTCCATAGCCTCCTTCGAGCAGAATCCCTCTTCAGGTCAAGGCAGTGTTGGTGTCGTGACGGTCTGGTCTGAGAAACTGCATGCCATCGCCGATGCCATCGTGACCAACAATTGGGAACTCATCAAACTTGGCGAGCCAGGTAAGACTGTTGCTGAACACATTCCCGATGACAATCGTACCCTGTTGACCACTTATGGGACGATGCTGGTGCGTGACGAGAAAGGTGAATATGTCGTGCTGGCTTATGCACAGGCTCAACCCAGAACCAAGAACCAGCAGAGCATTGACTTGGCCTACGAAGTGGCCAAAACTCGAGGCTATGGCTTGATCCGCTCGTTCATGGGAGAGGCGGTTGAGGTTAATCGCCAGTTGCTCGATTCAGATACTTCGACCGTCTTCACAGATGAATCGACGCGATATCAGGAAGAGAGCACTTTCTCCAAGAGGGTCAAGGCTGTGGGCGATGCCCTGCCGATCAGTGGCATGACCGTTGCCTATGAATGGGAGACGCTGCACCCGGCCAACAACAGTCCCGTGGTGGGCGTGGTGGTCCAGTGGAAAGTGGCTTCTGCACAAATCGCAGGCCACTGGGCCAAGCACAAATCAGTCGGTGGTGCGACAGGTGGCGACCAAGCACGCCCAGCGAACGCAGTATCCAGAAAGTCAGATGCTTACAGCGGGCAAGGCAAGACCTCACGCGACTACTGATCCTGCCTGTACGACTCAGATGCGGTGGCTTTATGTATGTGGTGCGGTCCTGCTCCCGCTGTGCGCATTGGGGCAGGTCCCTGATGACGTACGGCAGCGGCTGGGGGACAACGAGGTCGCCACAGGCCATGGGTTCATGTACGCGAGTGCCGTTGGCTCTGTGCGTGGCACGCGGGAAAGCAGCGAAGAGCTTTTAGCGACACGGGCCATGCGTTCACTGGCCCATGCGCTGTGCGCTTTTCAGCCGTCAGCAGGACGGGTTCTTGAAACCAGCATCTCGGGCATGACGATGGTCTTTTCATCGCTTCGTGGCAAAGAGATCGAAGTGGTCATGAAGGCGCCTGTGCAGCAGCCCGACTGCAAAGTGCGGACCGTGGTTGTCGCTGCTCCACTGGCAGTCCAGCCCGTGGTTATTCCGGAGCAGGAAAAAACCATCAAGCCCGAGGTGTCCCCTAAATCGGATGTGGAGCTATTGCGTCCGGACTATACTCGCTCGAAGAACATCACTGTGAGGGTATTGAGTGGTGAATATTGAATCATTCTCCAAGTTTTTACTTTTGTCTCTGACGGTTTTAGCTACAAGTTGCACGCCAGCTTGGGGACAAACCCTGCGCGAAGAAGTGGCATTGTTCGACAAGCCAGACGGCAAGCCCGCAGCGACAAAACTCAAGGCGGGCAGCCCCGTCAAGACGCTCAAACGCCAGGGCTTTTGGGTCGAGGTTGACACTGAAGGCAAGGTCGGCTGGCTCAAGGTTTCGCAAATCAAATTCGCAGGTGCAACTGGCGGATCAACGGCGATCGATACCGGGCGCTTGGGCACGGGAAATATCGTAGCGAGCTCGGCAGCTCGAGGTCTGTCCGCCAAGGATCTGCTCAGCGGAGCGCCCAAGCCAGAGGAGGTGGCGAAGATGGCCGCCTTTGCGCCCACGCCCGCTGCCTTGCTGACGTTCCAGGCCCAAGGTGGAATCAAGCCTGTAGAGCAGAAGATTTCGCTGCGCGTGGTTGAGCGACCGCCCAATCCCGATATCCTAGGCAGGAATGGCTTGGCTGCGCCGGGACGAGAAAATTTAAATGCCCCTCCAGCTGGGAAGAAGAAGGATGATGACTGGTAAGAAAACCCGATTCGGCTTGTTGTTCTCTGCGTTGTCTGTGGGTGTCCTGTTAACGGGCGGCGTGCTCGCCCAGTCGGACGAGGAGAACGTGGGTGCGGTCGCAGCCGCGCGCATCCTAGGATCGGCCCCCCTGGTCGATTCGCCCGCAGCACAGCGCTACCTGAACCTCGTGGGCCGTTGGATTGCGTCCAAGACAGAGAGTGATTACAAGTGGCGCTTCGGCCTAATCAAGACGGACTCGGTCAATGCCTTCGCGACCCCAGGTGGGTTCGTTCTGGTCACCGTTGGGCTCATTAAATTACTCGACAATGAGGATGAACTCGCCTTCGTGCTGGCGCACGAGATCGCCCATGTGATCCAACGACACCACTACCGCGTGGTGCTCAGGCAGCGCTTAGCCGAGAAGGCCGCGAAGAACCTGCAGGTCGCCACAGGTGAGCTAGACAATGCAGCCCTATCCCAGGCTAGTGCCCAGATCTACGCGCGGGGTCTCGACAAGTCCTCGGAATTCGAGGCGGATCGCATGGGCGTGGAACTCATGACGCAGGCCGGTTTCGATCCAGCCTTTGCAATGGGCGTGCTTGAGCGCCTGCAGAATCTCAAGGGCAACGATCCTCGGGCCGATCTGCTTTTCTCTACTCATCCCTCGCCGGCCGAGCGGCTGGACACGGTCCTGCTGACCAACATCGACCAGCTTCCCCGACCGCAGCCTGATGGGGTGGCCAAGCGTACGTCACGGTTCAAGCAATTCCTTGCCAGCTTTTAAAGCAGGGTTGTCACACGCAGTCGATCTGGAGCTCCAGTCGTGCGCTTAACTGAAATCCTCAAGTTGCTCCTGCAGTCTGTCATTGATCTGGTGCGGCCCATGCCTCGATCTGTGAAAGACGTCCAGCGGCGCATGTCCGCTATCCGGGCACTGCTGATGTCCTGCATGGCGTTGCATTTGCGCCAGACGGGGCATCGGACCGTCCTCCTCATTGGACTAGGCTTCAGCGTGTATGCGGCGGGCCTGTTCCTAACCGACCGCATTACCAAGGATCAACCGCCAGCCAGCCACGACGTGATCCTCAAGACACGGTGGTCCAGTCCCACACCGGCGAGCAACATCATCATAGTCGATATCGACGAGCGCTCGTTGGCCACTCTGGCGCCGGAGCACGGCCGCTGGCCATGGTCCCGAAGCGTATTGGCTGACGGAGTTCAGAAGCTATCCGATATCGGAATGAAAGCGCTGCTACTCAACGTTCTGATGTCTGATCCGGACAAGAACAGCCCGGACTCCGACGGCGCGATGGAAGTCACGGCTGCAATAATCCGTCCGGTTTCATTCCCGGTCATCCGGCTGAACCCGCAGAACGATGCCAAGAGCCAGATGACAGTGGCACAACTGCTACAGAAGACCGGCGATACCGCGGACAATGGTTCGGCCACTGTCGCGGTGATCCTACCGCTGTTCGAAAGTATGCTCGACCGAATTGGCGTGGCCAACCAGGAACCGGACGATGATGGCGCTGTGCGCCGCTACCCGGTGATTTGGTCGGACGGCACGCTCACGATGCCCAGCATTGTTGCGCGCACCGCGCAGCTGGCGGGCTTGAACGTGAATTCTGTGCCGCCGAAGATCACCCTGAATTGGAGAAACAAGAAGGGACGTTATACCCGTGTCTCGTTCTCCGACCTACTCAAAGCCAAGGAGGGGGACCCTGCACTGAAGGTGTTCAAGGATGCCGTCGTGGTGATGGGTGTCTCAGCCCCTGGCCTCGGACAGACCAAGGGCACCTCCGTGCGGGCCGTCGAGGACGACAACGAGATTCTGGCCACCGCTTTGGATGATGTGATCAACGAGACCTACCTGCGAGTCCTACCGGCTTGGGCTACCCTGCTACTCGAATTGGCGGCGATCTGGACCCTCGTGTGGATTGCAATGGGTGGAGCACTTTCGCCTATCCTAACCAAGGCTTTCCTGATCTTCGAATCCGGCTTGGGCTCCATAACCATGGTCGGCGCCAGCTATACCAATTACCTACTGGATTTCAGCGGTTGCATGGCTTTTGGTGCTGGGGTGTTCATTTCCCTTAAGTTCGTGCAGATTCTGGATTCTGGCTGGTCACGTGCCCGCCCGGGTCTCAGGCGGGCGGCACGAGTTCAGGACGGAGGCGTTATCGTGATGCTGGGTTACCGTGATAGTCAGGTCAGTCGCGCCGAGGCTGCGGCCCTGCAGCGTTTTCTGGAAGGCGAGGTGGGCATCCAGCATACGATCCGTGTAGATGATCTGTTCGGAGGTGAAAGCTTTATCCGCCCGACTTTGGAGGATTTTACTTGCCAGCTGTGCTTGTTACCATTCGATGCCGAGGCCGCGCTCCGGCGCCGGATTGAGCGGCAGCCTGTGTTTGACCGACTGCACATACAGCGCCAGCCACTTCAGACAAGATGGGATCCGGACGATGTGTCGTTCCGCAAGGAGATTGCTCCTTGGCTATTGCGCATGTGCGCCGAGGTGATCGAAGGGCCGGTCGCTGAGGCTAAAGCCTAGTCGCACGGCGTGTGTCGTGGCAAATTTAACATTCCCCAATCGTTGACTAAAGCGACAGGGCTCGCCTTTTTCATGGGCATTCTCATGCACGTGTTTTGGCACAAAGTTCGAGTAGGCGCGGAATGGCCGGCGCAACCAAATCAAGCTTGACTCCGGCCAGCGCCAGGGTTTTGGCATCGCGTGTGGCCATGCCGCGCAACAAATTGACCAACGTCCGGGAAAGCAATCGATCAAAAAACACCAGATCACGTTCTGGTGTGTCATCTTCTGTTGAATTCAGCGGGGTGCGGTCTTCATGCGTCGTTGCAGCCAACACATTTAGGATCTTCTTATCTTTTTCGCTGGAAAATTCATCGATGATCAGGAAGCGGATCACCAGAGTACGGCGGATGATGGTCACGCCACGCTGGGTGCTGTGGATGATCTTTTTGTCCACATCCCGCAGCACCACCTCGAATTTCAGATCCGCATCCGGGATCGCTATTTCGTTTTGAGCGGCTAGGTCGTCGCTGAACTTCACAGCATAGCGCTTGGCCAGCGCATCATTTTCCTGAAAGGGCAGCAGAGGAATGTTCAGGTTGTCACAAATTACCGAACTGGATGAAAAGCCCAACAATTGAGGATTCAGAAGCTGGTCAATTTTGTACGACGCAAGCTTGGCTTGGGCCTCTGCATGAACAGAAGCCTTGGTC